>CAUWIH010000051.1:0-15552 GCA_963558795.1 uncultured Megamonas sp. | reverse complement strand
AGTGAACCGTATTGCGTTGTTGTCGCTTGACAACGTAGATTATTATATAGAACTTCAAAACAAATGTCAACACTTTTTTTGAAAAAATTTTAAAGTTTTTTTATAAAAAATAAAAAAAGAGCAAAAACCCTTATTAAATAAGGATTTTTGCTTGGCTACCATTTGCTTGATTTTTGGTGATTTTTATTTGCTTATCAATTTTTTCTTTTAATTCATCGACATGAGAAATTATTCCAATTAATTTATTACCTTCAGATAATGTAGATAAAACTTTAATCGCTTGATTTAATGAATCATTATCTAATGAGCCAAAGCCTTCATCAATAAACATAGTATCTAAATGGATTCCTCCAGCAAAGGATTGAATTTCATCGGATAAGCCTAAGGCTAAAGATAAAGCTGCTTTAAAAGATTCGCCTCCAGATAAAGTTTTAATACTACGAGTAGTGCCATTATAATGGTCAATAACATCTAAGTCTAATCCTGTTTGTGAGCGTAATTGTTCACTAGATTGACAACGTTTAAGTTCATATTGACCTTGACTCATCATCATTAAACGTGTATTTGCACGAATTAAAATTCTATCAAAATAATGAATTTGAACATAAGTTTCAAGCATAATACGTTCTTTTCCACTTAATGAACCTGTAGCTGTAGCATATAGACTTTGAATATTTGTATAAAGTTCTTGATTAGTGGCTAATTTATTAATTTGTAATGCTAGTTTATGTTTAATTTGTTGATTAGTAGTAATTCTAGTATGCAGATTTTGGATATGTTTAGTGAGTTCTTGTTTAGTAAGTAACATTTCTTGTTTTGTCGTTTGTAATTGTTCAAGATTATATTTTTGAGGTGATATTTGTTCTTTTAGAGATGTTTTTCTAGCTGAAAGAGCAACTAATTGTTGTTGGCACTCTTCTACTGCTTTTTGTGCTAAATTAAGTTCAGTTGTTAAATGTTGTTGTTGCTTAGTATAAGTTTTTAATTTTAAAGTAGCTTCGTTTTCAGTTGGAAATAATAGATTTTGCGTTAATATAGTGATTTCTTTAGTTAAAACTTCTAAAGTAGTTTGTTGTTTAGTTAGTGTTTGGGTAGATAATAATATATTTTGCTGTAAATTTTCTAATTTATGAGAATAAGTTTCTAATTTAGTAGTTAAAGTTGATTTTTGTTTGAGCAATATATTTAAATTCATTAGTTCTTGTTGCAATGTGGTAGCTTTTTTTATAAGTAAATCTTGTTCATGTTTGGTTTCAGCAAAAATAGTATTTCTATCGAACTTACCAAAGAAATTTTTTGCTTGAATTTCAATTTCATTTGCTAAATTATGACGCTTACCAGATAATTCTCCTAAAATACCACTTAATTTTTGTAAAATTTGACTTAATTTATCTAGTTGATTTTTGCTTTGTTCGAGTTGTGCTTGAGAAGGTGCGTTGGCTGAATTTGTAGCTAAATGAGGGTGCGAAGTTGAGCCACAAACAGGACAAGGAGTATTAGGTTTTAGATTATTAGCTAGAATACCTGCTTGTTCAGCTAAAAATGCGTAATACTCTTGAGTATAAGTATTATTAGCTAGATTATGTTCTTGTTGTTTTGTGGTAAATATCGCATATTTTTCTTTATATAATAACGAACATTCTTTATAGTCTTGAAGAATTTGTACTAATTTGTGTAGATTTTGTAGTTGTTGATTATTTTGAATTTGGGCTGTTTTGACTTGTTCTATTTTGATTTCAATATCATTTAGTTGTGTTAATTCGGTATTGATATTAGTAATTGAGGTAGTTAAGGTATTAAGTTCTTGTTCTGTTGATTTTAAATTTTGTTGTTTAGTAGATATTTCTTGTTGAAGTTGAATAATTTTTGTTTGTTTTTGTTTGATTTTTTGATATTTAGGTAATTCTTCGGTTAATTTTGCAATATTTAATGTGAGTTTAGGATTTTCTTGTTCATAATTTTGTTTGAATTTAGTATGTTGAGAGATATTTTCTTGAAGTTTTGCTTGTACTTGATTGATTTTAGGTGAGATATTTTGGAGTTCAAAATTTAGTTTTGTTTGCATATTAGCATTATCAATTAGTTTAGTTTGGGTAGCTAAATTTTGTTCGGTTTCATTAAGTTTTTGCTCTAATATTTGTAAGTCTTGATTATCTTGTATGATAATTTGCTTAATAGTTTCTAAACATTCATTAGGCATTAAAGGATTAATTTTGATATCTTCATTGGGTAATAAAATAGAATCTACATATTGCTTGATACTCGTATCAATGAGCACAAACTCTTTTTTTAGGTGATTAAACCGTTCTTTTAGTTTTTCTTGTAATTGTTGATAAGGTTTGGTATTGAAAATTTTACGGAAAATATCACTGCGTTCTTTGGTGGTAGCATGAATTAATTTTAAAAATTCTCCTTGAGCAATCATGGCTATTTGGGTGAATTGGTGAGCATCAATGCCAATTAATTCAATAATAGCGTTATTAACATCTTTAATACCTGTAATTGGCGGTTGATTGGGTAGAAAAAATTCAGCTTGAGCTTTTTCTTTCACAATACCATTACCTTTTTTGGCTGGGCGAAGATATTCAGGATTACGACGAATGGTATATTCTTGTTGATTGTAACTAAAGGTCATTTCGACAAATGTAGGAGTGTGAGCGTCGGCGTATTTACTACGAAGCATGTCATTTTCACGAAAACCACCGCTGGTTTGTCCATATAAAGCAAAGGTAATAGCGTCAAAAATAGTTGTTTTGCCGGCACCGGTATCGCCTGTTATAAGATAAATTCCCTTTTTGCCGAGTGTTGTTAAATCTAATTCGCATTTATCAGCGTAAGGACCAAAGGCCGAGATAATTAATTTTAAGGGACGCATTATTTTTCCTCCCAAATATCATGGATTAATTCTTCTAAAATTGCATTTTGTGCAGTATTTAAATCTTGATTATTTTGTTGAGTGTAAAATTCTTTAAATAATGTTAATGGACTTTTTAAATTATGAATATCGATGTTTGCTAATTGTTTCGTTGTATTAGTACGTGTATTTTCATATGTTAATTGCATGATATTCGGATAAATGGAACGAAGACGATTTATCGCGTCAGGGATATCTTCTTCGTCTGTTAAAATAACAGCAAGATAATCATCAGTATTGGTTTTTTGATAATTAGTTTTTAATGTTAAATCAGCATAAAGGCCTTTTAATTTACGCATATCATGTAATGGTTTTAGTGGAATAGTTTGTATATTGATATCGTTTTTAGCTAAAAAATCTACAATAGTAAGTGATTTTTCTTGATTTATTTCAGAAAAAGAATATTTAAGTAATGTTCCACAGTAACGAATACTTTCGCGAAGTACTGTCTGTGGTGTGTGAAGATGTCCTAAAGCTACATAATCAAAATTTTGAAATAAATTAGCGTCGGTATTATCTATACCACCGACGACAATGTCTTCTGAGTCACAAATATATGCTCCAGTTACGAATTGATGAGCTATTAGGATATTTCGTTCATCAGTGTTTAGTGAAATATTTTTTAAGGCTACTTCGATAGCTTGATTATATGAAGTGATTTCTTCGTCAGGGAAAAAATTACGAACAGTAGTCGGTTTTAAAAATGGCAATAAATAAAAATTTATTTTACCGAAGTTATCTTCAAGTGTAATAGGGGAAATATTTCCATTATATACAGGAGAAATAAAGATATTATTTTGTTTAAATAAATTCGCACCAAAAGCTACACGTTGAGCATTATCGTGATTTCCACTGATAATAAAAACGGGCAGATTTAATTCTGCCCAAGATGTTAAAAATTCATCAAAAAGTTGTATAGCTTGACTATTCGGAACGGATTTATCAAAGATATCCCCTGCAATAATTACTGCCTCAATTTGTTCGTTTTGTGCAATTTGCACAACTTGATGCAGAATATATGCTTGGTCTTGATATAGTGAAAAACCATTTAAATTTTTGCCTAGATGAAGGTCGGATAAATGTAGAAATTTCACTGTAATGTTCCTTTCAAATTAATAAATTCTGTTATTTAGTTTGATTTTAAATTAGTCTTTAAGAATGATTTTGGCAAAGGTACGACCACAATCACAGATATTATCACAATCAATAGTGCCATTAATATCCATTTGAAGTCGAATGATTGGCATAGCTTCACATGTTAGTGGTGTAAATACTAATTTATTATCTACTGTTTCGGTATATACATAATCATCTTGAATATGGAGATGATTATGTTCACAAGTAAAGAGAATACCTGCAAAACCAAAGTATTTTGACATGTATATCTTTGGTAAAGTGCGATTTAAACGCTGTTCGATATTAGTTAAAATTGTATCAGAAAAAGAATCAGTAAGCACAATGATTTTTGGCGGAAGTGCGTCAGGATTAGTATCTAAGATAGTTTGTAAATTTTTACTATTGATGATAAGTGTTGTAGCTTTAAAAATATCTGTAGCTTCGATAGCTGCTTCTACACTATTACAAGGAAGGACAGTAGCGCCAAGTGCTTCTGCTGCGTAGTGTAAATCCAATAAATATTGAGAGCTATAATTACCACAAATGATTAAAGTAGAAGTTTTGTTAATATCATTACTAGCCAAAGGACGAATAGCAATATCAATATTACGAGCAACGTCGTCAGCAGTAGAACCACGGTACAGCCCGCTAATAGTTTTATTTAGACGTAAAGTTAAACTAAGTGGGCCAGTTAATAAATCAAATGCAGAAGCAGCTTTTAATTCATCAACAGTAGTTAGTGGTAATTTACTAATATCATCAAAAGTTACAATGTCTTTGGGTGAAATATTGGCTTTAGTATATTTTTCATGATAAAAATTAGACTTTTCATAAGCCCAGCGTAAATTTTTGCAAAAACGTTCAAAAATTAAATTTTTCTTCGCAGAAAAAGGCATCATTTCAACTTTGGGGTTAATAATCATAATTAATCTTCCTTTTGGTAATGGCTAAAACTAGCAATTTGAATATTTGGGAATTCTTCTTTTAATTGATGTAAAAATTCTTTAGTGCCAATAGCTTTAGTGAATGGAGGCATAATTTCAGCAAAAGCATCTGGGTCGATATTTAGATTACGAACTTGAATCATATTTACAGGTGTTTCACGTAAGAATTCTTTCCAAGCTTTAACTTCACTTTCACTATCATTAAAACCAGGGAAATATAACATATTTAAAGAAATATGTACACCATGTTCATGAGCATAATGAATAGATTCTTTGACGTTTTCAAGTTCATAGCTACCACGATAATAAGCTTTGTAATTTTCAGGGATAGCACTGATAATACTTACACGCATACTATCAAGACCAGCATCAACAATACGTTTGATACCGTCAGTAAAGCCTGCATTTGTATTGATATTAATTTGACCTTTAGAGGTTTTTTTACGGATTTTTTCAATAGCAGGGACAATATTATCTACGGCAAGAGAAGGTTCACCTTCACAGCCTTGACCAAAACTAATAATAGCGTCAGGGGCGGTTTCTAAATGATAAATACCGATTTGTGCTATTTCTTTTGGTGTAGGACGGAATTTAATACGACTTTGTGGAGAAGGACAACATTCAGCAGGTTGAAGAGAGATACAGCCAAAGCAATTAGCATTACATACAGGAGATGTAGGAATACCTGCTTCCCAACGACGATAAAAGAGATTTTGAGCAGTACAGCAATGCCAAGTAAGCGAGCAATTGCCAAGATGTTCAACTAGACGATTTTCTGGTAAATCTTTTTGGACACGTTTAACTAATTTGTGTAGATTACGTGTATTATAATGAACAGGGTCCCATTTATCATTTTCATCAGTGTACATAGCTGCTACATAAAGTTCATTGTTATAAACAACAACAGCAGTATATCCATAAAGAGGGAGCATTTGAGCATCTTCTTCTTTTTTGAAAGCTGGCATATATAAACGTGTATAACCAGCAGGTAAAATAGCAGCTACAGCATTACCCATAATAGGCATGATTTCATCGCCATATTTAGCAAGTGGTAAACGGTCAGGTAAAAACATTAAATCTGCAGATTCAGGTAAAGGAATTAAATCCTCAGGTGAAAGCTCAATTATTTCAGAACCAGATCTTGCTAGTGCTTGAAAACCATTAGGGGCATCAAGAATATTACCATTTTCATCAGCATATAATGCACGAATATCAGCCATTAGCTTGTTCCTCCTGTTTATGTTTAGTTTTTTTAGCTTTTTTTGGATTAAATTTGTTCATAGCGGTATCAATAGAGTCATTTACAATACATTCGACAGCAGGGATAAGATATTTAATAGCAGAATCTACGGCTTCTTTATCTTCAGTAGGAAATGGTGCAAGTACGTGATTTACTACAGTCCAACCAGGAAGAGGACGACCAACACCAAGACGAACACGAGCAAAATTTTCACTACCAAGATGAGCGATTAAAGATTTTATACCATTATGACCACCAGAACTACCTTTTTTACGAATACGAATAGTACCAGCAGAAATATCCATATCATCATGAGCAACGATAATATCTTCTGGTTCGACTTTATACCAACGCATTAATGGGCCGACAGCTTCACCACTATTATTCATATATGTTTGTGGTTTAACGAGTAATACTTTTTCTGTGCCGATACGACCTTCAGCGATTTGAGCATTAAATTTATCTTTCCAAAGATTTATATTAAGATGTTCAGCAAGTGCATCAATAAGCATAAAACCAACGTTATGGCGGGTTTTGGCGTATTCACTACCAGGATTGCCAAGACCTACAATTATTTTCATTAAAAAACCTCCAATATTAAAATCTAACTAATATTTTAACATAAAAACATAAAATAAAAAGCACTAGAGTTTTTCTAGTGCTTCTTTGTTAGTGATTGTTATTTTACCACGAGTTAAAGAAACGTACTGTTCTGTAGAAAAATATTTAAGCATATGTGTGACGATTTATAAAGAATGAATAAATAGAATATATTTTTATCCGTGAATAATATCTGTATATTCTGGGTATTGGGTGAATCTATCTTCTGGAGGCATATGAACAGCTCCAGTAAATTTACCTTTTGCCCAATCGGCGTAAGTGCCCCAATAAAAGCAACTAAAATAAGTTCCATCTGTAACAGAAAGATTATACTCAAATATTTCTGGTGCAAATGTTCCTTGTTCATTGATTGTTCCAGAAAATTTAGCATGTATTCTAATATATTTAGCAGGTATAATATCGAATAAATCAATATAATTTATTCCATCTTTTAAAATAAATTCTTTTTTATCAGTGACATGTATCATATTATCTGAAACTTCAACAGAGAGTACAATAGATGCATTAAATGGAATATTTGCATTTACCATTAATTGTTGGAAGTGTAAGATTTTTTTGTTGCAAAATAAATTGGTATGTTTTCCTTCTAAAAATTTCCATTCTGTAGTATGACTACCAATAGTTAATATTTTAGAAAAATCATAATTGATAGCGAGACGTTTATCAGATAAATCATTTGTTTTTGATGTAGAATTTATTTCTGCTTGAGTTAATGAGTCTAAATAAAATTTTACTTCTGAAATTTTAGCATTTAAATGAGTATAATATATAGGTCTACCTAAACTAGGTATAATGTGACCAATATAAGAATACCCAATAAATATAGGTTGATCTTCCCATTGACGAAGTATTGAATTATGAGGTAGACCACTCACTTTAGCAACAGGATAACCATCAACATAGGAGGCACCGCCATATTCTTTATTAAAAGAGAGTGCATACCTAGATAATTGTTTTAATTTTATTGTTCCTCCTTGCCAACTTTTTTCAGAAATATCATGACAAATTCCCCATTTTAAAATACCATTGCGTTCTACAACCATTCTAAAGAGATATGTTGCGCCCCAACCAACAGATTTTCCACGAACTATTAGTGGATTATGTCCCATTTCATTTTCATTAGCTAGTCGTTGGATATTGGCAGAAACTATAGCCGTAAATCCAACATCAGATGTTAAGTCTTTAGCTGCAGGGATTTCGATATAGTCAGTTTCTTTATCCAAACATAGTTGATATATATTTTTACATTTTTCTAAGCGTGGAGAACCATGTATTAATCCATAATGGTAATTACCAGACATGTCTTTTACATGAGGAATCAATTTTATACTACCATTAATGATTATTGTTTTAGAATTAGTAGGACCTATACTTATATGGTATTTCCCGGTTTCTTTTACTTTGTAAATAAATTCTACATTGCATTGTTGATAGGGGTTAAGAAATATATTTTTTGTTTCAATCATGTATTGATTAACGAATAATGGAATATTAGTGAATATTTCTCGGTCTGTATTATTTTTTATATCAATAGAAGAATGAATATATACACCTTGCTGCATTACCAGTTTTTTACATCGTAAATTTATATATTCTACTTGATCATGTTCAAATACTGTACAGTTAAATTTTTTATCAGCAATCTCAATAAAATGTTCGCCAGCTTTATTAGTAGTATAATAGGCAATAAAGTTATTTTTTGTATATGGATTAAGTAACATATTGTGACGTAGTGAATATAAACCAAATAATGCAATATTTTTTTGTTCACCATTATCGTATAAATCAAATTGAGCTTTAGCAACTGATGTATTTGGATTATAAATTTCTCCGCAAATTTTTAATGTTCCAATATTATCTACACGTTCTATTAAAATATTATTAAGTTCAAGTGGTTTTAAATTGTGAGAAATTTTTATTGAATCGATTAAAACTTCTTTGTTTGATTCATTGTATCCATAAATATCATATTGAAGAATATCATTATTAATAGACAATAATCCAAAATTGTTTTTACCAATAGAAACAACCTCAGGAAATTCCTCAAAGAGTCTTTTATCATTTATATGTGTAATCTCAGCGTAATGTTTTTGTAAAGTACCTTGAGAAATATATATTGATTGTTGATTATTTTTATTAGAGGTTATGGTTTTAGTATAATAATGTATATGACCAGAGATTATAAGGTCGATACCATATTTATCAACTATGCTAGATATATATTTATTATTCAAAACATCAGTATAAGGATGGTGCAATATTAAAATTTTCCATTTGCATTGTTGAGCTTGTACAGACTGTAAATCTGTTTCTAGCCATTCCATCGTTGTATCAATTAAATTTTGTGTTATATCATCTACTTGTAAATCTGAATTGATAGCATTCATTTCATAAAGACCCCAAGGATTGCTATCTACAAAGATGAAATGAGTATTATTAAAATTTACAGAATAAGTATTTCCATATGGAGCATGATTTGTATAAGGTTTGATAGGATTAATAAAATAATGGTCAAAAAATTTACCATTATCATGATTTCCTGGTGTATAGTAAACAGGAATTTGTTGTAAAGTTTGGGAAATAAGATTAAACCAATTATCTTCATATTGTTCACGTTGGTCACCAGTTCCAAAAGAGATATCTCCACTATGAAGTATAAAATTAGGTTGATGTTTGGATATACTCTGAGCTAAGTCTTCATGTAATTCAAAAGAATGTGTATCGCCTACAGTAATAATTTTCAAATTTATGTTATCTTTTACTGTAGAAAAAGTATTGGTATGAAGTTCGGTTTTTCCTTCAAAAATATTATATTGATAAATAGTATTTAGTTCTAACTTAGTTAATTGAGTAAAGTATAATATATTGCTATTTGCGTTATCTATAAATGCTTGATTTAATTTTGTAGTTTTATAAGTTTTAGCTCCTAATTTTTTATATTTGAGACTATAGTTAGATTGTTCATTTACTTCCCAAGCTATAACTATACTGTCTTTTTGTGGTGTTAATAAGTATGGTTTAATTGTGATTTTTCCCATGACAAACTCCTATAATTTTTCAATTAATGATAGATATATTATACTATAAAATTTTGCGTTGTAATGTATAAATTAGATTATTCTTGTAATTATTAATAATAAAAAAAATAAATGATTTTTATGAATATTATATTAGATATATTGCTAAATGTATGATAAGATTGTAATAATTTATAATGAATATTGCTATTAGGAGTAATATAATGCTGGAATATAAATTTACAACCAATCAACATGCACATAATTTATTTAAAAATAATATTGTACCTCGTTTAGCGTATGTTCAAGATATTAAAGAATATCATAAAAGTTTATCTATAAAGCATTCACATAGTCAATTTTTAGAAATTATTCATATTATAAAAGGGTGTGTGGTTTATGAAATAAACCAAAATCATTATCGATTAACTCCAGGAGATACATTAGTTATTAATCCTCAACAAATACATCGTATTTTCGAGGCAGATAAAACATTATCTGCTATTGTATTAGGTATTAATAATTTACAAATTCAAGGTTTAGCGCCCAATTATTTAATTCCGATTACAGTATCACCAGTAATATCGATGGTATCACCTTTTAAAAGTTTGCAACCATATTTTTTATTATGCCGAAATTTAGCGATGATACATAATAAAGATTATTTAATAAATAATCCCCAGACTACATTGTTAAATTCTTTAATTACGATAATTTATAATTTGTGTAAAAATATCAATAAAACAGAAAACAAAGGAGAAAATATTGCAGAACGTGTAAAATGTTATTTGGATACACATTATTTAGAAGATATTAACTTAGAAATAATGTCAAAAAAACTTCATTTAAATAAGTTTTATTTAGCTCATTGTTTTAAAAATTATATGGGAGTGTCTCCCATGCAATATGTTAATAAACGAAGAATTTCAGAAGCACAAATATTATTAATATCTACTAATTTAACAATTACAGAAATATCATTTCGTTGTGGATTTAATAATTCAAGTTATTTTCAAACAACTTTCAAAAAAAACATTGGCATTACTCCTGGACAATATAGAAAAGATTGGTAAAAAAAAGACTAATTCGATTTTAATCGTAATTAGTCTTTTATATAAATTTGAAAGGAGATTAACGATGTGATTTTAAAAATTCTTCAATTTTAGTAAGTGAAGTATTAATAATTAAATCTTCAGGAATTTCATATTTAGATATTAAGTCTTGAGCATAGTCAAATAGACCAATTTTTTTATGATAATGAGCATCTGATCCTATACTAATATATGTGTTATATTTTTTTGCGGACATAACTAGTTGCTTGCATAAATCTTCACTTCCAGGACGAGCTAAAGGTGAAGAATTATTAATTTCTATAGCTTTATTATAATAGGACGCCATTTGTGCTAATAAATCAGGATTTATAGGATAAATGGGATTGTCTGGATGACCAATTATATCAACGGTTGGTATTTGCATTATTTTTTCCCATACATTCATCATTTCGTCTAAATTAGCACCTGGAGTAAGACATTCTTTGTGACAAGATACGATTACAATATCAAGTTTTTTTAATTGATCTATTGTAAAATCTAATTCTCCAGACAAATCCATAATATTAACTTCTGCTCCACATAAAACTTTGGTATTTTTAAATTTTCTAGGTATATCTCTGTAAGTATTGAAATATGCCCATTTAACACTTCCAGGGTATCCAGGTCCGTGTTCTGTTAAGCCAATAGCTTTTAAGTCTTTATTACTTGCTTCTTGTATTACTTCTGTAAGTGTACTATAAGCATGACCACAAGCTAAGGTATGGGTATGCAAATCGGCAATTATATTCATAAACTAACCTCTCATATAAATTTTATAATAGATTTATAAAGTTATTATGGGTGAAAATTACAATCTATACATGTTTTAGATAAATTTTCATCAATAAAATCCATTATTTGTATACCGTTTTTGTAAGTAGTTTCATTACATATGGATATTAAATACGGATTTAGTATTTTAGCATAATTATCTGGATATTTTAAATCTCCATTAGTAGCACTAATATGATTTAAAAATAATTTGTTTGATAATTGGGTTATATAATTATTTTTTATTGCTTGTTTTTTTTCTTCAATAGATGGACCATTCCATAAATCTTGTAAGGTTATAAACTCATTATCATGCCAAGTTTGAGCCCAAATAATATTATTAATTTCATAAAATTTATATTCAATAGGACTGCATTCTAATGCAATAATTTTTCCTCGGACTGCTCCTAATTTAGGAAATATTTCTGTACGATTATTCCATTTGTAAAATAATGGCATAAATTTTAAAAGTTCGTTTTTTAAGGCTAAACCATATTCGGGATAATCGTTTTTTAGTTCATTGGCATTTTGAACACGTATAATAATTACTTCAGAAGAATATTTTTCTAAAAAATGTTGTAGCGTAGTCATAATATCATTTATTGTAATATCACTATGCCATTCACGATGTGCGGCAATCATTTCACGTCTAATTCGCAAGTCAAAAAAGCGAACGCCACATTGTAATTGTTCTTCTAAAGAGAGCTTTTGTGTTTTATAGTATCTTTGATTGCACGTAGCGGTCATTGTATCATGAGTACCTGGAATTAATAAATCGCAAATGGAGGTATCATTAGAAATTGTGCTCATCCAATTAAATAAATTATAATTTTTCATAATAACTGCCTCACTAATTATAATATTAACCTTCGATTTTATTTTCTTTGATTAATTTTGCTCTGAGTTTAACTAAAAGATGAGACATACATACAGCTATTAAGGTTAAAGCTGCTAATCCGACAAAAGCCATAGCTAAAACATGTGTATCTGTTAAATAAGAACGAATAATATGGCCAGTTGCATCTTTTTCTGGAGATTGTACTAAACCACCTAAAATAATTGGAGCAAGTAACGCAGGTATATAACCTAAAGTAATTGCAAATGACATTGCAGCAGAAGAATGTTTTTTCGCAACTCCCAATTCTCCTATTGGAGCATAATATACGCCACGAATCATAAAGCAACAAGCAGATGCACATAACATTAAAATCATTAGTAATGTAAACATTTCTGATGAAATTAAACCTTCTGGAGCCTGATTAGGAAGATAGCCTTGACTATATAAAGCAATATCAGGATGATTACTAAAGAATATAAAAGCAATAGCAGAAAGTAAAATAAATAATATAATTTGGAACGTTCTCATAAAATGAGCAGTGGATTTAAAGACTTTTTCAACAAGAATGGATGACACTAAAGGCAACATTCTTAAACCAATTACAATACTAGCAAACATAGCTGCCGCTACGGCTGAAGTTCCATAACCTGCTTGTAAGAAGCGTGCAAAATAAGTGCCAGCAGCAACAAAGGTTCCATATATACAAAAAACATTTAAACCAGCAATCCAGACTACAGGCAATTTAGCAACATATCCAATGCCTTTAATTGCTTCTATACTACTATTTACGTGAGTTTCTTCATCGCCTACTTTTACATCTTTAGGAACAACAAAATAAACGGCCATACCTGTTAAAATAATAATAATACAAGATGCAGACATCATGGCTTTAGGACCAACATTGAAATATAGCATACCTGCCCAAAGTAATGAAATAAGAAAAGCTAATACACCACGACCAAATTCAAATAAACCAAAGACTAAGCCTTGATGATCTTCGCTTGTTGAAGAGCGTAAAGCTTTAAAATTGGCTGGTTTAAATAAAACTTCAGAAAAGAATAACATGGAAAAGAAGCAGGCTAATAGAACTGGCATACCGAGACCAGGGGAAAATATAGTAATAAATAATGAAATGCAACCTACGCCCAAAGAGGATAATAACATTATTTTACGAATAGAAAATCTATCTCCTATCCAGCCAAGAGCAATTGTACCTACTAAAATAACTAAACCTTGCATTGAATAAAGATATCCAGCTTCTTGATCTGTTACACCTAACGCTGCTGGAAATCCTCCAGGAACAGAATTTCTTATATCCCAAAATGCATAAATTAGTTGTGCATTTATGGTTATAAGAATTAGTTGAAAAAATGTAGCAGGAGTGAATCCATACTTTAATAAGAAGTGTTTCATAATAAGTCCTCCTCATATGTTTTGTATTATTATATATTTATTTTAATATATACAAATTTCTAAAATATTTGTATTTTTGTTATTTTTAATGTTTTTCTCTAAAAAAATATATAAAATATTGTTTTTTAATATATATATAATAAAAAACAAAGAAGCACTAGAGTTTTTCTAGTGCTTCTTTATTAATAATAGTTATTTTACCGCGCGTTAAAGTAACATATTGTTCTGTAGAAAAATATTTAAGCATACGAGTAACTACTTCACGAGCAGAGCCCATAAATTTAGCTATTTGTTCATGGGTTAAATGAATTTCTAGAGAATTTAATCGCTTACTCTCGTTAAGCAAAAATTGAGCTAGACGCTTATCGAAACTAGTGAAAATCATTTGTTGCATAGCCCAAGTTATAGTGCATAGGCGTTGTGTAGCTAATTTATAAGTCAAAGCTTCTAAATAGATATTTTCGTGCATTATTTTAGCAAAGGCACATGGCAAAATTTGAATGATTTCGCAATCAGATAAAGCCTCGATAAAAATATCAATGGTAATATCTTTAATTACACAAGACGCAGATAAAATAGAAATATCACCTTGCTGTAAACGATAAAAAGTGATTTCTTTACCTTGTTTAGATATCGTATATACACGAAGTGCTCCTTTTTTGATAATTAAAATACCAGAACAGCCTTCACTACAGTTATGCATAAAATCATGATTTTTTACTTTAATTAAAGATGAATTGTTGATAATAAGTTGTTGTTCGGATAAAGAGAGTTTTTCCCAAGCAGGAAAATGAGTATTTAAAAGTACTAAATCATTAGTATTGAGCATCATATTGTCCTTTTGTTATTTAAATATATTTTTAATCCATTTGCGATTATCCCATAAATGAATAATCATTAAGATAAACATAAAATATCCCAAATATATATGTAAAGACTTTAGATAAAATTTGGGAAGAATTAATAATTTAAAATCCATACAAATACCAGTAATACTAATGATTATAAAGGAAATAAATAATAAAATAAAGATATAACGCATTCGGTTTCGCATAAAATCATCTCCATATAAGTATATATAATATAGTTTATATATATAAACTTAAAAAATTCTGAAAAAATACGATTTTTAAAATATTATTGCATTTTTATGTTTTACATGATATTATAAACTTAAGACAAATAGGTCGGGTGAAATATACAGGAGAGACTGGAAACAGCGCCGAAGGTGAAAGAGGCACAAACTCTCAGGCAAAAGGACTGTATATGGACGAAACTCTGGAAAGCAAATTATTGCACCGAAGAAGAAAAATCTTTCAGGTAAAAAAGACAGAGCGCATGAATTTTTTTCATGCGCTCTTTTTTGTGCAATAAATTAAATGAAAAATAAAAAATGTTAAATGATATTTAATAACAATGGGAGGCATATTTATGAACTTAGTAACAGATTTAAAATTGGTAGACCCAGAAATACATACAGCAATAAACCAAGAACTTGGCCGTCAACGTGAAAAATTAGAAATGATTGCATTAGAAAATATCGTAAGTAAAGCTGTAATGCAGGCACAGGGTAGTGTGCTTACAAAT
>CAUWIH010000050.1:0-15813 GCA_963558795.1 uncultured Megamonas sp. | reverse complement strand
TAAAAAACTGCACCTCCAAAAGTTGTTTTATGTCCAACTTTTGGGGTGCAGTTCAAAGATATACACAGTTTTTTATTTATTACTTTTTTTATTATCCCAAAAAGCCATATCATAACGCAATTTCATTAAAACATCTTTTATAATATAATCATTTAATTTACTAGGAGGAATAGATTTATACAACATCACTAATTTTATTGCCTCTACGCTAGTAAAATCATTTGGTGATAATCCACTAGCTAATGTTTGTATCAATTTATCTCGTTGTTTCTTCACTAATTCCTTACTACATTGAACTTCTTCGCAAATGTCTTGATACGTAGCCCATGGCATTTCCTGAAAAATCTCTGTAATCAAATCTTCTTTCTCTTCTTTTAATTCTCTTAAACAATTAAAGCAAATTGGTTTATCTTTTGGCGTTAATCTTCCACAATGTGCACAACTTATCCACCCATAAGCTTCTTTTAATTTTTTTAATTGAATATTTTTTAAATATACCGCTTTTAATTTTGCTTTTAAATCTACGTCATTTATTTGTTCAACTTTCTTTTCAGCAAAGATTAAATCTGTATTACTCAATGGAACTTTTTTTACATATTTTCCTAAATCAATTTTTCTCTCTAAAATTGTTGAATATTTATCTATCTTTTTATAATTTGTTCTAGTAAATTGAATATCTTTAACAAATTTTTTTCCTAGAAAATCATTTATTTTTTCAATTATTTCTAACTTTAAATATTGAAAATTATTTGCCCAAACAGAAGATGTAGCATATACATATAATGTAGAGAATTTTAACTCTTGGGGGATTACATGCTTTCCAATTTCCTTACCAACAATATCACCCCATGAATAAAATATTTTATTTTTTTTATATTCATTAAATAATCCTAAATTCTTCATTGCTTTAGGAATTATTGTATCTCCTGTTTCAAATAATTTATTTGAATACATTCTTTTCATTGATAGTATTTACCGAGGAAAACTTTACCTCGTCCCCCTTTATGAACAACTTGTTACATTTCCATTTTCTACTTGGAAAAAATGATTTTTAGGATTTGTTGTAAATAAATCTTTATCCGTAGCTGTAATCAATGTTTGAATATTTTTTTCTTGTAACAATATTAAAAGGTTTTCTCTCCGATGAACATCTAATTCACT
Organism: uncultured Megamonas sp.; assembly: GCA_963558795.1. Lineage (GTDB taxonomy): Bacteria > Bacillota > Negativicutes > Selenomonadales > Selenomonadaceae > Megamonas. The sequence continues at coordinate 14,652 of CAUWIH010000050.1, read as the reverse complement.
CATTACATCATCTAATAATAAAATTGGATATTCACCAGTTTCCCCCTTTAGAAATTCTAATTCTGCTAATTTCAAAGATAATACTGAACTACGTTGCTGACCTTGTGAACCAAAAGATTTTAAAGATATATCATTTATATAAAAATCAATGTCATCTCTATGGGGGCCAACACTTGTTGAACCGCGAAAAATATCTTTATTTCTATATTTATTTAAAGTCACCCTATAAAAATTATATAATTCTTCTATACTTACTATTTCAGTATTTACAAGATTTTTGTCAAAATTATATAAATTATATTGTACATTTAATATCTCTTTTTGTTGTGATATTTCTTGATGAATTATTTTTGCTATTTCTGCTATTTTTTTCATACCCCTAAGTCGCATTTCCACAATGAAAGCAGCAACTTTCGCAAATTGTTCATCCCACATATCTAACATATCTACAAGTTTATTATTCTCACGAATTTTTTTCAATAAATTATTTCTTTGTTGTAATAATCTATTATATTGTACTAATTCATTATAATAACGAGAACTAACTTGAGATAATTCTATATCCAAAAATCGTCTTCTTTGTAAGGGGGCTCCTTTTATTAACATTAAATCTTCTGGAGAAAACAGCACCATTGTTAATAATCCAGGCAATTCTTTTTGCTTTATATTATCACCATTATAATTTAATTCTTTTTTAGCAACTTTATTTAATTTAATGTTTATTTGTGAGAGGATTTCTCTTCTTGTAAATTTAATATTTATACTAGCTTTGTTATCCCCCCATAAAATCAAATCTTTATCAATTCTAGTGCGATGAGATATTCCCAAAGAGGCTAAATGAATAGCCTCTATAATATTTGTTTTTCCTTGTGCATTAAAGCCAGTAAAAATATTTATATTGGGAAATAAAGTCAAATTTAATTGTTTATAATTACGATAATTATATAAATTTAATACTTGTATATTCATAATTTTTTACATTGTTTTTGTACGAACAGGGGTGACAACATAAATAAAGTTTTTATTTTCAATCTGTGTTATTGATGCTGTTGTTAATGGTTGATTAAAGGAAAATATAAAGTTTTCTGCATCAATTGCTTTTAAAACGTCAATAATATATTTTGCATTAAAAGAAATATTGATACCTGGTCCTTCAATATCTACGTTTATAGTTTCTTCTGCTTTACCAATATTAGGATTATCTGAAGAAATTCTTACAATGTTATCCACAAATTCAAAGTGGATAATATTGTAATCCCCCGAACGAGAAATTAAAGATACACGATCCAATGCAGATTGGAATTCATTTTTATTTATTGTTACATGTGTTTTAAAATCTTTAGGAATTACACGATTATAATCTGGAAATTGTCCTTCAATTAAGCGAGATATTACATAGATATTATCATAGGAAAAACTGATTTTATTATGTGTGCAAGATATTTTAACATCTGCTGGCATTTCTGAATTAAAAATATGCAAGAATTCATTTAATATTTTCGCTGGAATAATAATTTTTATATTTTCATCGGATAAATAATTTATATCTTCTTTTATTAATGCTAATCTGTGCATATTTGTTGCTGCCATGATAATTTTTTCATTTGTAATATCCATTAAACAACCTGTAAATACTGGTCTAGATTCATCTGTAGAACAAGCAAATGATGTTTTACGAATAAAATTTAAAAATATATCATTTTTTAGATTAAAATTAATTTGTCCATTTAATGGTTCAATTACTGGAAATTCATTTTCTTGCATATTTAATAAATTAAATTGTGCTGAGTTTGAACGAATGTTTATAGAATTATCACTGTTATTATTTTTTATTTCTACATAATCACCTGGTAATGTGCGAACTACTTCATATAGATATTTACCTGGAAGAACAATAGTTCCTTCTGTTTCTATAATTGCATTGATTTTACAAATAATACTTATTTCATAATCAGTTCCTTGTAATTCAATGAAATCTTTATGTGCTTTTATATATATGCCAGATAATATTGGCATTTGTGGTCTACTTGGTATTGCTTTAAGAACAGTTTGAATTGCTTGTACTAATTCTTTTTTTTCACATGTTATTTTCATGGGTTATTCACTCCTATGTTATTATTCTATTATTAATATATATATAATAAATTAGTAGTATTAGTAGTAGGTTGCTGTGGATATGTTGATAAGTCGCTTAAACGCTTATCTGATAAGGTCTAATGCTTGTTGATATCTTGTGGATATTTTGTGACAAATTATCCACATATCCACAAAGATGTGGACTTTTTTTACTTATACACATGTTGTGCACAGTTTATCAACATACTTATCCACAAGAGTTGTTGATATGTTATTATGATTTGATTATTTGGCTGATTTCATCAATGATTTTAGCTGTTTTATTATTTTCAGCATATTGTTTTTTTATTTTATCATGTGCATGCATTACAGTGGTGTGATCTCTACCACCAAAATTTCCACCAATTCTAGGTAAGGAGGCATCAGTGAGTTCTCGAGAAAGATACATAGCAATTTGTCTAGGAAATGCGATATTTCTATTACGTTTTTTTCCGTTTAATTCTGCAAGGGTTAGTTTAAAATATTTTGCTACAGTTTCTTGAATTAAATTAATGCTGATGGTTTTATTATTTTCTTCAGATTTTGTTTCTGCTGGTGCAATTGTATTTTTTAAAACCTCTTTAGCTAATTCACTAGTTACGGGGTAATGTTTAAATGAAGCATAGGCAACAACTTTAGTTAATGCCCCTTCTAATTCTCTAACGTTATTATCAATATGACTAGCAATATATGTCATGACATCGAGGGGGACATCTAAATTATCCATTAAGCTTTTTTTTCGTAAAATAGCAATTCTAGTTTCTAGGTCGGGGGCTTGTACATCTGCAAGTAAACCACCCTCAAAACGAGAACATAATCTATCTTCTAAAGGTTTTATTTCTTTTGGGGGTCTATCACTAGATAATATAATTTGTTTATTAGCATCTTTTAATGCGTTAAATGTGTGGAAAAATTCTTCTTGAATACGTTCTTTTTTTGCTAAGAATTGTACATCATCAACAAGAAGTACATCAATGTTTCGATATTTTTGACGAAATGCTGCAGATGTACCATCTTTTATGGAGTTTATTAATTCATTAGTGAATTTTTCACTAGTTGTGTATAAAACTCTTTTTTGTGGATGATTTTGTAATATTTTATGACCAATTGCGTGCATTAAATGTGTTTTCCCAAGTCCGACTCCGCCGTACATAAAGAATGGATTATAATCTTTAGCAGGATTTTCGGCAATAGCCAGTGCTGCTGCATGAGCAAAACTATTAGAATTACCAATTACAAAACTTTCAAAAGTATATTTTGGATTTAGTGAAGATTTGTCACCAGGATTAACAGGAATTGGTGTTTCACTCAAATCATTTGGTGCTTGCATTGCTTCAGTTAATGTTGGTTGAATTAAATCATTAGCTTGTGTTAAATTACTAGCTTTCTTTTTAGTACGAATACGAGTGTTACGTTTTTTGAGTTGTTGTTGTTTTAATTCTTCTTGATAATTTACTTCGCTATTTTGTGATAATTCTAAATTTGTAATAACTATTTCTAAATGAGCATTAGTTACTTCATAACAAGAATCTGTAAGAAATGGTAAATAATATTTTTTTACCCAATCTTTAGTAATATTATTAGGTGCACCTAATTCTAAAAATTTTGTTGTTAATTTTAATGGTTTTAATGGTTTTAACCAGTTGTTACAAACTAGTTTTGATAATGATTTTTCAAGATTTTTGAGTATTTCTTCCCAAGTAGCTTGTAATTGAATATCCGTCATGAAGCAAATCCTTTCTAAAAATTTTAAAATGTTTAAAAGTCAATATTTTATAATAATTATTCACATTTATCCACAATTTAGCAAAAATCTGTGGATAAGTGCATAATTATCTTATCAAAATGGGTATGAGATATCAACAAGTATTTTTTAAATCTGTTGACACGAAAACGGCAGTAGTCTATAATTCTAATAGCTATAATTTGTACTATTATGGTGTTTTTTAAGGAGGTGTTAAAATTGAAACAGACATTTCAGCCAAATACTCATTGGAAAAAGAAAACTCATGGTTTCCGTCAACGTATGAAAACTAAAGGTGGTCGCCTTGTTTTAAAAAGAAGACGTGCTAGAGGAAGACATAAGTTATCCGCATAATAATAGGTCACTACGGTGGCCTCTTTTTCCTTTTGTCATAAGTAGAGATAGTGATATTCACTATCTCTATCCTTGAATTTTAGTTGATACTTTAGATTTTTGTTAAGAAAAATTGTAAGTATAAACATCAGATTAACTTCCTGAGTGAGGATAATATGAAATATACTTTACAAAAGAGAATTATTGTTAAAGAAAATAGTGATTTTCAAAAAATTTATCGTTATGGCCGTTCATTAGCAAATAGAAATATGGTCATATATTATTGCAAAGCATTTAATCCTCGTTGTCGAGTAGCTTTTGCTGCTGGTAAAAAATTAGGTAATGCTGTTGTTAGAAATCGTGTAAAACGATTGCTTAGAGAAGTATATAGACTTCATCGTCATGAAATAAAAGATGATTATTGTCTTTTACTTGTAGGCAGAGCGGCAGCTGTAGATTTAAAATCTACAGCTTTGGAAAAATCATTTTATTCATTATGCAAACGTGCAAACATTTTGAAAGATGAGGTTAATAAAAAGTGAAGCGGATTTTCATTGGTTTAATTTTGTTTTATCGAAATTTTATATCGCCATTGAAGCCGCCTTGCTGTCGCTATATTCCGACTTGTTCAGAATATGCCTTGATCGCGGTAGAAAAATATGGTGTTATTCATGGTGGTTGGATGGCCATAAAACGCATTTTGCGTTGTCATCCTTTTCACAAAGGTGGATATGATCCTGTAAAATAGATTTGAATTGTAGTTTTCGTTGGTACTTTAAAAATAACTTTAGGATGTGATGAATTGGAATTTATTTCTTCTATTTTTGAGCCTATTGTCCAATTATTAGAGTTGGTATTAGGTTTCTTTCATGATTTTTTGGGCACAGCAGGTATTGAGTCTTACGGTGTATCAATTATTGTATTGACTATTATTATAAAAATGGCATTTTATCCGTTAACTAAAAAACAGGTACAATCCATGAAAGGCATGCAAGAATTGCAGCCTAAAATGAAAAAACTTCAAGAAAAGTTTAAAAATGATCCTAAGCGTTTACAGCAAGAAATGGGTGCATTATATAAAAGTGCAGGTGTAAATCCTCTTGCTGGTTGTTTACCTTTATTGGCACAGATGCCTATTTTAATGGCAATGTTTTATGCTCTACAAAATATAGATTACGGTGGAGATCCATCTTTCTTATGGATTACAAATTTATCTCTACCTGATCCTTTATATATTTTACCTGTATTATCAGCGTTGAGTACTTATGTGGTACAAAAACAAACATCTTCTGCTTCTAATTCTCCACAAATGCAAATGCAGATGAAAATAATGTCTGTAGCAATGCCTTTATTTATCGGTTGGATTAGCTGTAGTTTTGCTGCTGGTTTAGTAATCTATTGGATTGTAAATAACATTATGCAGATATTACAGCAATGGTGGATGTATAGACATGAAGATACATCTACAAAAAAGGAGTCATAATGTATGCCAAGAGTTATTGAAACAACTGGTAAGGATATTGAAGAAGCAAAAAAAGCGGCGCTTAGTCAGTTAGATTTACCAGAAGAACGTGTTATTTTTGAAGTATTAGAAGAACCATCAAAAGGTTTTTTTGGCTTAATAGGTACACGTGGAGCTAAAATTAGAGCAACAGAAAAAGAACTTTCACCAATTGAAAAAGGTCAAGAATTTTTAAAAGCTGTATTTAAAACTATGCATAAAGAAATTAAAATTGAATGTGTAGAAGAAGATATAAATTATAAATTTAATCTTATTGGGGAAAATCTGGGTGTACTTATTGGTAAACATGGACAAACATTAGATTCTTTGCAGTATTTAACAAATATGGCTGCTAATAAGAATATTAATGGTGCAAGAGTCCGTATTGTTTTAGACGTAGAAAATTATCGTATGCGTCGTGAAGAAACTTTATGTCAATTAGCAGAAAGATTAGCAAATAAAGCTAGAAAATATAGAACTAAAGTTGTTTTAGAACCAATGAATCGCCATGAACGTAAAATAATTCATATGGCACTTCAAGATTATGCAGATATTATCACTTATAGTGATGGTGTAGAACCACATCGTAAAATTGTAGTCGATGTAAAGCATAATAAAAATGAAGATTTAGTAATTTAATAGTAATTTAAGGCTGTGAAAGGGCTGTTTCCAATTTTGTTGATGATTTGGGGCAGTCCTTTTGTGTCTAATTGGAGGATTTTTTATGAGAAATTTCGGTGAAAATGATACTATCGTGGCTATTGCTACACCTCCAGGAGAAGGTGGCATAGGTATTGTTCGTATTAGTGGGGAAAATGCAGGAGTAATAGCAAATAATTTATTTAAAGCATTTAATCCTAAATATGTATCTGTGGAAGAATTTAATAGTCATCAGGCTGTTTATGGTAAAGTTATAGATGAACAAAATCAGGTTATTGATGAAGCTTTATGCATACCAATGTGGGCACCAAATTCATATACAAAAGAAAATGTCGTAGAAATTCAAAGTCATGGTGGTAGCTTAATTGTTCGTCGTATTTTAGAATTAGCATTACATTATGGGGCAAGAATAGCAGACCCTGGCGAATTTACAAAAAGAGCATTTTTAAATGGTCGTTTGGATTTATCACAGGCACAATCAGTAATGGATGTTATACGAGCAAGAACTGATGCGTCTTTACGTATGGCAACAGGTCATTTGGAAGGACGTTTTTCCAATGAAATAAAGGCTATGCGACATGATATTTTAGAGGTAATTGCTCATTTGGAGGCATCTATTGATTTTCCTGAAGATGATATTGAAGATGTAGCAAAAGATGAGGCTAAAAATAAAGTTGAAAATATAAAAAATCGTATTAGTGAAATGCTTTCAACTTTTAAAACAGGTAAGATTTTACGTGATGGATTGGTTACAGCAATTATTGGTAAGCCCAATGTAGGTAAGTCTAGTTTATTAAATGCGCTTTTACGTGAAGATAGAGCGATTGTTACAGATATACCAGGGACAACACGTGATAGTTTAGAAGAATATGCAAATATTGGTGGAGTGCCTTTAAAAATCATTGATACAGCAGGTATTCGTGAAACTGAAGATAAAGTAGAACAAATAGGTGTAGAAAAGTCTAGAGCTTATTTACAAAAAGCAGATTTGATTTTAGCATTATTTGATAGTTCTAAAGAATTAACGGCTGAAGATGAAGAAATCATAGAGTTATTACAAAACAAAGAGGGTATAATTTTATTTACGAAAAATGATTTACCTAGAGTTTTAGCTAAAGAAGATTTACAAAGTAAAATACAAGGTGATTTTAAATATATAGATATTTCCATGATTAATCGCGAAGGATTAAAAGATTTGGAAACAGAGATTGTAAATCGAGTTTATTGTGGTACAGTAAAACAAGCAGAAGGTGTTTTTGTAAATAATGTGCGTCAGGCAACTGCACTTAAAGAAGCTGAAAAATATTTAGATGATTGTTTAAGAACCATTGAAATGGATATGGCAGAAGATTTTATCGTGATAGATATTCGTTCTGCTTGGGAAAAATTGGGTGAAATAACTGGTGATACAGTAGATGAGGATATTATTGACCAGATATTTAGTCAATTTTGTATTGGTAAATAGTTTATAAAGATTAGTAAACAAGATAGAAAATGTGAGATATTAAAATTTAAAATTTAAAAGTTAAAAGTGTGGGAGGCTTTATTTTGTTTATTGCAGGCAATTATGATGTAGTTATTATAGGGGCAGGTCATGCAGGCGTAGAAGCAGCATTAGCTAGTGCACGTATGGGTTGTAATACTTTGCTTACAACTTTAAATATGGATAATATTGCGATGATGCCATGTAATCCATCAGTAGGTGGTCCAGCTAAAGGTCATTTAGTACGTGAAATTGACGCTTTAGGTGGCGAAATGGGTGTTAATGCAGATAAAACTTGTATTCAATATCGTATGTTAAATACAGGAAAAGGCCCAGCTGTGCAAGCTTTAAGAGCGCAGGCAGATAAAAAATTATATCAAAACACAATGAAAGAAACTTGTGAATTACAGCCCAATTTAGATGTAAAACAGTTGCTTATTGATGATATTTTGTTTGAAGATAATAAAGTAACAGGTGTGGTTGTAGAAACAGGTGAAGTTTATACTTGTAAAGCAATTGTACTTGCATCAGGAACTTATTTAAAAGGTCGCATTATCATTGGGGAAAATACATATGATGGTGGGCCAAATGGACAAAGAGCGGCAGTAAAATTATCTTCTTGTCTAAAAAAAGCAGGTATTGAATTAATGCGTTTTAAAACCGGAACGCCTGCTCGTGTAGATCGTCGTTCATTAGATTTTTCGAAGATGATAATTCAGCCTGGCGATGATGAAGTGCATAATTTTTCTTTTATGAGTGATGTAAAAACTCGTGAACAAGTACCTTGCTGGCTCACATATACCAATGAAGAAACACATAAAATTATTCGTGATAATATTGAGCGTGCACCAATGGCAAATGGTATTATCACAGGTGTAGGGCCAAGATACTGTCCATCCATTGAAACAAAAATTGTACGTTTCCCAGATAAACAACGTCATCAATTATTTATAGAACCAGAAGGTTTAAATACTGAAGAAATGTATGTACAGGGTATGTCTACAAGCATGCCAATTGATGTACAAATGGAATTTTTACGTACTATTCCTGGTTTGGAAAATGTAAAAATTATGCGTCCAGGTTATGCGATAGAATATGATTGCATTAATCCATTACAATTAAAACCATCTTTAGAGTTTAAAACTATAAGTGGATTTTTCTCTGCGGGACAAACAAATGGTACTTCAGGTTATGAAGAAGCAGCAGCTCAAGGCTTAATCGCTGGGATTAATGCCGCATTAAAAGTGCAAGGTAAAGAGCCATTAATTTTAAAACGTTCTGATGCTTATATTGGTGTTTTAATTGATGATTTGGTAACTAAAGGAACAAATGAACCATATCGTGTAATGACTTCTCGTGCAGAATATCGTTTATTACTTCGTCAAGATAATGCAGATTTACGTTTAACAGAAAAAGGACGTCAAGTAGGTTTAGTATCTGATGAGCGTTATGCTCGTTTTGTAAGACGTCGCGATAGTATAAAAGATACAATTGCTTTATTGAATGAAATTCGTATTCATCCCAACAAAGAAACTTTAGCCAAAATGCTAGAATATGAATTAGGCGCAATTCATAATACTGTAACAGCTGCTGATTTATTAAAACGTAAAGAAATTAGTTATGATAAATTAGCACAAATTATAGAACTTCCAGAGATTGCCGAAGATGTAAAAAAACAAGTTGAAATTATTTTAGTATATGATGGTTATATTAAAAAACAGCTTGAACAAGTTGAACGTATGGAAAAATTGGAAGAAAAATTATTACCAGAAGATATAGATTATGACCAAGTATCTAGCCTTCGTGATGAAGCTAGAGAAAAATTAAAAGCAATAAAACCAATTTCTATAGGTCAAGCAAGTCGTATTTCTGGTGTTTCTCCAGCAGATATCTCCGTATTACTTGTATATCTAGAGCAATATCGTCGACAGGAGGGAAATTAATGGGGTTTATAGAAGAACTAGACAGTGTAGCTAAAGAATATGGCTTAGAGTTAACTACAGCCCAGTTAGACGATTTTAATAAATATTATGAGTTACTTGTCGAATGGAATGAAAAAATCAATCTGACGGCGATTACAGAGCCTAAAGAGGTAGCGATAAAACATATCGTAGATTCTCTTAGTTGTTATCAAGAAAAATTATTCACAGGTGATGTGAGTTTAATTGATGTAGGAACAGGTGCTGGTTTTCCAGGTCTTCCACTTAAAATATTTTGTCCAAATTTAAAATTGACGTTACTAGATTCTTTGAATAAACGTGTAAAATTTTTGCAATTAGTAGTTGATGAATTGGGTTTGAAAGATGTTGAAGTTATTCATGCACGTAGCGAAGAAGCAGCAAGAAATAAGAAATATCGTGAAAAATTTAATCTAGCAACAGCTAGAGCTGTTGCTAGATTACCTATTCTTTGTGAATACTGCTTACCATTTATAAAATTAAATGGTACTTTTATTGCTTTAAAAGGTCGTCAATATGAAGAAGAAATAGAAGAAGCAACTAAAGCTGTAAAAGTTCTTGGTGGTAAAATAGTTAAAGCTATGCCAGTAAGACTTCCTGAACTAGAAGATAAACGAGCTGTTGTATATATAAAAAAAGAAAAACCAACACCAAAAGTTTATCCACGAAAAGCAGGAACACCAGAAAAAAATCCGATTATTTAAATATAAAAAATAGGCTCTAAACATAGTTTAGAGCCTATTTTTTATTTATCTAAATCCACTTTAAATTTTAAAACATACGTAACTGTAAATGCAACTACAGCAGAAACTAAATAACTAAATAAATATATACCAAAACCTTCACCTAAAAATACAGGTAAAGAAGCTAAACTTGGAAGTACAAAGGCAACTGCTTTAGCACCTGAATATCCAGCAATAGCACCACCTACACCACCACCGATACAAACAGCAATCATTGGTTTTTTACGTGGTAGATTTACCCCAAACATAACAGGTTCGGTAACCCCAAAGATAGCGGAAAGAATGGAAGAGGCACAAAGTGATTTAAATTGAGGATTTTTACTTTTTACTAAAACAGCAAGACCTGCACCTACTTGAGCAAAAACAGCAGGCCCAATTAAAGCTAAGATAGTATCAGAGCCAAGAACAGCAACATTATTCATAGCAACAAGTAAAAAACTCCAATGAAAACCGAAAATAACCATTGGTTGAATGATTGCACCTAATAAAATACCCGAGAGAATAGGTGAAAAAGAATAAATTAATTCATAAATAGAAGCTAAACAATCACCAATAATAGCACCTAATGGCCCGAATAAAAATAAAGTAATGAAGCCAACAACGACAATAGATAAAAGTGGTGTTAAAAAGCTTTTAACTAAATCAGGGAAAATTTTATCAAAAAAACGTTCTACATAGCCAAGTGTTGCTGTAGCTAAGATAATTGGAATAACACTAGAATGATAAGTTACACCTTTTAAAGGAAGACCAAGAAAATATATAGTTTTACCAGATTCTAAAATTGTATTTAATGCAGGATATAATAAAATACCGGCAATAACAACAGCAGTAAAAGGATTTGCATTGAATTTTTTGGCAGATGTATAAGCTAATAATATTGGTAAAAAGTAGAATAAACTATCAGCCATAGCATTTAAGACAAGATAGGTATCGCTATCAGTGGATAGGACGTTGGTTGTGGTTAAAATAATAATAAAGCCTTTTAAAATACCAGCGGCACTAAGTAAGCTTACAATAGGTAAGAAAATTGCAGATATTCCATCAATAATCTTGTTTACAAGAGATGAAGAATTTGCTGGTGAAGTTTGAGAGTTAGTTTGCATATAAGTCTCCTTTAAATTAAAAATTTATATCATACATAGAGATTTTTAGTATAGATATTAGCCCTTAAAATGTCAAATAGATAGTTTTGTTAAAATGTAAATAATGTATTAATAAAATAAATACTATATATAATAAAAAAACAGGGGTAATTAAGTTAAAATATAAATAATATATTAATAAAATAGCCCAAAACAACTAAATCTAAGCTGTTTTGGGCTGTTATTTATGAATTTAATTTTTAAATTAATGATGGAATAAACGGATACCTACAAATGCCATAGCCATATTGTATTTATCGCAAGTTTCGATAACATTATCATCACGGATAGAGCCACCGCTTTGTGCTACGAAATCTACACCAGATTTATGAGCACGTTCGATATTATCACCGAATGGGAAGAAGGCGTCAGAGCCTAAGGATACACCTTTTACTTGAGCAAGCCAAGCTTCTTTTTCTTCTTTTGTAAATACAGGTGGTTTTTCAGTGAATACACGTTTCCAATCGTCGCCACCGAGTAAATCCATATATTCATCAGAGATATATACATCAATAGCATTATCACGGTCAGGACGACGAACGTCAGCTTTGAATGGTAAATTAAGAACTTGTGGAGCTTGACGTAAATGCCAAATATCTGCTTTATTACCAGCAAGACGTGTGCAGTGTACACGAGATTGTTGACCTGCACCAATACCGATAGCTTGACCATCTTTTGCATAGCAAACAGAATTGGATTGAGTATATTTTAAAGTGATTAAAGCGATGAGTAAATCACGTTTTGCTTCGTCAGTGATATTTTTGTTTTGTGTAGGGATATTTTGGAAAAGTTCTTCAGTGATTTTGATATCATTACGTTTTTGTTCAAAAGAAACACCGAAAACTTCTTTTGTTTCAAGTTCAGGAGCAACATAATTTGTATCCATTTGGATTACAAGATAGTTACCTTTACGTTTTGTTTTTAAAATTTCTAAAGCTTCTTCACTATAAGATGGAGCAATAACACCATCAGATACTTCACGAGCTAAGAAACGAGCTGTAGCAGCATCACATTCGTCAGATAAAGCTGCAAAATCGCCATAAGAAGACATGCGGTCAGCACCACGAGCACGGATATAAGCTGTAGCCATAGGTGTAAGTTCAACACCTTCAACGAAATACATTTTTTTCAATGTTTCAGACAAAGGAACAGCAACAGCAGCACCAGCAGGGCTTACATGTTTAAAGGAAGCAGCAGCAGGAAGGCCAGTAGCTTCTTTTAATTCACGAACTAATTGCCAACTATTAAAGGCATCTAAAAGATTAATATAACCTGGACGACCATTTAAGACAGTGAACGGTAAATCTTGTCCATCTTTCATATAAACACGAGCGGGTTTTTGGTTAGGGTTACAGCCGTATTTTAATTCCATAGAATCCATTTAAGATATTCCTCCAGTTAAATAATTATAAATACTATTAGATTATTGCCCAGACGGTCGGCTAAAGAAATCTATGCTTCATGTGGTTAATTCCACTACCGTCAGTTACATAGACTATTATTTAAATTTTATAATTTATAGCCAGAGATTGTCAAGTTTAGAAAATTAATTATATCTAAAAGGATTTTGCATATTAATTAGAGAATTAATTATTTGGGCGAATTTATATATTTTTTGTTTTGGGAGGGTTTTTCTATGTTAGTTGAAAATATTGCTGTATTAACAAGTGGTACAGACGCACCAGGAATGAATGCAGCGATTCGTGCTGTAGTAAGAACAGCTATTAATAATAATGTGCGTATTTGGGGCGTTATTGATGGATATAGAGGGCTTGTTGATGATAATATGGAAGAAATGACATCAGTAACAGTTTCTGATATTATTCAACGTGGTGGTACTTTTTTAGGTACTAGTTTTTGCAAACGTTTTTATACTACAGAAGGTCGTAAACAGGCTTATGATAATTTGAAAAAACACAATATCGATGCACTTATCGTTATTGGTGGTGATGGTAGTTTACGTGGCGCAGAAGAATTTGAAAGAGAAACAGGTTTTTCTGTAGTATGTGTGCCTGCTACAATTGAAAATGATATTTGGGGTACTGATTATGCTATTGGTACAGATACAGCTGTAAATACTATTTTGAAAGCTATTGATGAAATTCGTGATACAGCAAAAGCACATCGTCGTACTTTTATTTTAGAAGTAATGGGAAATAAATGTGGTTGGCTTGCTACGTATTCAGCAGTTGCCGGCGGTGGTAATATGGTTATTGTGCCAGAAGAAGAATATGATAAAGAAAAAATTATCAATAAGGTACAAGAATTACATGATGGTGGAAAATCTTATTTAGTAATTTTGGCTTCAGAAGGAACAGCAAATATGCCAGAGTTAGTAAAAGATTTAGAAGAAAGAACAGGTATTTCTACACGTTTAACAGTATTAGGATTAGTACAGCGTGGTGGTTCACCAAGTGCCAATGACCGTGTATTTGCTAGTGTATTAGGCGAACAAGCAACATTAGCAGCTTTATCTGGCTTACACAATATTGTGTTTGGTATGGAACGTGGCAGAGTAGTTTGCATAAACTTACATGACGCAGTGCATAATAAAAAAGAATATCCAGAAGAATTACGTCATTTAGCAGAAGTAATTTCTTTATAAAATAATGAAATGCTCTTCCAAAAGTTTGACATAAAAACAGCTTTTGGAGGTGCAGCTTGTTTATGAGTAAAAACTCAAATAAATTATTATAAAATTTAAACATAAAAATTAAAAAAATATATATCAAAAATAAAAATAACATCAATAAAAAAATGTATAATAAAAGAGTACATATAAATAATATGTACTCTTTTATTATTAAAGTCTTATGTTTTTGAATAACTTATTTCTAATTTAAAAGAAAATGATAAATAAAAATTAATATCTATTTTTAATGTATATATTTTTCTTACATTATCAAATTCTTTTAATAAGATGAATTGTCAATCCAAGTGCGACACTTCTTTTAAAAATAAATTAAATGGATT
>CAUWIH010000049.1:0-15814 GCA_963558795.1 uncultured Megamonas sp. | reverse complement strand
AAGTTGCTATTAATTTATTAAAAGCTAACATGTCTATTGACTTTATATCTCAAAAATACTGGATTGAATGAACAAGAAATATTACATCTACAACGATTAGTAAATAACGAATGTAATAGATATAAATGATTTTATAAAAAAATGAAGGAAATAACGATGAATACTCCAGCAATTAAAGAAGCTATAGAATTTGAAGATATTTTCTTACAAGACAAAATAAAACGTAGAGCATATGAACAACGAGAAAAAGCAATAAGAGATTATTATTCTTATATAAATGCTTATAAAGAAGAAGGAATAAAACAAGGTATACAACAAGGTAAAAGTGAAGGTATAGAAGAAACTAAAATAGCAAATGCTATTAATTTTTTAAAACTAGGTATTGATATTAGTATTATTGTTAAAGGTACTGGCTTAGATATCGAAAAAGTAAAAGAACTTCAAAAATCTCTATAAAATAAGCTAAAAAATAAAGGTGCTTGCTTATGCAAGTGCTTTTATTTTTATTTAAGTATAATTACATTTATAAAAAAATCTCTTAAAACGGCTTCTATTTTAAGAGATTTACATAAAAAATTTATATTATTAATAAAAATAGTTAATAATATAAAAAATAATATGATTGTGTTATATAAAAAAAATGGTGGTAAAATGACTTTAAAGTTAAAAGAACAAACTGCAGATAATCCATGAATAAAAAAAAGAAGTCAAAACAAAGTTTGACTTCTTATAAAATCAATTTAGAGATGATTCATGAAGTTTGCGAAAAGCAAAAGAAAAAAAGAATGATAAAATCATCTCTATACATATTAGAGTACATATACTTAAAATATAAATGGAATAAAAATATTTTTAAATTGTTGCCACAATATCTTATTCAAATCATGTATCCCCCTATCCAAACTAGCTAAATGTTTATCTACACGTACCAACAAAAAACTAGCTATCACTATAGGGAAACTATAATTTGCAATATAATCAAAGATACTCTGCATACGCTCCACCTTCATTTAAGGCCTGATGAACAAATTTTTTTGCTTTGCGATAATTTTTACTGACAGCCTGCTCAGAAATATTCAATATTTTGGCTATTTGTTTTTGTTTAAACTCATATTTACTAGCCAGGATAAATATCCAGTATTGTTTTTGTGGTAATTTCTTTACCACCCTAGATAAATCTAATTTTAAATCAACAACTTGTGTAAAATTTTCTTTATCAGCAATCAAATCCGCAAAATCATCTTCTGAATCATCACTAGAATCTTGATTTTCACTATCTGTAGATTTTCCCGACAAAGATAATTCATGTTGCCAAATACGCAAATTCTTTCGAAACAAATCATGTACCCCTTGATACACTCTCATTTTGGCAAAACCTGCAAAATTCACCCCCAAACTATCATCAAAATCTCTGATAGCCTGATAAAAACTCACTACAGCTTCAGCATAAGCATCATCTTTTATACAATCCAAATGATGTTGCCTTGACGCATGCTTTAATAAATTTTGATATTTCACCAGCAAACTTTGTATTGCCTGAACATCGCCCATTTGAGCTTTCCCTAATATATCTGTCATGATATTGACTCCTTCCTTTCATAAACGACCAAAAGTAAAGTTTGCCAATATCATTATTAAGCTACTATCGCTAACATAAATTGTCACCTCGGCCTAAAATTTAATTATAGTTAAAGGGGATGCATTGCATCCCCCTTTTTAAACTTAATTTTCAGCCACTTCAGCAGTATCTTGTCTATATACACTACCCAAAGTGTATTTTTGTAAACCAGCTATTTTTTGACCAATCGCCAAAATATCATCTTCACTAATTTGTGGATTAATATATTTAAAACTACGACTACTATAACTTGCTTTACCAGTAGTTGTTGTACCTGTCTGTACTTTCACGATAAGTTCACATTCTGCATTCTTTTTCACTGCCATAATCAATTCCCCCTATAACAATCTATAATCAAAATCCATAATTCATCTAAAAATCGAAATTAAGCCAATTCACTCTGTGTAGTAACTGTAATATACGCTTCTTTTTTACTAGCCACAGTATGACCTTTTTTGCTAATTGCCTGACTATCTACCATTTTTTGCATAACCTCATCAACTTCTGCTTTAGTTAAATCATCTTTAGGATCAGCTAAAGTATATTTGAATTCATCACCATTATCCATTGTAAAAATCATACTTAATTTACGTGTATCTGCCATTTTCATTCTCTCCTTTTATTAAAGATATTAAATAAGTTTTGAATAACCAAAGCAAATACGCCGCCGTCGTTTTCTCATCTTATCAACCCCTTACACTTATTTACTTGCAAGTAAGAGGCAAAAAAACAACCCTAAAATAAAAAAATGACAACTATTATTCAAAATTACATAATAGTTGCCATTCTATACGTGCAGTTATGAATGATTTAATATTCAGGTTCTTTAAACATATCTACATTATAAAATTCAAATACAGAAATATGTAAGGCTATACATATTTTACAAATCGTTTTAAATTTAGGATTTTTACTTTTAAAGCTCAATATACTATACAAAGTTGATGGTGGAAGTCCTGCCATATTAGCCAAGGTATTAATTTTTATCTTTTTCATCATACATAATTGCTTTATCCTATCTACTAGATAATCTTCCGAAGTAACCAACGTTTCCACCTCATTCCTTGATAATAACTACATTATACTCTAAAAAATTAAACAATGTGTACGATGTATCGTAATTTTCTCAAAAATCTAAAATATTTTCAATCTTTTTTAAAAGTTTTGTGTATTAAATTGACATACTCCCCATGCCTAAAGGCAGGGGATTCTTGGATACAAACGATACTTGCCTACTAAAATAGCAGGTCTTACTATATCTCTCCAAAGAAGGTTGATGCCCCAACCTTCCATATATTTATAGCAGCATTTCTATCTCTATCGTGGCTGGTTTTGCACTTTGCGCAAATCCACTCACGAACTGCCAAATTTTTAGTTTCAGGATTTTTTGTACCACAAACATGGCAAATTTGCGAACTTGGATAGTATCTATCTATCTTTTGCACTATTGAGCCAATTTCTCTCGCTTTATATTCAAGAATTTTTATAAATTCACTAAATCCATAGTCAGATATTTTTCTACCCCAACGTTTTTGCATTCCTTTTATATTCAAATCTTCTATGCAGATTAAAGCATATTCACTACAAATTTTATTTGCTAATTTAAAATGAAAATCTTTACGTTGATTAGATATTTTCTTATACAATCTAGCAAGAGCTATTTTTGCTAATCTACGATGATTTGAACCTTTCTTTTTTCTAGATAAAATTCTATTAGCTTTTTTTATATCATTAGCATTTTGCTTAAAAAATAAAGGTGCTTTTATATCTTTATTATCTGAAGCTGTTAAAAACTGTTTTAGTCCAAAGTCATAGCCGACGCTTTTACCTGTTCTTGCTAAAACTTTATTCTCGTTAGTTTCACAAACAAAATAAAGATATATATCACCTAAAGTATCACGTTTAATTGTTATTGTTTTAACTATTCCTTCAATATCTCTACTTTTAAAATATTTGTATTTTTGTTTATTAATTTCTATCGCATTATCCTTTAAGAGTTTCCAACCTGCTTGTTTGAGCGTGAATGATTTATATTTTCGTATCTTTTTAAAAGATGGTGGTGCTGTACGAATTTTATGTTTTAAATTTCTAAAAAACAATTTATAAGCACGGTCTATTCTTTGAGTTATGTCTTGAATAGCTTGCGAACCTACTTCTTTAAAATAGCTAAATTTACCTATTTTCTTAAGTTTAGTTAAATGTTTTTGAAGCTTATAGATATTAAGAGATTTTTTAAATAAACGATAATATCTTTTATGCAAAGCTATACAATGATTGTAGATAATTCCAGCTATATTAATAACTTTATGAAGTTTTCTATTTCTTTTTGCCTTATACAGTTTAAAACAATATGTTTTCACTACAATCATCTGCCTTTTTATCATTTATTTATTCTGAACGCTTTTGACTTTCTATATACTGTTTAATAATTGACATTGGTGCTCCACCAACTGTAGATACAAAATATGAATTTGTCCACAATGTTGGTAGCCTTGATTTTAACCATGAAAATTCTTCTCGAAGTATTCTTGAAGATATTCCTTTTATTCGTTTAACAACTTTATGTATACCAAATTGTGGATCAACTTCTAAAAGCAAATGAACATGGTCTGGCATTACTTCCATCTCGATTAAATCGACGTGAAGCTCCTGACAAATATTATTAATCAACTCCTTTAATCGTTCATCAACACCATTGTTCAACACTTTTCTACGATATTTAGGACAAAATACTACATGATATTTACAAGAATATACTATATTATTATTTGATTTATATTTCATAAAAGTATTATATAACTATTAAAAATATAATACAATAAAAAACAATGATATCGAATCATTGTTTTTTAGCGAGCTTATATCCCCATAAATAAATTTAGGGGCTTTACGCTCGCATTTGGTAAAGGAGTGATTTTATGCAAAACTTAAATTTAAATCTAATTGATATCTCTGCTTGGCAACAACATATCAACTGGCAAGCAATCTTAGACGCTCATATTGATGGTGTCATTATCAAACTAGGCGAATATACAAGCCTAGATGAAATGTTCATCCGCCATGTCAATGACGCTGTAGAATATAATTTACCGTATGGTGTATATTATTACGCCCATGCCCAAACCATCAGCGAATCCATAAACGAAGCACTTTGGGTCGACCAAATGATCAAGACATATCTTGACGGCGAAAATCCACCACTTGGCATCTGGTATGATGCAGAAGATAAATCTATACTCAAAAACAATATCAATGTAGCTTATATGATTGGTAATTTCATCAATCGACTAAATGAACTAGATTATAATTATGTAGGTCTATACAGCTCCTACAATTGGCTAACCAATATCATCGACCTCGACTTACTAGCCGACTACATTCCCATTTGGGTAGCTCAATACTATCACGAAAACAGTTTCAAACAAGAACATCCTGAACGTATCTGTAAAATTTGGCAATACAGCGACCATCAACAAATCGGCAATATGACCTTTGATGCTAATATTTACTACAATTAACAAAAAATAGACCAATACAAAAAAGGACTTAATTCTATTTATAGAACTAAGTCCTTTTTCTTTACTTCATATAATCATTTAATTGAAGATTTACCAAAACACATTGCATAACCTAAACCTAATAATACCCAATAACAATAAGTAATATTTATTTGATCACCTATTCCTGCCGTCATTATACCAATAAACGATATTGTAAAAAATACATATGATAAAACCACTTCATATTGATCTTTTTCTCTAGATATTTTTTGCAATAACTTTCTTAATAAAATAATTGCTGGAGCTAAAAATGTAATTAGCCCTAATAAACCATTTTGTGCAAACCTACAAGTATATTCGCCAAGAGCAGGAAATCCTGTTCCTAAAATACCTTTTTCTTGTTGATTTTTTAACCACATATTTACTTCACCATTATCTTTGCTCATAGCTGGTAAATATTCTGGAATATAAGCATCTGCTAAATTTGTACCCACACCTAAAATAGGATAATCTACACCTATTTTAAAATTTGCTATCATCACTGAATATCTAGCAGTATTACTTCTTTTATTCATACTAGCTAATGAGCCCAGATTATCTTCTATATAAGCTTCTACATTAACTTTATTTGTAGATTCTACTTCATCATTTATTTGCATATTGGCTATCACTAGATTTGCACTCCAAAAAGCAATTCCACTACAAAGTAAAATACATACTACTTGTTGTAAAAATATCTTTTTCCGTAAATATAATGTACATAAAATTAATAATACACATTCACCACCAAATAAAGCCACCGCAGTTCTTGCTTTGGTTAAAAATAAGCAAAACACAAAACCAAACATAAGCGTACCAATACTTATTTTATATTTTAAATTTTTTGCTTTAACAAATGTGTACCATAACAATGGCATAGCAAAGGCTGCATATATACCATAATATGAAGGCTCAGTAAAAATAGATCGCAATTGTCCTTTCCATAATAATGGTGGCCACCAAGTTCCTTGAGCTTTTATTTCATGTAAAATTGGATTTATTGTAATTAAAATATTAGTCGCTGTTTCATTACCTAACAAATAATATACATCAATAATACCATATAACACTATCATTATCATTGATATTATAATAGCTTTCAATAAAATATTTATCCCATCTTTCACTCTATTATAATACCAACAATAAATCAAATATGATCCACCAAAAGTATATAAAGACTCTAAACATACTGTTTTCAATTTAGCTATAATCCATAATTCTGATAATGTTTTATGTTGAAGATCAATTCCTAAACTATTTAATATAATTAATATTTTAGATAATTTTTCAATTTGATCTACTGACCCATGCCAAATTAAATCATAATATGGATACATATATAAACCACAAATAGTAGATACTAAATTTATTCCTAAAAATAAAAATATATACTTTTTAAACTTTGCAAAATTCACTAATACATTTTTATATTTATATTCACAATAAAACGTATATATTAATCCTATAATTAATGGATAAAAGACTAATTTACTACCTACCACAGAACCCAAGAGTTTCATCTGTATTATTTGGGGAATATTTAGAAAAACCAAACATATACACAATATCAAAAATAATATATCACAAACTTTTTTATTCATTCTACTAAAAATCACCTTTTAATTTTCAAAATTATATTTTTCATTTTAGATTGCTCATCATCATTCATAAACCAGCTATACATAGCACCTATATAAAAAGCTGTATATATCACTAAAGACAAACCAAACAGCCATAAATTTTGAACATTTATTATTGAATTTATTGCAAATCCGATAATTGTAATACCAGCTACCCCAATAGTTATACGTTGAATATTTTTCCAAAATCTTTTTATATCCAATTTCATTATCTTTAAATAATACCAATTCATAATCAATCCATTACCAACAAATATAACACTTCCTGTAACAAAAGCACAACCAATACCACCATATATTTTTGCCAATGGAATCGCTAAACAAAAATTTAATACTCCCATAAAAAAATATACTTTAGCTCGAATATCATACTTATTTTGTGCTTGCAAAACAGACAATGCTATATTTTGTATAAGATCTATCGTAAGTGGCATAATAATTATTAATGTAATCCAATAAGCATCAAGAAACTCTTTACCTGCCAAAAAAATAATAAATTGCTGACCAAAGATAATAAAACCACTAGCAACACCTGCTAATATAAAATATTGCCATCTACCAATAGCTATAAATAAATCAGATATCTTCTTTAGTCCATTTACTTGAGAATTTAATTCAACAATATATGGCAAATATACTCCAGATATTGCTACTGATATCATCATATAATTCATATAAATTAATGAAGCAATAGAATATATAGCCACAGCTACTGTTCCATCAACTATTCCTAAAATAATTTGATTTGTTCTATAAAATATTTGATCAATTATAGATACAACAAAACTACTTAATGCCAACTTTTTAAACTCTTTAAATAGTATTTTGTCCCAATAATGAAATTTTATCTTTATCTCTAATTTTGTAAAACAATAATATATTCTAACTATGATCAAACAAATATTTAATATCGTCTGAACTAATGCTACCGAAAAGGCTGTAGGATATTCTTGTAAAATAAGCACTACTAATATCGGTTGTAATGTTAATTGAATAGTTTCTAAACCTTTTAAAAACAAAAATTTCTCATGAGCATTAATTATTGCTCGAAAAATCATTGTAGATATCGTAATAATAATATTAAAAATTAATAATAAAAATATATTTTTTGCTGATATAAGCTCATATTCTGTCATACTATAGCTAAAAATGCCATCTAAGCTAATATATACACCTATAGCTAAAATTACTAAAAAGATAGTAATACCGACAAAGCATCTCATTGCAATTGCCAATAAATTTTCCATGGCGATTTTATCATTTTCTACTTTATATTTAGTATAAAAACGTATTACCGCCGTAGTTAATCCAAAATCCATAATACTAAAATAAGCAATAAATGAACCAATTAGTTGATAAATACCATATTCACCTGCGCCTATATAATATAATAATATTGGTACATATATAAATCCTACTATTGTTTGTAAAAATATATTTATATAACTTATTAATATTCCTATTTTTCGTTCATTCATAGCAATTAATCCATTCTAGCATTTTAATTTATATTTCCAAACATCACATTTCTATTTAAATACTAATTTTTATTACACATAAATTCTAAGAAGTTTCTAAATTCACTTATATATCTTTCTGTATTATATTTCTTTTGAAACATATTTCTACTATACTTATTATATTTTGTATTATCTAATTCAAAGTGACTATTTATATTATTTATAAATTCTTCTTTAGTATTACATAATCCCCCTACTTTATCAAAATCTATGTCATACCCTTCAAATGCTTCCTTTGTGCCAAAAATATATTTTCCATACATTAAAGCTTCTGCTGTTTTAGTTTTCATTCCACTGCCCAAAAAAATAGGTAAAACTACTGCATCTGCTAATCCATAATATTTTTCTAAATCATCTACACTTCCTACTATATTTAAATTATTAATATTTTTAAATTTTTCTTTCCAAGCCTCTGTTCCTTTTCCTACAACATATAAAACTACATTTTCCAAATCATCTAATACATTCTCAATAAACCAATTTATCCCATGAAAATTAGCATAAAAATCTGATCCTACAAATAATAATATTTTTTTTGTATCATTTTTTTTATCACAATTTAAACTAATAATACTTTTATATTTATCATCAAATGTTGTTGGTAATATAAAATCAACCTCTCGATTATATAGTTTCTTTATCTCAATGGCATCTCTTTTATTTAATGAAATTATTTTATCTGCATACTTTATTGCCATTTCTTCATTTTTTTTCGCATTAAAAGCTAATATTTTTTTATAAAATCCTGTTTGCTTTGATAATTGTAAATAAAAATTATACTCTACATTATGGAAAAAAACTATTATTTTTTCTTCTGGAAAAAATTTTTTTATTTCATAAACTAAACTTCCACCTAAAGAAGATGATATAAAACAAAAATCATAATGATTTTTCTTTATTTTATCAAATATATCCTTTTTTTTATCATTTGTTATTCCATAAAAATTTTTATACATTATAATATCATACAACACTTTAAATTTTCTAGGCATTTTTTCTAATAAAATCACATCCAATTTTTCACAACAACTATTCAAAATCTTTAAATTTCTATTATTTATTAATTCTCCACCTTGTTGTATTTTACTACCTATACTTTGTGTTATCATTATAGCTTTCAAGATAATACTCCTCTCATCTCAAAATAAATTTATACTAAACTTAATATTGATTGATATAAAAAAATAAATTATAGTAGTAAATATCAATAAAAAACATTAAAACTATCTGATATATATTATTAATTATATAAATTAATAATATATATCTAAATTCAAAAAAAACTAAACCTATCTATTGTTTATAATAAGAGAACCATAATATTATTTTTAGTCTATTCTGCCCAATTTCTATATTATCCTTATCCGCACAATTAGATACAAGTACACATGGTATTCCTTTTGGTAATTATTACAATATAATGCACAAATTATTTCTTCTGTATATCTTTTTATACTTTTCATAATATGGACTTATTTTTAACGCTTTATATGCTATTAAATTATAATATACTTTATCTCTAATTATTCGTTTAATTATATTTTTTACTTTTATGTTTTTTTTATTTCTCCACGAGTTATCTAATAAATGATATGCATATCCAGTTCCTATTATTTTAGGACAAGAAAAAAAGTTTTTATTATAAATTGATATTTTTTCATTGTTATAATTAAGATATTGATCTTTACCATTCAATTTAAAATCTGCCACTTTTTTTATAAAAAAATCATTAAATATATGATTATTAACTATCATTTTTTTATCTTTTATATTATATTCATTTAAAAAATATTTTATAAATAAAGATTTCTTTTTAGCTCCAATAAAATGTGTTCCGATCAAACAATCAAATTGAAACCCCATTAATATATCTGTATTTAATAAATTTTCATCTATCTTTTTTATTACCTTTACATCTGTATCTAAATATATTTCCCCTATATTATATAAAACATCTAATCGAATATAGTCTGATAAAAATGCCCACTGCTTATTTTTATAAGCTTTTTTTACAAACTCATTTTTATTTATATCATAATTATTTTCATTCCATTCATATATTTCATAACCTAATTGTTGCCAATTTTCAATGCATCTTTTTATATTATCTGTTTTTTCTCCACCAAACCATATATATTGTATTTTTTTTGTATCATATTTTCACCTATTTTATATTTTTAAATAAATTTATTATCAAATTATCCCATTTATAATAATTTAATAAAGTTTTTTCTTTTTTTAATACATTATCTAAGTCTAAATTATTATCTATAATATTAATAATTTCTTTTTTTAATATATCATTATTATTAACAGAACAATAGATTACACAATTTCTATATATTTCCCTAAATACATCTATATTTGATAATATTACAGGACAATCAAAATATATTGCTTCTAATGGGGGGATTCCAAAACCTTCATATATTGATGGATAAACAAAACATTTTGCATATTTATATAACGCAACCAATTCTTCATCCGTTACATAACCTATAAACTTTATATTTGAAGTTATTTCATATCCTTGATCTTTAAAAACTTTTGAGTTACTTCCACCAGCTATAACAAAATTTACTTCTGGCATTTGTTTGGCTGTTTCTAATATTAATTTAAAATTCTTAGATGGACTTAAACTACTAACAGCTAAAACATAATTATTCTTCTTTATACTAAATTTAGAAAAAATTTTTTCATCAAGTTTTATATTCTTCATATGATCTATTCCATTATATGTAACTTCTATTTTTTCTAATGGAAGATTAAAATATTTATGCAATTCTTTTTTTGAAAACTCTGATACTGTAAAAATTTTATTTAATCGCATAGTTAATATTTTATACATAAATTTATACCAATAACGAAAAGCCTTCGAATAAGCTTGTGGTACTGCACAAACAGCGGCATCATGTATTGTTACTATTTGATTTTTCTTTAACAATGGTGCGCAGTTACAAAAATTAAATAAAAAATTATTTTTTACATACAATGGTAATTCTAATTGTTCCCATAAATGACCTTTCAAAAAGCCAGTTTGTCTTATTTTTATATTTTTTAATTCTAACTTTTGTTTTATATTTTTAGGAGCTACAATTTCAAACTCATATTGATTATTCAAGTCTCTAGTATTTAAATAATCATCTAGAGCTTTTACAATTTCTATCGCATATCTTTGTACACCAGTAATATTTTGTGTCAAAAATCTTCCATTAATATATATTTTTTTCATTTTTTTCATTTAATACCTTTAAATATATTTTTTCAGTTTTTTTAGCAACAATTTCCCAAGAAAATTCTTTTTCCACTTTTTTTCTTGCTAAAATCCCCATTTCTTTTCTAATATCTATATTATTTTTTAATTCAATTATTTTTTTTGAAATCATTTCACTATTTTTAACTTCAACTAAATATCCTGTTTTATTATCATCTATAATTTCTGGAATTCCTCCTATATTACTACCAATTAAAGGTTTACCACAACTCATTGCTTCTAGCCCTGCTAAACTAGTTGCTTCCATTAACGATGGTAATACTACTACATCTGATACTTGATAATACTTTTTTATTTCATTATGTGGTATATCTCCTACTAATTTTATATATTTACTTAATTTATTTTCTTTTATATATGACAAAATCATCTTTCTATATTCTGGATATCCATAATAATTATTTCCCGAAATAACAAATATAACGTCATCACCAGTATTTATTACTTTTTTTATAGCTTTTATTAAATATATCACACCTTTTGTTGGTGCCCAACGTCTAGCACACAAAACAATAAACTTTCCTTCTTCGATAGTTAATTCCCTTTTCAAATCTATAATATCATCTTCATCCACCAAAGAAAATTTATATGTATCTACCCCATTAGATATATATTCTACTCTGTTTATTTTTTTCAAAAAAGGTATATTTGATAATTCTTTACTTGGTGCTATTACATATTTATAATGATTTAATAAATATCTCAATAGATTTTTTAATATTTTATTTTTATTCAAAAATAAAAATTCACCTGTATGATTTGTTAGCATAACTAAAAACTTTTTTGATAATCGTTTAGTAGTAAATATATTTGAAATAAAATCATGTTGATGAATTATATCAAAATTTTTTTCTTTATCAATCTTTAAAATATAATCTGATATATATTTATAAAAAAATATTGGCCTTATTTTTCTAATAAAACCATTTATATATCCATTTATTTCCGATAAACATTTAAATTTTAAGTTAATAGACAAGTTAGCTTTTCCTAAATAAATTCTATGAACCTCTATACCATCAATAAACAAAACTTCTTCTTTTTTATTATTATCTACTATATCAAATGAAGTGTGTACTATTGTTACATTATGCCCTCTCTTTTTTAAACATTTAGCTAAATTATAAACATGTGCTTCTACACCACCTATTGTAGGAAAGAAAAAACTTGTTAACATACATATATTCATACTTATTCTCCTTTCAATATTACTATATCATCTTCATTAATATATTTACCAGACTGTACCTCAATAATTATTAATGGTAATTTCCCTGGATTAGATAATTTATGTTTTACTCCCATAGGAATATAAGTACTTTGGTTTTCTATAAAAATACTTTCTTTACCATCTATAATTGTTTTTCCTGTACCAGAAATTACTGTCCAATGTTCACTACGATGGTAGTGCATTTGCATAGTTAAACTAGCACCTGGATTCATTTCTACTTTACGTACTCGATAGCCTTCACTTTCTGTAAGTAAAGTATATTTACCCCATGAGCGATACATGGTAACATTTTCTTTTGCTTCTTTTCTCTTAGCTTGTTTTAATCTATTTACGATATTTTTTACCTTTTGGCTTTCGCCTTTTTTAGCTACTAGTAACGCATCTGGTGTATCTATAATCATTAAATTATTTAAATCAATACCTGCGATTAATCTTTTTTCACCAATAATCATTGTATCTGTACAATCTTCGCTTAAAATATCGCCCATAAATACATTATTTTCTTTATCTGCTAATACTTCAGCTATAGCATCAAAACTACCAATATCATTCCAATAAACATCTTTTACTGCTATCATTTTCATTTTTTGTGATTTTTCAGCTATAGCATAATCAATAGATATATCCGGCATTTTTACGAAATTATTGATAGTATATTCATAACCATTTTGTATTATTTCTTCAATTTTAGGCATGTATGTTTTTAATTCTTCTTGCATTGTTTTTATTGAAAACATGAACATACCACTATTCCAAAAATAATTACCTGCTTGTAAATATTTTTCAGCTGTTACTACATCTGGTTTTTCCTTAAAAGAAACCACTTTATTCACTAACTCATTATTTTTTTCTACTTCAATATAACCATAGCCTGTTTCTGGTTTTATTGGTTTTATCCCCAAAGTAACAATACTATCTTTCGCTACATCATTTGCACCCTGCACTAATTCTTGGAATTTATCTATTGGTTTTATCAAATGGTCAGATGGACTAACAAAAAGAACTTCATCATCTTCGCAATTTAAAATATCTTTACAATAAATTTGAGCTAATGCTATTGCTGGAGCTGTATTTTTTCCCATTGGTTCAGTAATAATATGAGCTTTTTCTGCATTTATTGATTTTAACTCTGCCTGCACATGAAAAATATATTTTTCATTAGTTACAATCACTACATCTTCTGGCTTTACTAAACCTAAAAATCTTTTAACTGTTTGTGCTAATAATGATTCTTCTCCTATCACATGCAAAAATTGTTTTGGATAACAATCTCTAGATAATGGAAATAATCTAGTACCGCCACCACCTGCTAAAATAATTACTTTCATCTATCAATACGCTCCTTTTCCAAATATTACTCCTTTTGCTGTTTTACAAACAAGAGCTATATCTATCCAAACACTCCAATTTCTTACATACCATACATCCATGGCTACACGTTCGGTATATCCTGTATCTGAACGACCATTTGCTTGCCACATGCCTGTAATTCCTGGCAATACTGAATAATAATCTTTTATATATTTACCATAATAATGTTCTTCATCACGAATTATCGGTCTAGGTCCTACCCAACTCATTTCGCCTTTTAATACATTCAAAAACTGTGGTAATTCATCAATGCTTGTTTTGCGAATAATTCTTCCTATTTTCGTAATTCGTGGGTCATGTTTTAATTTAAAATATTTATTCCACTCTTCATTGGCTTCAGAATTTTCTTTTAAATACTCTTTTAATTTTTCTTGAGCATTCGGTATCATTGAACGAAATTTATAACATGGAAATAATTTACCATCTTTACCTACACGATAATGTTTAAATATCGGTGCTGCTCCAGGCGATTCTATCATGATTAATGCCATTACTACAATGCTTACGGGTATTACTATCCCCATAACCATTATAGAAAATACAATATCAAAAATTCTTTTTGCTATACGATTAGTTTTTCTCGCCAAATTATTACGAATACCCAATAACAGCATATTCGATTCATAAATCTTTTTTACTTCTAAATTGATAACTGGTATTCCTACTGTATCTGGTACAAACATCAAATTTCTTACTAATGGCTGAATATCTTCTACTAATTTTAATAATTTGGTTTTTTCCATTTGTGGTACAGCTATAATCACTGTAGAAATCTTCAAATGTTTTATTCTTCTTATGATATTTTCTTTTAGTTTATTGATATCTTCGCTCTCGGCTAAAATATCTACGACTTTTATCCCAAAACAATTATTATGACTCGTAAATTTTATAATATTTTCCGTAACTTTATTATCACCTACGAATAATACTGGTGTCTTTAAGATATTCCATCGATTACATGATTTTACTAATAACTGTCTAAATAAATATATACTCAAAAACGAAACTACAAAAAATATCACGATATATGAACGTGATACATAATTACTTGTTTTAAATAAATACAATAAAATTATACAAAAAATTTCACTATATAATGCCGCATAAAACGTTCTTTGCATGGTTTCCCAAAAGAAAATAAACCGTTCATTTACTTTGGTATATGCTATGAAAAAAATATATACCGCTGGAATTATTATATAAAAATATCCCTCGGATAAATAAAATTTACCTGTAGTATATGGTATATTATTTTGAATCATTAATGATATTTTTTCTGCAAACAAAACTGCTATGTATTCCACCATCAATAATAATACAGGTAAAATCCTCTCAGATAGATAATCTATCTTATAAATCTTTTTTCTTCTCATTTGTGTACTTATCGCTGTCAGCTCCCATCTTCAATTTTTAAATTAAAATTTCCTAATCATCATAAAAATATACTAAACAATATTATATCATATCTTAGAAAATCAACGATATTTTTCTTTATAACCTAACCAAAAAATATGGTTTTCTTGAATTTTTAACTAAAAAAAGATATGATAACATATTTTTTATATGGCTATGTCACAACAAACAGTTGATAAATAGCCATTTTTATAGGGGAGTATCA
>CAUWIH010000048.1:0-16417 GCA_963558795.1 uncultured Megamonas sp. | reverse complement strand
CTATTATTATACGCTATTTCTCGTCAAAATCAACCATTTGTTGTGACAGAGCCTTCAAGAATTAACGAAACTACAGGAACATCATTAAATATTATCGATAAATTAAATTTATTTTTCATATGAAATTTATAATAGAAGTAAGAATATTCTCTTACTTCTTTTTTTTATTTCCACTCTTGACTTTAATATTTTTCAATGTATAATAATTGGTACTACCAATTATAGAGAAAAGGAGGATATATTTGGAAGATAGAGGTTACATATTAGTTTTACAACATATAAAAGATTTAATTACTACTGGCCAACTCAATCTAGGCGATAAACTTCCCACTGAACGAAATTTATCCGAAACTTTATCTTTAAGTCGTAATACGATTCGTGATGCCATTCGCATTATGAATAGCATGGGATTTATCGAAAGCCGTCAAGGTTCTGGCAATTATTTGGCTAATAAAATCAGTGGTAATATCTCAGCAACAATAAACCTTATGCTGTTATTACAACAATCCAATTTTAAAGAAATAAATCAAATACGACGTGCTATTGCTTTAGAATGTTTCCGCAATATCTTTGATAAATGTACACCAAGAGATATACGCTTACTCGAAAAAATAGTTTTAAAAATGGAACAATCCGACCGCAAAAGCCATTATGATAAATTATTTCATGATATTATTTTACGTATCTGTAAAAATAAATTAATGCTTACTATGATGACCTCTTTATCTAATGTATGTTGTGAGCTTATTGATAATATTTTTACATCTTCAAGCACTATAACCATTAATGAAATTATCAATTCTCACAAAGAAATTCTCAAATGCCTTATAAGTCATAATGAAAGTGATGGCTATAAAGCAGTCAATCATCATTATGATTTAGTTGATAAAGAAATATTAAAATGGAAGGTGGACCTTTAAGTGAAATTACTTGAACAATTTGGTATTATTTTAACTTTAACTTTTATCGTCGAAACTTTTAAGGAACTCGTTCCATTACCTGTTCCCGCTAGTGTTTATGGTTTAGTTTTAATGCTTTTATTACTAAAATTTAAAATTTTAACTATTGATTCTATCAAAGACGCTAGTAAATTACTTATTGAAACTATGCCTATCATGTTTATTCCTGCTGCTGTAGGATTATTAAACGCTTGGGATGTTATCCGTAATTTATTAATTCCTTTAACTTTAGTTGTAAGTTTAACTACAGTTATTGTTATGGTAATCTCAGGACATATTACACAATTTATTATTGTTTCTAATAAAAAAAAGAAGGAGCTTGCTAATTAATGTTACAAGACCTTATTTTTAATTCTGCATTATTTGGTTTAATTTTAAGCTTATTAGCTTATGAAATCGGTTTACGTATCAAAAGAAAATTTAAAATTGCTATTTTTAATCCATTATTAATCTCTATTGCTCTTATTATTATTTTTCTTTTAACTTTTGATATCGATTACGAAGAATACAATCGTGGAGCTAAATATTTAGGATATCTCTTAACACCTGCTACCATTTGTCTTGCTGTTCCTCTTTATGAAGAACTTGAACAATTACGTAAAAATGTTAAAGCTATTATCGCAGGTATTGTTTCTGGGGTAATTACTAGTATGAGTTGTATTTTAGTTTTATCAATTTTATTTAATTTTAGTCATACTGAATATGTAACACTTCTACCAAAATCCATTACTACAGCTATTGGTATTGGTATTTCTGAAGAATTAGGCGGTATTGTTACTATTACTATTGCCGTTATTATCATAACTGGAGTATTTGGCAATATGACAGCTGAATTTATTTGCAAAGTTTTCCATATTTATGAACCAGTAGCCAAAGGTGTAGCTATCGGCTCATCTGCTCATGCAATGGGCACTGCCAAAGCTATCGAAATGGGTCCAATAGAAGCTGCTATTAGTAGTTTAACTATTGCCGTTGCTGGTATAATAACTGTTATTGCCGTTTCTTTTTATGCAACTTTACTCTAATTTATATAATTTTTTTATTAACGATGATATCTTTATATCATCGTTTTTTTATTATTATAAACTAATTTTATTTCATTTTTTCAATTGAATATTTTTATATTTTATGCTAAAATTATCTCATAGTTCGGAAAACCGAACAAATTCGTTCTAAAATTTAAAGGCATGGTGATATTATGAAATTCTCTAATAATTTAACTCATTCTTCTTACACTAAATATAATACACATAAAAATATTTTAAATAGTAATATTACCTTCAGCGAATATGCTGATAATTGGTTAATTAATCATAATCCTTCCTTAAATAAAGAAGATTTATCCATCATTATTACTAATATCAATATTGGAAAATATTATTTCGGCTCTAAATGTTTAAAAGATATTACTTCCTATGATTACCAAAAATTTATCAATAATTATTCTTTAGGAAGAAGTAAATCTTGTGTAGAGCAAGCTAATACTATCATTCAAACACTTTTAAAGTCAGCGATTAATGTTTATAAATCTACACCTATTTTAAAAATATAATTTTGCCAATCATCCTTTTTCTATATATAACAAAAGACGACTAATAATCTTCTATCATTCATTATTACTCGTCTTTTGTTATATAAACTTTCTCCTAAAAATGATTTTATCATAAAGAAAATAACGCATTTATTAAAATCGGAACTGCCACTGAACATAATACCCCATTAATTACCGAAATAATAATATATTCTTCACTACTATATTTTATAAGCATAGGCAATGTTGTATCTTCACTCGTTGCTCCAGTTGCTGCTATTGCTGCATATGAATTTAAATATTTTACTAATATAGGTATCATTATAAATGCCAAAAACTCACGCATTAAACTACTTAAAAAAGCAATCGTTCCAATTTGCGCATCAACTAATGATTCTAACATTACCCCTGCTAAACTATACCATCCCATTGAAGCTGATATCGCTACACTATGAATTAAATCCATATCCAATAACCAACTACATACTATGCCTCCCATAAGTGAACCTATTATTACACCTATAGGTACTAATAAAATTGTAGGATTATATTTTTTTATTTTCTCTAAAATAGTTTCATTCATACCAACACTAATTCCTACAGAAAACATCAATATATATAAACTATAGTCAACTATTTCATTAAAAATATATTGATACTCTGTCGAAAATAAATTTTGTCCTACAATAATCCCTAAAGCTAACGCACTTACTGCAATATAAATCATTTATCTACTATCCACCTTTATTCACTTTAATAAATAAAATATCTAATCTTTTAATTTTTTATGATAAACAATCTACTAATTACATATACTAATATTATAGAAAAAATTGTAGGTAAAATAGCAAAAATAATACTATATCCACCTAGAGCTAATATCTTTTGCAGAAAATTTTCCATACTTCCTAAATTTATTCCCATAATAAAAATAATAATACTTACAGTAATCAATTGTAGCTTATTATTATAATTTATAATTTTTATTCTTAACTTATCCTTTATTTTCAACAAATAAAAACCTACAATAGTACCTACTATCATAATTAAAATTTCAATCACAAACTCACTCCTTATAAATTAGCTAATAAAATGAAGTATACACTTTGAGCGATGTATACTTCACTATTTACTATAGCACAACCTTATCTATAACTAAAGCATAGGCAAACTATTATATGCAATTTTTTCAAAAATTTTACTGTTCTTTAATACTATAATGATGTATTTTATCATGATAGTATTCTATATAAATTTAAATTTACCTTTAAATAAATCTCAAATGTCCTTGGCCATGGGAAAAACGTCTCTACATTTAAATTTCTTAATGTTAAATTATATATACCATCTGGAGTTTGCACCTTAAATGGCATTTTAAAAGAATTACTATGACCTAATTGCCATGCTTTTTTCTGCATATCTTGCTGTAATAAATAATTTAACCAAATATAATTATGTCCCATATCCAAATCATTCACATTTTGATAACCATTATTTCGTAAAGTTATATTCATTACATCAATAACATCTTTTAAATAATAATAATCTTCAATAAAACGTTCATAATTGATATTTAAACGATTATATTCTAATGTTAAAACATCATTCGTAGTATTCACTGTAGGCTTGGTCGCTTTATAAATAATAGCATTAGCTAAGGCTGTACCAATAGAATTACTTGCCGTATTCCAGCCAGCATAAGCTGTTAATTCATTTATTGGTACATTTTCCTTCAATAATAATGGAAAAACTGTTTCTCTTGCCATAAAATGTTTACTTAAATCTACTAAAGCAACTTTTCTCCCTTCATTTAAATACATCTTTAGCTTTAACGCAGATTGTTTTCGCGTAGCAATATTTTCATCATTACCAATGAACACATATAATATCAAACCCGCTTCATCAGGAGAATCTACTTTTTTTGCATTTGCTAATTTTAACTTTTCTTCAACAGTTGAGCCAACAGAACCTGCCATAAATGGCATTACTGTTCGCATAGCTTCATCATCATTATATTCTACATAAACTTTTGGCTGATAATTTGTTTTGCTTTGTACAAAATTTGCTAATAAAGATAATGCTACTTCATCAGCACCTTTGGTAATCATTACTTTATCTTGACTAATATTTAAAGAATGTACATAATTTAATAAACTTTTCTTTTCCATATTCGGTACGCCAAAATCTTCACCGTCATCTTGGCCAATCACCAATTTGGTAATTACTCCAGATTTTGCTAAATTTATTAATTCTTTATTTAATATTGTATTATTCTTAAATAAATTTAAATATGTGTCGATATCTTCCTCATTTACTTCTTTTTTTAATTTTGCTAATAACTTTATATCATCTTCATTTTCAAAAATATTTATCTCATCAATTAAGCGAGATATTTTTATCATTTTTTTACTATCACTTTCTAAAGTAGGTGGTGGTGTTATTCGTGGCAAAACATTAAATACATATATTGGTTTATTTCCTGCTTTTATTCTTAAATCTTGCATGAAAGTCAATAAATTCGTCATATCTTCTGGTTTCGTATTTGCTTCTCTAGATGCCAATAATCCGCCATGCAATAATTGGTCAATAGATATAATTGTGCCATCTGTTTTATCAATATTTTCTATTAACCATTGTTGTATCTTTTGGGTATCACCTTTTTTGGTATAGTAGTCCATTATTTCTGATGGCGGTACGATAATTTCTACACCTGCCATTTTTCCTGCTTCAATTACCATCTTTTGACAAGGTGGTCTTGTATCTAATGGTACTAAAATCAATTTACTTGTATAATTTTGTTGTAATTCTACCGAAACAGCTGGTTTTTCTTGTATAAAATTTAAATAATATATTATCATTAGACTTATTGCTAATATAAACAATATCCACTTTTTTAATTTTTTCAAACTATTTCACCTATATTTTGCTATATTTTATATAATTTTAAGACACTCATTTCCTTTATGTCAAATTTGTTACCTATTTATCTTTATACAAAATTTTTTGCTATACAAAAACATATAGTATATAATAGATATTAACAATATAATGGCTTATTTTAATTTAAGGTGATTTTATGAATAATAATAAAGTAACAGTAGAAATTTTTAATGTAAAATATCCACTACGTTATACTAAAGATAGTGATATTCAAGATATACAAACGGCAGCTAAACTCGTCGATGAGAAAATGCGTGCAATTGCTAAACAAAACCAATATTTGACGCCTGATAGAATAGCTGTACTTACAGCATTATATCTTGCCGAAGAATTTATCAGTCTAAAAAAAGATTATGATGAATTTTGGGATATCCTAGAAGAAAATCGCTCTAATACAAATAAATAGGCTAAATATATATTTAGATTAATCATTCATTGATGGTAGGCACTTTATCGCGCTACCATTTATTTTTTATCATGTGTGTATTATAATAAGCTAAGAAAATAACTGGAGGAAAATATTTTGATAGAATTATTAGCACCCGCTGGAAATATGGAAGCATTAAAAGCCGCTGTAGAAAGTGGCGCTGATGCAATATATCTTTCTGGTAAAATGTTCGGCGCTAGAGCTTATGCCAATAACTTCGACGAACAAAATTTAAAAGAAGCTATTGAATTTGCTCATTTACGTAATGTAAAAATTCATGTAACTGTAAATACATTAGTCGACAATTCTGAAATCCCGGCTCTTGCAGATTATTTACGTTTTTTATATGAAGTTGGTGCTGATGCTATACTTGTACAAGATTTAGGGGCTGCTCGTTTGGCTCATCAAATTGTACCTAATTTACCATTACATGCTAGTACTCAAATGACTGTAAACAATTTAGCTGGAGTACTTGCTTTACAAGAACTTGGCTTTTCTCGTGTCGTTTTATCTCGTGAAGTAACATTAAAAGATATTATACATATCTGTCGTAATTGTAATGTTGAAATTGAAGTCTTTGCTCATGGGGCATTATGTGTATGTTATTCTGGACAATGCTTAATGAGTAGCATGATTGGTGGTCGTAGTGGTAATCGTGGCCGTTGTGCTCAACCTTGTCGTTTACCTTATACTTTAGTAGATAAACATAATAATAATGTTTTAGATAATGCAGGTCAGTATCTTTTAAGCCCTCGTGATATGAATACTATTGAGTTAATTCCTGAACTTATTCAAGCAGGTGTTGCCTCTTTAAAACTTGAAGGTCGTATGAAAAAACCTGAATATGTTGCTGTTGTTGTTGATGCTTACCGCCAAAAAATAGATTCTTATTATCAACAAACAGATATTCAAGATGATATTCAAAAAAATCTTTCTCAAATTTTTAATCGTGATTTTACTACTGCTTATTTAGAGAAAAAACAGGGTAAATTCATGATGAGTGATAAACGTCCAAACAATCGTGGCCGTCTTGTTGGTCGAGTTATTCGCTATGATGATACTAAACGTCAAGTTTTGATGAAACTTGCAGATGATATAACACTTGGCGATACTATTGATTTTTGGGTAAAAGTTGGCGGTCGTGTAAGTACTAATGTAAGTAAAATCATCGCAAAAGGTCAAGAAGTAACTTCTGCTACAGCTGGTATGGAAATTATTATACCTGTAGCTAATAGAGTTCACCCTCATGACCGTGTATTTAAAGTTTTTGACGCTAAGCTTATGCAAAAAGCTCGTAATTTCTTTACTAGTGCGTCTCCTATTCGTAAATTAAATTTAAATATTGAAGCTATTGCTCATTTAGATAAACCATTTACACTTAAAGCAACTGATGAAGATAATTATAGTGCTGAAATAACTAGCGAATTTATCGTAGAAACAGCTCGTAAGCGTGCTATGGATAAAGCTACTGTACAAAAACAAATGGAACGTTTGGGGAATACTATTTATCAATTAAATCAATTAAATTGTGATATTGATGAAAATGTTATTGTTCCTATGAGTGTAATGAACGATACTCGCCGTTTACTTGTAGAAAAATTAATGGATTTGCGCTTAAAAGCATATTATCGTCCAAAACTCACTGATAAAAACGATAATTCTTGGCAACAAGATTTACAAAATAAATCCATAAATAATTCTCATAAATCTCAATTAGTTGTCGCTGTTGATACTTTAGAAAAAGTAAAAATCGCTATAGCTAATCATGCTGATATAATTTTATTTGGTGGCGAATCTTATCATCATCAATTTATCACTATTGAAATGTATGCTAAAGCTGTAGAACTTTGTCATAATGCTCAAATAAGTATAGCTTTTGCTACACCTCGTATCATGCGTGATAATGAACAAACTGCATTTACTAATTGGTTAACTAAAATAAAAGATATCTCTCCTGATATGATTTATGCTCACTCTTTAGCACAAATGTATCTGATTAAACAATACACAGATATTCCTATTTGGGCAGATTTCTCTTTTAATGTTTATAATGACGTTACTGTATCATTCTTGGATAACTATAATATCTTAGGAGCAACAATCTCTCCAGAATTGAATTTTAAACAAATTAAAACATTAAATACTGCTTCTAATTTACCATTAGAATGTATTGTTCATGGTAATATGGAACTTATGGTTTCTGAATACTGCGTTCTTGGCAGTTTCCTAGGAAATTTAGATAAAGGTGCTTGTACAAAACCTTGTGAAAAGAATAGTTATTGGCTTTGCGACCGTAAAAATGAGAAATTTCCTATTGTAACTGACCAATATTGTCATATGCATTTATTAAATGCTAAAGAACTCAATATGCTTGGTCATGTACCAGAATTTAATAATTTAGGTATTCAAAGAATTCGTATTGATGGTAGATATATGTCTAATGATAAATTAGCTACTTTTACAAAATTATATAAAGAAGTCATTATCCAAGGTACTAATCATTTAGTTTTAATGCCTGAAAACATCGCTAAATATGAACAAAATATTACTCGTGGTCATTACTTCCGTGGAGTAGAATAATTCACCATAAAAAATAATTTATTTATATATTTTTATCTTAAAGAAGGGTATCTTTCAATAAAATGAATCAATCTATATTTAAAACGTTAGAATATGCCAAAATCATCGCTATGTTAGAAAATATGGCTACTTCTAGTATGGGTAAAGAGCTTGCTACCAAACTTTTACCTAGTAGTGATATAGACGAAGTTTTAGAACTTATAAGTCATACACAAGAGGCAAGTAATATTTTAATTAGCACTGAACCACCATTTGGGGGAATTCATGATATTCGTTCACTATTAAAGAAAACAAGTCTAGGTCTAGTCATTGAAGTTAGTTCTTTGCTTGATATTTTAAATACCATGTATGCTATGCGTAATTTAAAAAAATTCTTCAAAGAATTAGAAGTTGATAGTCCTCAATTTAAAGAATGGGCAAAATCCATTGAAATATTAGGCCAACTTGAACGTGAAATTGATAATATTGTTGATGAACACGGTGCTATGCGTGACAGTGCTAGCGTAGAACTCATGCGTATTCGTCGCGAAATAAAAGCCTCTAAACATCGCATAAAAACCAACATTGATGGTATTTTAAAGAATCCAGATTTTCAAAAATATTTTCAAGAAAATCTCGTTACTATTCGTGATGAACGATATGTTATCCCGATTAAACAAGAATATCGTCAACAATTCCCAGGCGTAGTTCATGACCAATCATCTAGTGGTTCTACTTTATTTATTGAACCAATGTCTATTATTGATTTAAATAATGATATCAAACAATACATCATTGACGAAAAACGTGAAATTGAACGTATTTTGCGTGTTATTTCTGAAAAAATAGCTAAAAATGCAGATATTCTATTACAAAACTGCGAAATTCTGGCTCAACTAGACTTTGCTTTTGCCAAAGCAAAACTTGCACGAAAAATGCACGCTACAAAACCTGAAATTAATAATTCTGGCTATATAAATTTAATTAAAGCACGTCATCCTTTATTAAATAAAGACCATGTTGTTCCTATTGATATTCGACTTGGGCAAAATTATCGTACATTATTAATTACAGGACCAAATACTGGTGGTAAAACTGTAAGCATGAAAACGCTTGGCTTATTAGTGCTTATGACTCAATCTGGTTTATTTATTCCGGCTTTATCTGGTTCAGAAATTTCTATTTTCCAAAATGTTTATGCTGATATTGGCGATGAACAAAGTATTGAACAAAGCTTGAGTACTTTTTCTGCACATATGCGCAATCTTGTAAACATCTTAGATAATATTGAACATGATGATTTGTTATTACTTGATGAAGTAGGCTCTGGTACTGACCCAGAAGAAGGTGCTGCTTTAGCTATGGCGATTTTAGAACGTCTAATGCAAATTGGTGCTTGTACTGTAGCTACTACACACTATAATGAGCTTAAAACATTTGCTTATTCTAAAGAAGGTATCGAAAATGCTTGTGTAGAATTCGATATCAAATCTCTTCGACCAACATATCGTTTATTAATTGGTACTCCAGGTGCTAGTAATGCTTTTGCTATTAGTAAACGCCTAGGATTATCTGATACATTAATTTTACGTGCACAACAATTAATCAAAGCTGACCATGCTCAATTTGAAAATGTGCTCAATACTTTAGAAAGTGAAAAATTAATGTATGAGCAAAAAAATGCTGATATTACTGAACGTCAACAGCGTATTGAAAAATTAGAAAAACAACTTGCTGATATGAAGCAAGAACTAGCTCGTAAAAAAGAACACACTCTACGTAAAACTAAAGAACAATGTGCTACACTTTTACGTCGAACACGTCGTGAATCTGAAGAAATCATCAAAGAATTAAAAGCTCAATTCAATGATTATGGTAGTAAAAAACGTCAAGAAACCATTGATATATCTAGGCAAAAATTACGTAATCGTTTGGATAAAGTAAATCAGCCAGGTGATGACCCTAATAAACCAGGAGAGGCAGTTGATATCAAAACTATTGCTATCGGTGACATTGTTTATGTAAATAAACTTCGCCAAAAAGCAAATATCACTGCTATTAATGGTAAAGAACTTACCGTACAATTAGGTAGTCTAAAAATGAATGTAAAAGCTAAAGATTGCTCTTTTGTTTCTCGTGCACCAAAAGCTAAAGAAACAACCTCACCTAGTAAGGCTAAAAATTTCAATATGTTAGCTAAAGTTAGCCAAATCAGTCCCGAAGTAGATATTCGTGGTCTAATGGTTGATGAAGCTATTGATGTTGTTGGTAAATATTTAGATGATGCTGTAATCTCTGGATTAGCAAGAGTTCTTATCATTCACGGTAAAGGTACTGGTGCTTTACGTAAAGGTATTCAAGAATATTTAAAAAACCATCGTAACGTTTTAAGTTTCACTTTAGGTGACGTTGATGAAGGTGGTAGCGGAGTAACAGCTGTAAAATTAAAATAATATATCAAGCTTATTCAATTATAAATATTTGAGGTGTAACTTATGGATAAACAACCGCTTAATAAAAATCAGCAAACACCCAAACACACGACAACAAAAAAAGCTAAGAAAAAATTATCTGTAAAGAAAATTTTAGTAACTGTCCTAACTATAATCGCAGTGATGCTGTTAGTTGTTGGTTGTGGATTATTCACAATAGGTCTCACTGGAGATAAAGATGTTTCTGATATTCATCCACCAGCATCTTCACAAATTTTAGATATGAATGGTAATCTTATTACCAATATTCATGCTACTGAAAATCGTACACTTGTTAATTTAGATAAAATCCCTAAAAACTTACAAAATGCCTTTATTGCTGTTGAAGATAATCGTTTCTATGACCATAATGGTATTGACCCTCGTGGTATTTTCCGTGCATTATACTCTAATCTTGTAAGTGGTGAAGTTGCGGAAGGTGGTAGTACTATTACCCAACAACTTGCCAAAAATGCTTTTTTATCTCAAGATCGTACTATTAAACGAAAAATTCAAGAATTTTTCATTGCTATTCGCCTTGAGCAAGAATATACCAAAGAAGAAATTTTAGAAATGTATCTAAATCAAATTTACTTTGGTCGTGGTGCATATGGCGTTCAAGCAGCAGCTCAAACATATTTTGGTAAAAACGTTGAGGATTTAGATTTATCAGAATGCGCAATGCTTGCTGGTATTCCTCGTAGTCCAAATTACTATTCTCCACTAAATAATTTAAATGCAGCTAATCAACGTAAAGCAGAAGTTTTAGATCAAATGGAAAAATATGATTATATTGACTCTGCCACTGCTGCTAAAACAAAAGCAGAAGCTTTACGTTTAGTAAATCCAAAAGAAGTTGAAAAAGATAATACTGCATCATATTTTATTGATTATGTAACTCAAGAAATGATTGATAAATTCGGTGCTGATGCAGTATACAAAGATGGCTTAAAAATTTATGTTTCCATTGACATGAATATGCAAAAAGCTGCCGAAAAAGCTGTAAATACATTGTTACCTAATTATTACACTGATGATAATGGCTTAAAACAGCCTCAAGGCGCATTAGTCGCTATTGACCCTACTACAGGTTATATAAAAGCAATGGTAGGTGGTCGTGGCACTGACCAATTCAATCGTGCTACACTTGCTGTTCGTCAACCGGGCTCTG
Organism: uncultured Megamonas sp.; assembly: GCA_963558795.1. Lineage (GTDB taxonomy): Bacteria > Bacillota > Negativicutes > Selenomonadales > Selenomonadaceae > Megamonas. Next base: position 4,359 of record CAUWIH010000048.1, on the reverse strand, counting down.
CTTTTAAACCATTTACTTTTGCTACAGCTTTAGAAAATAAAATGACACCAAATACTACTATCGAAGACAAACCATTTAAACTAGGTGATTGGAAACCTCAAAACTATGACCGTACATTCAGAGGTACTGTTTCTATGCGTGAAACAGCTATAAATTCACTAAATGTACCAACAATTCGTCTAGCAGAAAAACTTTCTATGGATAAAGTTTTAAATACTGCACAAAATTTAGGTATTTCTACACTAGCTTTAGATAATTCTAGTGCTAATGATAAAAACTTAGCAGCCTCTATAGGTGGTCTTACAAATGGGGTTACTGTTTTAGATATGGCTGGAGCTTATTCTGCATTTGCAAATCATGGTATATATACTAAGCCTACTGCGGTCTTAAAAGTAATTGATCGTAAAGGAAAAGTCATTTATGAACATAAATCTGAAAGTAAACAAGTTCTATCTGAACGCACTGCTACTTTATTAACTGATATGCTCTCTGATGTTATGACTAAAGGTACTGGTCGTTCAGCCAACCTCAATAGACCTTGTGCTGGTAAAACGGGAACAACAGATAATTATCAAGATGCTTGGTTTGCAGGCTATACACCAAATTTAGTTGCTGTAGTTTGGATGGGCTGTGATGATAATGATGTTATGCCAGGTATAACAGGTGGTACTTTACCTGCAAAAATTTGGCAAAACTTTATGAATAGCGCACTTGCTTCTATTCCACCAAAAAACTTTGATGGCTCTGATACAAATATCGATAATCCTGTAAACAATGTAGAAAGTAATAGCCAAACAATAGATAAAGATGCACCAATGCCAAAAGAAAAAAATGATTCTAAAGATAATAAAGATAAAACTGATAAAGAACAAATTGATGGCAAAGATACAGAAAAACAATCTAAAGATAAAAATCAATCGACTGATGAAAATAAAAATGAACCAGCTATTACTGTTCCTAAACAAAATTTACCTGAACCTAGTATTCAACAAGGTAAAGGATTAAATTAATAAATAACTATATATTAGGAGGACTTTTTGGTGAGCGTATTTGATACACTAAAAGAACGTGGGTACTTAGCTCAAGTAACTCATGAAGAAGAATTAAAAAAAGCTTTAGAAACTGAGCAACTTACATTTTATATGGGATTTGACCCAACAGCAGATAGTCTTCATGTAGGTCATTTCTTAGCTTTAATGGCTATGTCTCATATGCAAAAAGCAGGTCATCGTCCACTTTGCTTAGTAGGTGGCGGTACAGGTACTGTTGGTGACCCTTCTGGTCGTACAGATATGAGAAAAATGTTAACAGATGCAGATATTGAACATAATTGCAACTGTTTCAAAAAACAAATGGCACGCTTTATCGATTTTTCTGAAGGTAAAGCTTTAATGATTAATAATGGCGATTGGCTTCGTAAATTAAATTATATTGAACTTCTTCGTGATGTAGGAGCTCATTTCTCTGTAAACCGTATGCTTGCAGCAGAATGCTACAAACAACGCTTAGAACGCGGTCTTACTTTCCTTGAATTTAACTACATGATTATGCAGGCTTATGACTTCATGGAATTAAATCGCCGTTATGGCTGTGTACTTGAATTAGGTGGCGATGACCAATGGTCAAATATCATTGCTGGTGTTGAACTTATTCGTCGTAAAGAAGCAAAACCTTCTTATGGTATGACATTTAATCTTCTTACTAACAGTGAAGGCAAAAAAATGGGTAAAACTGCAAAAGGTGCACTTTGGCTCGACCCTAAAAAAACAACTCCATATGAATTCTATCAATATTGGAGAAACATTGCTGATAGCGATGTAGAAAAATGCTTAGCATTACTTACATTCCTTCCGATGGATGAAGTTCGTCGTCTTGGTAGCTATAAAGATGAAAAAATTAACGAAGCTAAAAAAGTTCTCGCTTTTGAAGTTACAAAACTCGTTCATGGCGAAGAAGAAGCATTAAAAGCACAAGAAGCTGCTCAAGCATTATTTAGTGGTAAAGGTAATATGGATAATGCTCCTACTATCAATATTACTGATGCTGATTTTGGTAAAAAATTACTTGACATTTTAGTTGATAATAAAGTATTTGAATCTAAAGGCGCTGGTCGTCGTCTTATCGCTCAAAATGGTGTTTCCATTGGCGATGACAAATGGACTGATGTTGAAAAAGTTTTAACTATTGAAGATTTAGCAAATGGCGACATGATTATTCGTAAAGGTAAGAAAAAATTCTACCGCTTAATAAAAGCATAATTATAACTAAATAAAAAAAGATCCTATTACATAAAATAATCTAGGTAATAGGATCTTTTTTTTATATATAAGATGTCAAATGAGCTGTCAAAAACCGTCTAAGTATAATTATCGAAAAAATAAACAGCCCCAATCACTACGCCACAAACAGAAAAAATAAGACCTAGATAGTAAGAATCGCACCGTTACAAACAGGTTTCAATATAGAAATTAAAGTAGCTAAGATTGATACAAAAACTCTGGAAAAAATTCTTGCTAAACCATGGGCAGTTGATGAAGTTAATTTTTCTGACCGTATATGGAAAGATAAAAATAAATTAATCAATACTTTGCAAAATACATTGGTACAATCTTTAATAAGAGGTACACCGCAAGATAAAGTTGTTAAGGATTTTGCAAAAAAAATGAATACATCTTTAAATCAGGCAGGGCGATTGATTGCAACTGAAACAGCATATTTCACAACACAAGGCGAATTTGATAGTCTGAATAATCTAGACGTGAAGCAATATGAAATATTAGCTACACTAGACCGTAGAACCTCAGATATATGTCGACATCTTGACGGTAAGATATTTAATATGTCTGATAAACAAATAGGCATACATAACAGCCCCACCGTTTCATTGTTGGTGCAGAAGCTGTATTATTCCTCACACTCCAAAATTAAAAGGGAGTAAAAGAGCTGCTAGAAACGATGAAGGCAAAACATATTATATTGACGGCAATATGAAATATAATGACTGGAAAAAAGTTTTTGTTGATAAAACAATGACGTTTGAGGAATGGAAAAACAAACGTAAGGATAGTATAATAAAAGAGAAGATAGAACAAGTAGCTAAGAAGAATAAAATAAAATTTGAACAAGTAAAATATCCACCTCAAAAATTAGAAATACCGCTTGAAGATTTATCCTTTGATGACAATCATATAAATAAGGAAAGATTACACGCCGTAACAAGAAAAGAAGCAGAAAAACTCATAAATGAAGCATTATGCACATTAATTCGTTGGAAAGGACAATATTATTGCTATATGGGAAGTAATGGTTCAGTTTATATAGATATTGGGAAAAAATTAATTAGAACGAGTTATAAAAGAGAACAATATGACGATAATACTTTAAACTTTATCAAAGGAGTTGAGGAAATATGTCATTAAAAATAATTGATATAAAAGAAAAACCAAATTGTCTTAATATAGTAAATAAATTTGGTAATCATGAATATGTGCGTTGTCCTTTAATAAATAATCAAATAATTGAGTTGGGAGATTGCTTTGATTGTGCTATGGTTGCAGAACATATGACTCCTAAATGGACAGCAGAAGAAGAACTAACTAATGTTAAAAATTTTGAAGAAATATGTTTAAATTGCCATAATCACTTAGATTAAGCCACTTACAGTATTGTAGGTGGTTTTTTTATACTCAATTTTAAGGAGATGAGTAAATGGATATTTGGCATATATTGGTAATAATTTTATTTACAACGCAGATTATTGCTAGCCTCTGTTTGCATGGAAAAGCTACAAATATAAGTTTTTGGGCAAAAGTATTCTGGGTGACTGTTTGGAATGTAATTTTATATAATGGTGGCTTTTGGACTTAGAAAGGTGGTGATAAAAATGTATAAATGGCTAAAAGAATATTTTACGGCTTTTGGCAAAGATTTTCTTTTTAGTGAGGTGAAAGATTTAAATGAATATGAAATTATTCGTATAATTCAAGATTGCGTAAAAAACAATCTAATATATACCGCAGATAATAAAACGCCAGTTGATGCTATTATTACAAAAATTGATTTAGCTGTTGGTAATGCTACTGACATAAATTTCACTTTAGATAAAAGTATAGTTTATGTAACCCTAGAAGATTTAGAAACGAATTTACAAAAACATAATACAAATGCAGACAGCCACGCTGAAGCTTTTAATAAACATAACTCTAATGCAGATACACATGAACCTGCATTTAACAAACATAATAACGATGCCAACGCCCATAACTCTATGTTTGATAAAAAGCTAGATAAAGCAGGCGGAACATTAACAGGAGATTTAAATGCTAGTGGGCATAATATAACAGCTACTAAGTTTATTGG
>CAUWIH010000047.1:0-17043 GCA_963558795.1 uncultured Megamonas sp. | reverse complement strand
TGCATGGAGACGTGCTGGGAGGATAGGAAGTTGCCAGTTAAGAAAAAGCACTGAATAATTCAGTGCTTTTTTCTTATATATTTTTAGAAATGAAAATATATAAGTATACAAATTTAGATACTAGATAAAAAATAAAAACAATATAAAGATTAAAAATGGAGATTGTTTTTTATATCAGTCTAATATAATAAAAAATTTTCATAATGTGTTTACTAAATGGAATATAAGAAAGTATAAATTTTTAATTGTAAAGATATTATTTATTTAAAATAAAGCCAAAATAGTAAATTTTTGGAATATTTATATTACAGTTGTAACTATTTTATTACAATAAGTGTAACAAAATTATTACAATGATTTATAATTTGATAAAGAATACTTATTTTTCAATACTTTATTTTTATATTTTAAGTTGGCACGTTAATTGCACTATATATATAGTGTAAAACAAGTTGTTATACATAAACCTTAAATAGTTTATAAAAAAATTATAATATATTTTTTCGACCTGAAGGAGGGTTTTATTATGATTATTAGTGTTCCGAAAGAGATTAAAAACAATGAAAACCGTGTAGGTTTAACACCTGCAGGAAGCGAAGCTTTAGTACGTGCTGGACATAGTGTTCTTATTGAAAAATCAGCCGGCATTGGTAGCGGATTTACTGATGAAGCTTACGTAGCAACAGGTGCTGAAATTGTTGAAGACAAAAAAGAACTCTTTGACAGAGCTGACATGATCATAAAAGTTAAAGAACCATTAGCTTCTGAATATGATTTATTCCATGAAGGTCAAATCCTTTATACTTATTTACACTTAGCACCAGAACCTACATTAACAGATGCATTATTACGTCACAAAGTAGTTGGTATCGCTTATGAAACAGTAACTGGTCGTGATGGACGCGGATTACCACTTCTTTCCCCAATGAGTGAAATTGCAGGACGTATGTCTGTTCAATTAGGTGCTCAATTCCTTGAAAGTCAATACGGCGGACGTGGCGTATTACTTGGTGGTGTAAGTGGTGTTTGCCCTGGTCAAGTAGTAATCATCGGTGGTGGTATCGTTGGTACTAACGCTGCTAAAATGGCTGTAGGTCTTGGCGCTCGTGTTACAATTATTGACCTTTCCATTGAAAGACTTCGTTATCTTGATGATATTTTCCATGGCCGTGTAGTTACTGAAATGTCCAATAGCTATAATATTGCTAAATGGGTATCCAGAGCAGACTTATTAATTAGTTCTGTACTTATCCCAGGAGCTAAAACTCCTATCTTAGTAAGTGAAGATATGGTTAAAACTATGAAGAAAAATTCTGTAATTGTTGACGTTGCTATCGACCAAGGTGGTGCAGTTGAAACTTGTGATCATTGCACAACTCATGCTGATCCAACATTTACAAAACATGGTGTAACTCATTACTCTGTAGCAAATATTCCTGGTGCAGTTTCCAGAACAGCTACATTAGCATTAACTAATGCAACATTAAGATATGCATTAGCAATTGCAAACAAAGGATATAAACAAGCTTGCTTGGATGATCCTGGTTTAATTAGAGGTGTAAATACAATTGACGGTAAAGTAACATATAAGAGCGTTGCAGATGCTTTAGGTTTACCTTATACTGATATTCATGAAATTATAAAATAAGTATGAGAAAAGGCCTGGTAAAACCAGGCCTTTTTTTAAAGAACATTCGAGATTTCAAGAGATAAGAAGAAAAGAGTACCTTATTTTTTAGTCTGTATTTCACTTAAGCAAAACGATAGAAAGTAAGTGATGTTTTCGTGTTATAAAAAAAGGAGTGTTTTTTATGGATCTGTTCCGTAAGAAAGATATTGGTGCCTTACGTTCAATGGCACAAAATTCGGGTCTTACCAAAAATCTTGGTGCGTTTGACTTAGTATTTTTAGGTATAGGTAGTGTAATAGGTACAGGTATTTTCGTATTAACTGGTATTGGTGCAGCATTATATGCTGGCCCAGGGATTTCTTTATCTTTCGTATTAGCATCTGTTGCATGTGCATTTGCAGGTCTTGCTTATGCAGAATATGCAGCAATGGTTCCAGTAGCAGGTAGTGCATATGCTTATACATATGCATCGTTGGGTGAATTTTTAGCGTTTATCGTAGGCTGGAACTTGATTTTGGAATATACAGTTACTTGTAGTACCGTAGCTGCTGGTTGGTCAGGATATGTAGTAGGGTTATTAGCTTCAGGTGGTATTGAATTACCAATTGCTTTTACAAAAGTGCCTGAAGAAGGTGGTATTATTAATATACCTGCGATTTTTATTACTATGTTCTTATGTATTTTATTAGTACGTGGTACAAAAGAAACTGTAATGGTTAATCGTATTTTAGTTTTTGTAAAACTAGCCGTTATTGCAATCTTCTTTGTATTAGCAATACCAAATGTTAACCCTGCAAACTGGGAACCATTCTTACCATACGGTGCACAAGGTATTTCAGCTGGTGCGGCTATCGTATTCTTTGCTTATATCGGATTTGATGCTGTTGCAACATCTGCCGAAGAAGCTAAAAATCCATCTCGTGATTTACCAATTGGTATTTTAGGTTCATTGATTGTTTGTGCAATATTATATTTCTTCGTAGCACTTGTATTAACAGGTGTTGTTCCTTATAGCGATTTAAATAATGCTGAACCAGTGGCTTATGCGCTTCGTGCTATTGGTTATCCAATTGGGTCTGCGATTGTAGCTGTTGGCGCAATTTGCGGTATCACTACAGTATTACTTGTTCTTTTATATGGTCAAGCTCGTATTTTCTTTGCTTTATCTCGTGATGGTATGATTCCTGCAGGCATTTGCAGAATTCATAAAATTTATCGTACTCCATATTTAGTAACAATCGGTGGTTGTATCTTAGTTGCAACTATTGCTGGTTTTGCTCCTATTCATTTAATTGCTGAAATGGCCAATATCGGTACATTATCTGCATTTTTCTTAGCTGGTTTTGGCGTTCTTTATTTAAGAATAAAACGTCCAGATATTCCTCGTAGCTTTAAATGTCCATGTATTTATTTTGTAGCTCCAATGGCTATGATTTGCTGTGGATATTTGATGTATAATTTACCAATTCATACTTGGATTCGTTTCGTAGTTTGGTGCGTAGTTGGTTGTCTTGTTTACTTCGGCTATAGCTATAAACATTCTAAATTGGGAACTGGTAAAGATTAATAAATTTGGAAAATCTTTAATATTTTATATAAAGTCTTTCCCCTAAAAAGATTGCACTTCTAAAAGGTTGAAAAAATATTTTTAGAAGTGCAATTTTATTTTTAGGTCTTAAAATATAATTTTAGCAATAAAAAAAGGTGGAAATAAATTTCCACCTTTTATTTTTTTGAAAAAAATTAAAATTCTTTATCAAAACTTAAATTATGTTCTTTCATTTTACGAATTACACTAGTATGAGATAAACCTAGTGCAGCACCTAATTTTCGTGATGAAGTAAATTTTTTCATAGCTTCTTTGATGATATTTTTTTCAGTTTCACGTAATGCTTCAGCTAAGTTCCATGTAGTAGGGGTTGATGTTGGATAGTTGGGGATTGTAGGAATGCTTATAGAATTATGATTTTGAATTTGATTATATAAAATAATATCGTTGGCTGTAATTTCAGAACCTCTAGCTACATTGATAGCACGTTCGATGATATTGCTTAGTTCACGAACGTTACCAGGATAGTCATAGTTTTTTAGTTTTTCAATGGCTTCTGGAGAAATAGATTTTATACGAGCATTTATACCATTAACTGTAGATTGAAATATATAATTTGCAAGTAGGCTAATGTCTTCTTTTCGTTCACGAAGTGGTGGTAAATATAAAGGAATAACATTGAGTCTATAATATAAATCTTGACGAAATACGCCACTTTTTACCATTTCTTCAAGATTACGATTTGTTGCTGAAATAATACGAACATTGATAGGAATTTCTCGATTACCGCCTAAGCGACGAACAGTATGTTCTTGAAGCACTCGCAGTAATTTTGCTTGTAAGGTAGAGGAGATATCGCCTATTTCATCAAGAAATAATGTACCACCGCAAGCCAGTTCAAATAAACCTAGTTTACCGCCTTTATTAGCACCAGTAAATGTACCTTCTTCATAGCCAAAGAGTTCACTTTCAAGTAGAGTATCAGGAATTGCTGTACAGTTGATAGCTAAGAATATACCATCTCTACGAGGAGAAGCATTATGAACGGCACGAGCAAATAGTTCTTTACCTGAACCGGTTTCTCCACGAATTAAAATAGTAGAATTGCTACTAGCATAATGTTGAGCAGATAAAATTAATTTTTCCATGACTTTACTTTGGTGAATTATATCTTTAAAACTAGTTGATGGTTGACCGGTAATCTTTTGATATATTTGGCGGACGGTTTCCATATCGCGAATAACAGCAACTCCACCAGATAAGTTTTGTTCTTCATCCAATAAAGGTTGACTACTAACCATATAGTGATTGTTATATTTTTCAGCATAGACTTCATGATGAAGGAATTTTTTACCAGTTTGTAATGTTTTTAGGAGTAATTTACAAAATGGTAAAGCAATTGATATATGTTGTCCTAAAATATTATCATTAGGAATTTTTAAAATTTTTATGGCTATTTTATTAATATAAATGATATTGCCGTCACGATTGGTAATAATAATGCCTTCATTAATCGTATTAAAAACGATGTCCATTTGTTGGTATTTTTCGTTATGTGGCATAAGCATTATATTTTTTATAGTATTTACACCGGATAAAGTATTTAATTCTGCAATTAATCGTTGTTCATTTTTATAAGATAAAGGTTCTGTTTCTAGATAGGTAGTGTTTTTAATAACTTCCATAGAAATGATGTTTATATTGTATTTCAATAAAATTTTGGCAATATCATAGATTAAGCCATGACGGTCTTTATTCTCAATACATATTTTCATAAATAGAAAAACACCTCTTTGTATAAATTCCAAACGATTAGCTAAGATTTATTTAAATATTAGCTAATCATTAAATTTAATTTTCAATACCTTTTCGTTCCTGAATGCCTTGATGATAATAATGTTTTATTTCTTTCATTTCAGAAACTAAATCAGCTTTTTGGCAAAGCCAATCAGGTGCATATCTACCTGTACAAACAATTTCGCTATCTGAAGGAAGTTGATTTAGTACATTTTGTAATTTTTCTTGAGTAATTAATTCATAGAATATAGCGACATTAATTTCATCAAGAATGATTAAATCATAATGGGTATTTTTTAAATCTGTTAATAAATTATTTAGACTATTGTCGATTAATTTTACATAATCTTTTGGCGGATTGCCTTGAGGATAAATTTTTATTTTATCACCCCATGCGGCAATTTCTTCTTTGGTTAACATTCCTTCTTTAGCAATAAAATAAGGTTTGCCACTAGTAACCAATTTTAATTGAGGACTAAATTTTTTTAAAATATCTTGCTCGCTATATGCTAAAGTTTTCATAAATTGACAAATATAAACTTTTTTGCCAGCACCAAGACTACGAATAGCAAGGCCAATAGCAGCAGTAGTTTTACCTTTTCCGTTGCCAGTATACACTTGGAGCATAAGAAACACTTCCTTAAAATAATTAAATTTAGAAGTAATAATTTTAGTAATAAATTTATGAATTAACGATTATCCACTTTATCTAATGAATATAAATCATGATTAGCAAAACGAGTTTGAGCTAATTGTTCATATTTAGTATTTTTACGGCCATAGTTTGTGTAAGGATCAATAGAAATTCCACCACGAGGTAAGAATTTGCCCCAAACTTCGATATATTTAGGGTTCATTAATTTAATTAAATCTTTCATGATAATATTTACTACATCTTCATGAAAGTCACCATTATTACGGAAACTAAATAGATATAATTTTAAAGATTTACTTTCAACCATATTTTCATCAGGAATATAAGAAATATAAATAGTACCAAAATCGGGTTGCCCAGTAATTGGACAAAGTGTGGTAAATTCTGGACAATTAAATTTTACCCAATAATCATGATCAGGGTGTTTATTAACAAATGTTTCTAAAATATCTGGACGATAATTAAAATCATATTTTACATTTTTTTGTCCAAGAAGTGTAATATCTTGAGTTTCTTCATTTGTACGCATATATATAGTTCCATCCTTTAAACTTTTAAATTTTTGCTAAATATATAATTTTATGAAAGCGTTGTATTAATATTATAACATATTTGATTTATGATGTAGAATTTCTAAATAAATTGATTACACATAAAAGAAAATACATTTACATCTTTTCAGTTTTATTTTTGTATTTTTGCTTGACTATAATGCTTTTGTAGCAGTAAAATTAACATATCGTTTTTGATAAACAAAAATAGTTAGTTTTTTTTATCAAAATGTATATAAAATATATCTTAATGTCTATATGAAAAGAATTGTATATATAATATAGTAGAACAGATATATATTTTAGGAGGTTTTAGGAATGGAAAAACGTATTTATAATTTTAATCCTGGTCCAGCAATGCAACCATTAGAAGTTTTACAAGAAGCTCAAGCAGAATTTTTGAATTTTGCTCAAAGTGGAATGTCAATTATAGAAATAAGTCATCGCTCTAAACAATATGAACAAGTACATAATCAGGCTAAAGCAGATATTAAAGAGCTTATGGGGCTTGGTGATGATTATGAGGTTTTATTTTGCCAAGGTGGCGCAAGTATGCAATTTACTATGGTACCTCAAAATTTTGCTGTTGATGGTAAAGTGGGAAACTATGTATTATCTGGTAGTTTTGCTACAAAAGCATATGAAGAAGCAAAATTATTAAATCGTGGAGTAATTGTAGCATCAAGTAAAGAGACTAATTTTAAACATGTACCTACTCAAGATGAAATAAAATTAAGTGATAATGCAGCATATCTACATGTTTGTTATAACAATACTATTTATGGAACAGAATATCACTATGTACCAGAAACAGGAAATGTACCACTTATTGCGGATATGTCTTCTGATATGTTGTCTCGTCGAGTAGATTTTTCTAAGTTTAGCTTAATTTATGCTGGAGCACAAAAAAATCTGGGTCCTGCTGGTGTTACAGTCGTTGTTGCACGTAAATCATTTATCGAAAAATCTCCAGAACAAGTACCAACAATGCTTCGTTATGATACTTATTTGAAGAAAAATTCCTTATATAATACACCGCCAGCTTTTGGTATTTATATGGTAGGAAAAGTAGTGGCTTGGATAAAAGCAAATGGCGGGCTTGAAGCTATGGCAAAACGCAATGCCAAAAAAGCTAAGTTAGTATATGATGCTATTGATAATAGTGATGGCTTTTATGTAGGTCATGCAGATAAAGATAGTCGTTCTTTAATGAATGTAACTTTCCGTTTGCCAAGTAAAGAATTAGAAGAGAAATTTGCTAAAGAAGCTTTAGAACATGGTTTAGGTGGAGTAAAAGGTCATCGTTCTGTAGGTGGTATGCGTACATCTATTTATAATGCAATGCCACTTGAAGGTTGTCAGGCACTTGTTGATTTTATGGAAAAATTCCGTAAAGCTAATAAATAATAGATAATATAAAAAAATCCTTAGCAACTGAAATATAGTTACTAAGGATTTTTTTATACGGGAATATTTAAATAAATAGGCTCTAATTCATGAATATTACAGCGACCAGCAGTGAGATTAATAATATCTTTGAGTGTAGAATCAGTGAGATTTTGTGGTAATAAAATAGTAAAAATTACTTTATCAGTGTAGGCTTTGTCTTGAATACGAATTTCGTTTTGATGAAGATAGTTTTCAAGCATGCCGAGTAAATCATAGTTTATTTCTAATTGATAACAATTAAAAATAGATTTTTTTACAATTTGAGAAACTTCAAGACCAAGTGTGACAGATTTACCATAAGCACGAATAAGACCACCTGCACCAAGTTTGATACCGCCAAAATAGCGTGTAACGACAACGACGATATCACTAAGTTCATTTTTTTTGAGTACTTCAAGCATAGGAGAGCCTGCAGTACCGCTTGGTTCACCGTCATCGCTAGATTTTTGAATTTCACTGCGTTCACCTATAATATAAGCAGAGCAATTGTGACGAGCATCAAAATGCTTTTTTTTGATACTGTTAATAAATTCTTGTGCATCAGTTTCATTTTCAACGTGTTTTAGATAAGTTAAAAATCTTGATTTACTGATTTCCCATTCGGTAAAATAAGAGTTTTCTATAGTTTTATATTCAAGCATGGTTTCACCTCAGTTTTATTATAGTATAATTTAACTGAAAAAATTTATAAATCTTTATAAATTTTGTATAAATTTTTTATTTTTTATATGGTAAAATAAATAGTTTTGTAGTATTATTTTTGTAACATAAATATATATTTTTAAAATATATAATCATTATTTATGTATTAATATAAGAAAGGTTGTGTTATTAAGGAGATGAACAACAAACCTATAATGAATAGGGGTCTGAAAAACAGACATATACAGCTTATATCCCTTGGCGGGATTATTGGTAGCTGTTATTTTTTGGGTACTGGTTATGTATTGGAACAAGCAGGTCCAGCTTCTATTTTAGCTTATTTGTTGGGCGGAGTAGTAGTTTTGTGCGTTATGCTATGTTTAGCTGAATTGGCAGTGGCTCAGCCGGTGTCAAGTTCATTTGTCACGTATGCGAATGACCATATATCACCAACTTGGGCATGTGGTGTTGGTTGGGCATATTGGCTTAATTGGATTGTTTATGTACCTGCAGAGATGATTGCAGCGGGGATTATCATGAATCAGTTTGTACCTGAGGTCAGTCAGTTGTGGTGGGCTGTATCATTTGGTCTGGTTGTTACCTTTATAAACCTATTCAGTGTAGGTAAGTTTGGTGAAAGTGAATTTTGGTTATCAATAATAAAAATAATCGCATTAGTTGTCTTTAGTATAGTAGCATTTGCTATATGTATGGGCTGGGCTGGTGAAACAGGTGAGCCTATTGGTACAAAAATTTTGCTTGGTAGTGGAGGTTTTGCACCGAACGGTTATTGGGCAATTATTATGACAATGGTAATTATTTTAGTAAATTTCCAAGGGTCAGAAATAATTGGTTTAGCGGCCGGTGAATGTAAAGAACCAGCAAAAAGTATTCCGATAGCAGTACGTAATGTTACTTGGAGAATTATTGCTTTATATATTATTCCGATTACGCTATTAATATCAATATTACCATGGGATGAAGCTACTTTGACTGAAAGTGTATTTGCGGCAGCACTTCATCGTTATGGATTTGATTGGCTAGGATATATGTTCGCTTTTGTCATTCTTACAGCGGCGATATCCTGTTCTAATTCAGGATTATATGGTGCAGGTAGAGCTTTACATGGACTTGCTAAACATAAAATGGCACCTAGATTTTTAGGTAAATTAAATCATAATGGTGTGCCACAAAATTCGATTATCGTATCTATTTGTGCTTGTTGGATAGTAATTTTGTTGTATACATTAGATACAAGTGAAACAGCATATACTTATTTATTAGCTGTTTCTGGATTTACAGGCGCAATGGCTTGGATTTCTATTTGTTGGAGTCAATATAATTTTCGTAAAAAAATGATGGCGGCAAATAGAGTAAATGAATTAAAATACAAAACCCCATTTTTCCCTTATGTGACATTGTTTGGTATATGGGTACAAGTATTTTGTTTGTTAGTAATAGCTTTTACTGATGATTTACGTTCTACTTTATATGCAGGTATTCCGATGATGGTAGTACCAATGGTTATTTTTAAATTAAAGAAGATAAGAGAACAACGAGCTACATTAATTCGTAATAAATTAGTGCGTAACAAAAATGAAATATAAAATAAAAAGCTGTACAATTTGTACAGCTTTTTATTTTATAATGGAACTTTTTGAATAATGATACCTTCTACCGTTTTCTTTATACTAAAAATATCATCACTAAATGAAGCCTCTACAGCGGCAACGACAGCACCTTCGACTAAAGGAGCATTAGCAATTTGAATTTTACTAATATCTTTATCATCATCGTCCATCATGTCAATGACCATTTCGGTAGTTAAAACAGAACTTCCTAAATCAGTAAGGATTAACACACCTTCAGGACCATTTACTTTTTCGATAGCAGATTTTATTTTTTTCATATCTGTGCCGAGTTTTCCATCAGAAGTGCCACCTGCAGCCATGATTTTCAGGGAGGGGTCTGCCATTTGGAGTGCGAGTTCTTTAGTTCCATCAGCAATTAACGGGCTATGAGAAACAATTACAATTCCAATCACCAAGCACACCTCTATTAATTAAATATAATAAATTATTAAGTTCATACAATATAATAGGGTACTTAAGCGATAGTGTCAATCTATTAATATTATATTTTAGAATATCTATAGAGAAAGTATTGCATAACAAGAAAATAGATGACATAATTGAGATAGAAGGAATATAGGTATTATAAATTAATTTTATTACGACGGAGGAAAAACTTATGATATTATCGATGCGTGCCAAACTAAAAATTTTTATTGCAGCTATATTATTAGTACTTATTATCATAGGTGGGAGTTTAGCATATTTTAATTTTTATGTGAAAACACCAGAATATACCTTAAAAGCTGTTCAAGAAGCAGTAGACAATCATGATATAAATGAATTTAATAAATATGTTGATGTAGATAGTGTGGTTGCTGGTGTAACCAATAATATGGTAGATGGCATAATTGCGACTCAATCTAATTTACCAGAAGAAGCTAAAATTGCAATGAATAGTTTAGCAACAATGTTTAAAGCACCATTAAACGCAAGCTTACAAGAAGGACTAAACAATTTTGTAAAAACAGGTAATTGGCAATCTGGTAATTTAACAGATGATGGTCAAGGTGCAATGATTGATTCAGATATGATATTGGTTCAGTCTGGAATAGCTGATTTAAGTTTTGAATCAATAGAAAATATAGATGTGAATAAAGATAATGGTACTGCAAAAGCACAAATAAAGGCAATGCAGGCAGAAATGAATAAAGCATTTATATTTGATGTTACTTTAGAAGAACAAGCTGATGGTTATTGGAAAATTGTTAGTGTAGATAATTTTGATGAATTTATTAAAGAACTAGAATCTAGTAGACAAGAATATATAAAAAATTATTTAAGTCAAACGGCTGTTATTATTTTTGATAAAGAAAAAATTTTAGCAGAAAATGAAGCTAAATTAAATGCTGTATTAAGTTTGGGCGACTTGGGTAGTGATAAAACTAGAGCAGATTTAAAACAAGAAATAAATAATCAGATTTTACCACAATTACAAGATTTGCAAACAGCATTAAAAGCTGTGGAAGTACCAAAAGCAGCTGAGACATTACACAATTTACGTTTAAAAGTTTGCGAAAGTAAGATAGATTATTATAAAAATTATGCTTTATGGTTAGATAATAAAGATATAAAAACATTGAGAGAAGCAACAGATAGTCTAAAGAAAGCAAAAACAATGGAACATGAAGCAAATTTATTAAGTAAACGTATTGAAGGACAAATAAAATAAGAAAAAGCCTCTAATTTATTAAAATTAGAGGCTTTTTTAGGTAAAACTACATTCTTGTTTAAATAGTATTCATAATTTATAATTAAATAAGAGGTGAATTATTATTATGAAAAAGAATATACAAGAAATGATTTTATTATATAATTTTACTGATGATAGAGTAAGTGAAATAAAAGATTTATTAGAAAAAATGAATATACAAGTGAAAGTTTTACCAAAAGAAGAATATTATCAAAAAATAGGGTATATTTTTGAATTGAAAGGTTTTACTAAAGCGGTGGCAACAACTGATAAAAATTTTAGTTTTGGCTATGAATTAATGATGTTGCATAATTTTTCTAAACCTAGACTTGATAATGTATTAAAACAAATGCGAGTACAAAATATTGAAGTTCCTATTTGTAAAGCTATGGTAACTATGTTTAATCGTTTTTGGACAGTAGAAAAAGTATGCAATGCTTTAGAAAAAGAGCATTTAGCTATGAAAAATAAATAATATTAATTAAGTAAGGTGATTTTATTGGATAATGATAATAAAAATAAAATGAATAAAGTAGGAATAACCAGAAATGATGAACCTACTAGATTTTTGACAAAGGAAGAAATGGAGCAACTAGATCAAAGGATCAATAATATAAATATTAATCAAGAAACTACAACTGAGGATAATATTCAAGGTGGATATGTAGATAATAAGTTAAATACAAAAGAGGAAAAAAGGGCAAAATCCAATAAAATAAAAATCGAAGATGTATCACCTGCAGTGTATAGTGAATCTAAGAAAAATAAAGTGAATAAATTAGGAAATAAATTAAAAAATATTATTAAAAAGTTTTTGGTAATACTAAGTTTTATTGTGGTTGCAATTTTAGGCTTTTATTTAGCGTATACTTGGAATATGCCGATAAATAAAGATGAACAGAGTTCTAGTGTAATAGAAAAAATCGATGTAAATGATAATCAAAAATTAGATAAACAAACAGATCAAGATATAAATAAAACAGATAAAAATCTAAATGATGAAGTAAATGATTTTGAGCAAAAATTAAATCATGCTAAAGAAATTATTAATGAAGCAGATGTAAAACTAGAAAAAATAGATGAAGCAACGCAAAAAGTCAAAGAAATGAAAGAATCTATGCAAGATGTAGTAGATGAACATAAATCAGACATTGAAAAAATAGAATATGAAGTAAATTTATTAATAAATAATATTTTAGAGAAATAAAAAGATGTACTTATTATAAGTACATCTTTTGCTTTTATTTACGGCAATCAATAGTTTGATAATGACGAAATTTATATTCAAGTTCTTCCAGACTACGGTCTTTAGTTTCAGGGCAATATTTAAATATAATGAGAGAAAATATCAAGCCACAAAGTGCGAAAACAAAGAAAGTCATAGCAGTGCCAATAGTATTAATAAGTGAAGGGAAATATAAGCCAATTAAGAAATTAGAAACCCAAGAAACAAGTGTTATAGTGCCAAGACCAATACCACGTAAGCGTAAAGGAAATAATTCAGACATTAAAATCCAAATAACTAAAGAGCTACAGCCTTGTTGAAAAGTCATAAAGACAAGAATTAAGCCAAAAACTATATAGGCATAATAATCTTGATTAGAAAAAATAAGAGTAAATATACCAATAGAAAATTCAATAATAGTAGCCATGATTAATCCTGTAAGAAAAATCTTGCGACGACCAACTTTATTTAAATAGTGCATACCAATAAGAGTAGCAACAATAGAGATTATGCCGTTAGCGGTATTGGCGATTAATGCACCATTTAGATTAAAACCAGCATCATATAAAATTTTTGTGCCATAATAATTTATAGCATTTACACCGGTAATTTGTTGAGTAAGCGCGATAGCCATACCAATAAATAATAAACGACGAATCCAAGGAGTAGTTAAGATTTCTTTAAAACTTGCTTTGGCTAAATGTTTTTCAGAATCTACAAGATTTTTAATAGTACGAAATTCTTCTTTGGCTGTTTGTTCTGGGCGAATTTTTTGTAAAATTAATGAGGCGACATTTAATTTATTAGAAGCAATTAGCCAACGAGGACTTTCGGGAAGATTTAAGATTCCGATTAAAAGAATAGTTGCAGGTAAAAAAGATATAGCAAATATGTAACGCCAAATATCGTCCATAAAAGCGTAAAGATTACCTAAAAGAGCATTGACAAAAAATGCTAAAAATTGACCAACAATAATCATTAGACCATATAAAGCAATAAAATTACCACGGTCTTTACTGGTAGCCATTTCAGCTAAATACATAGGTACGATAACAGAGATACCCCCAATGGATATACCCAAAATAAAACGAAAGGATATCATCATTGAAGCTGTAAAAGCAAAAACACAGCCAAAGCGAAAAATAAATGAAATTATAGCCATTAAAATTAAAGCTTTTTTACGACCATATTTATCAGCAATAGGGCCAGCAAATAAACTGCCAAAAATAGCACCAAATAGTAAAGAACTAGTAACTAAACCTTCAGCAAAAGCTGATAAATTTAATTGTGTGGGTAAAGCCATAAAAATTAAGCTACCATTAGTAACGCTTGAATCATAGCCAAATAATAAACCTGCCACACAAGAAATAATAACTATTTTTAAAATAATAGATGAAAAAGAGTTTGAGGCAGTTGTCAAAGATTGAGATATAGTAGACATAAAAAGCTCCTTATATTTTAAGTAGATTTTTATTTATTCGAATAAATATAAGATGTTTATTAACTTTATAATAGTAGATAATACGTAGCATAGCTAGTGGCGATTTTCACTAAAATATAGGTCGATTGTTACTTTTATAAAAAACAATACAGGATTTGGATATAAAATAGAGAAATAAAAAAGTATCTAAAGAAAAATTTAGAGAAATGATAAAGGGGAAAGAAATATGGTTAATGAATTTATACAAGAAATGATGAATAGACGCTCTTGTCGTAAATTTAAGTCTGAACAAATTACAGATGAACAGTTAAATGCGATATTAACAGCTGGTGAATATGCACCAACAGGAAGAAATATGCAATCGCCTAAAATGGTAGTTATTCAAAATCCAGAAATTATAGCTAAATTATCTAAATGGAATGCTGAAATTTTAGGTGTAGATTTTGACCCATTTTATGGTGCCCCAACTGTAATTTTGGTATTGGCTGATAAAAATAGACCAACAGCTGTAGAAGATGGTTCTTTGGTTATGGGGAATTTGATGTTAGCAGCACATAGTGTAGGCGTTGCATCATGTTGGATTCATCGAGCAAAAGAAGAATTTGCAACTAAAGAAGGCCAAGATTTGTTAAAAAAATGGGGTGTTGAGGGAGAATATATAGGTGTAGCTCATTGTGTATTAGGTTATGCTGATGGAGAATTGCCAAAACCTATACCACGTAAAAAAGATTATGTAGTAATGGTAAAATAGTAAAATAAATATAAAATATTCGCTGGTATTCAAAAGAAATATTGCAGGCAATTAGTGAATATGATATATTAGTAACAAAGCAAATACTCACAAGGGGAGTAGCTGAACGATTACTATCGTCAATACGAGTAATAGCTCCGGTATAATCGACATTAAAATGTGTAAGCAAGACCTTGTTTCGTAGATAATTTTACGAAGCAAGGTCTTTTTGATTTTTATAAAGAAGAAAGAAGCGATGAAAAAGTGGATGGTATGTTTACAGCCGCATGGTTTGCAGCCTTAGGAAGTATTCTATTATTGGATTTAATATTAAGTGGGGATAATGCTATTTTAATAGCCATGGCATGTAAACGGCTTCCCGATAAACAAAGATTAAAGGCGATGATAATTGGTTGTATGGGAGCGGTAGTAATAAGAGTTATCCTTACTTTATTTGCTACAGAATTATTGGGCTTTCCTTATTTGCAATTTATTGGCGGTATATTGCTATTATATATAGCAGTAAAATTATTAGTTGACCATAGTGATGATGAATTTGAAGGTAAACAACCAACAACATTGATGGCGGCAGTTAGAACCATTATTATTGCAGATTTTATTATGAGTTTAGATAATGTATTGTCTTTAGCTGGTGTAGCCAATATGGTACCTGAAGGTAAATGGAGTTTAATTATTTGTGGATTAATGATTAGTTTACCAATAGTATTATGCGGTGCACAGTTATTTATGATGATAATGAAAAAATTGCCAGGTCTTGTATATTTAGGTGGTGGTATATTAGCGTATACTGCAGCGGAAATGATGGTTATGGATAGAGTTATTGGTAATTATTTAATAGAATGGAATGTGATAATCAAAGTAATTTTAGTAGTTATGGTATTAAGTTTTGGTTGGTTTAAAAATCATAAAAGTTGTAAATGTTAACTTATTAGATTATTAGGAGGATATTTTATGAATATGTTAAAAACAACGTTATTAATGGCGACGTTGACAAGTATTTTAATTGCAATTGGTGGAGCTGTAGCAGGAAGTACAGGCGCTTTGATAATGTTAATGATTTCCTTAGGAATGAATTTTTATGCTTATTGGAATAGTGATAGTATTTGTTTACGAGCTTATAATGCCCAGGAAATTACACGTGAAGAAGCACCAAATCTTTATGATTTAGTAGAAAAATTAGCTAAAAGAGCACAGTTGCCTATGCCTAAAGTATGTATAATTGAAGCAGATGAACCAAATGCTTTTGCCACAGGAAGAAATCCAGAGCATGCGGCAGTGGCAGTAACAACAGGTATAATGCAAGCATTAGATTACAATGAATTAGCAGGTGTTATAAGTCATGAATTATCTCATGTAAAACATAGAGATACTTTAATAAGTACAATAGCAGCATCTATTGCAGGTGTAATATCTATGATAGCAAATGTTGCGCAATTTGCTGCTATTTTTGGTAGTAGTAATGATGATGAAGAAAGTTCTAATCCACTAGTATTAATGGCTACAGCCATTATTGCGCCGATTGCAGCGATGATTATTCAAATGGCTATTTCTAGAACGCGTGAATATAGTGCAGATGCTGAAGGTGGTCGTATTTGTGGCAATCCGCTATATTTAGCAAATGCTTTAGCAAAAATAGATTATTTTGCAAAACATGGTGAAATGCCTAATGCAAAACCAGAAACATCACATATGTTTATTATTAGTCCGTTTGCAGGCTCAGGAAAATCTTTAGCTAATTTATTTAGTACACATCCATTAACTGAAGATAGAATTGCTAAATTACGTAAACAAGCTAGATTAGAAGGAATAAAAGAAGTAGAATAAATTGATAAATTAAACAGCATATATTATATATGCTGTTTTTACTTTTTTATAAAATAGATTAAACTAAAAATAATTTATAAAAAAGTGTTGACAAAGATGAAAAAGATAGATATAATAGTTAAGCACTCAACGAGAGGGCAACACACAAATGAATATTTGAAAAGAATTAAAAAAATAAATAAAAAAGTTCTTGACAAAATATTCT
>CAUWIH010000046.1:0-17090 GCA_963558795.1 uncultured Megamonas sp. | reverse complement strand
GTACTCTTGTTGAACTTTTTTTGCAAGTAAAAATTTTAACTAGCACAATACGTATATACATATATTTATTCTTATTTCAATAATATATATAGTTTAACTATAAGTTGATATTTAATTGAGACCTTCTTTTTACTATATTATCAATATTTATATTTAACATTATAAATATGATAATTAAAAAATCAATATAATCATATCTACTGAAAAAATTATTTTCATCTGCAATATTATTGAAGTAACTATTATTTTAATTATCATAAAAATATTCCAACTTTGTTTTTTAGAGAAATCATTGATGATATAATTATGTTTTTACTAATAGTGGTCATAACTCATAAAAAATAGTTTTTCTTCTTTACAATATTATTATAAAACTAATCTCTATGTATAATAACTATCATTACCCTACTAATTATTAAACTATTTTATTATTATGTATTAACACTACTTCTCCATAAACTATCTAATCAAATATTAACAATTTAATAATATATCCAAAAACATATTTAAATATTATTTTAATATATATTATCTATTATTTATGACATATTTATTAATAGTAGTTTATTATATTTAACTACTATTAATAATAAAGTTACAAGATAAAAAGGAAGATATAAATATCTTCCTTTTTGCTGTTTGATTAAATATATTTTATTTTTTATAGGGATATCTTATTTTAAAAGCATTTCTCCATGATATCTTACATTTTCACCACAAATGCCATATTTTTCTTTCAATGCTCCTAAAGCTCCTGATTCTGTGAAAACATCTTCTATACCAACCATTGATAATTTACAATGTATATCACCCTGAGCCATAACTTCCGCCACAGCACCACCTAATCCACCTATAACTGTATGATTTTCTACAGTAATAATGCCTTTTACTGTCTTAAATAAATTCTGTAAAAGTTCTTTATCAATTGGTTTTATTGACATCATATTTATTAATTTACATTTATAACCTTCTTGTTTTAATTTTAAATATCCTTCATAAGCAGCTTTTGTTGCAGTTCCTTCATATAAAATTGCTAAATCATTACCATCATCATATTTAATAACAGCTTTACCAATCTCTACAGGTATATGTGGTACATCTAATACAGGAACAGTATCTCTTGATACACGAATATACATTGGACCATTATGTTCTACGGCTAATTTTATACAATCTCTTAATTCCTCTAAACTACTAGGCACCAATACTGTCATTGTTGGCAAAGTTCTAGTTAACGCTAAATCTTCATTAGCATGATGGCTTGCCCCATCTGGACCATCATCAATTCCTGGATGAGTTCCCATTATTTTTACATTTGCCCCACTATAACAAGCTTGACGAAGCTGTGTCCAAACTGTACCTGTTGTAAATAAAGCAAAACTAATATAAAACGGAATTTTTCCTTCAATAGCTAATCCTGTAGCTACTGACATTGTACTTTGTTCAGCAATTCCCATTTCTAAAAAACGTTCAGGATATTTCTGACCAAATTTTATAGCAGTTGTTGATTTTGCAAGGTCTGTATCTAATACAAAAACTCTTTCATCATTTCCTAATTCTAGTAAAATATCACCAATTTGCGCACGTAAACAAATTTCATTAGCCATAATTAGATAGCCTCCTTGGCAGACTCAATATTTTCTATAGCAATTTTATATTCTTCATCAGTTAATGGAGAACTATGCCATTTAGGATTATTTTCCATAAATGAAACACATTTGCCTTTTATTGTATTAGCTATAATAGCAATCGGTTTTCCTGTCCCTTTTTTTGTTAATTCAATAACTTTCAAAATATCATCAAAATTATGTCCATCTATTACATATACATCCCAATTAAAAGCTTCTAATTTTTTATCTAATGGTTCTAAATTAATAACTTGATTTACAGAACCACTTGATGATAATTTATTATAATCTACAACTAAAATTAAATTATCTAAATTATAATGAGGTGCTTCCATTAAAGCTTCCCAAATCTGACCTTCTTGAATTTCTCCATCACCAACAATAGCCCATACATGGTGTAGGTCATTATTTCTTTTCTTAGCAATAGCCATACCTACAGCTAAAGATAAACCTTGACCTAAAAGTCCTGTTGTTGCATCAGTTTCAGGAATATCTAAAATATGTGGATGCCCTTGTAATCTAGAATTAATTGTTCTAAAAGTATGCATCTCTTCATCAGAAATAAAACCTTTTTGATGTAATACTGCATATTGAGCAGGAACTGCATGACCTTTAGAAAATACTACTCTAGTACGAGGATTATTAGAAAAATCAACATCCAATTCATATATTGCAGTAAGTAAATCGATAATCGATAATGAACCACCTGGATGTCCTGCTTTTGCATAATATATCATATCAATAATACGTTTTCTATTATCCATAGCTAACTTAGCTATATCTGTTTTATTTCTCATAAAATAAACAACTCCTTATTCTACTTAAAATCAACTAATAATATTACCAATTGTATAAATAATATATCCTAAGAAATTAAAATCTGTTTCTGGAAAACAAGTTCCTACCAAACCAACAGAATCACATACATTATACATAACAGCCGGACCTACAGCTATTAATAAGCCAGCTAATGCTGAACCTGCTATTGCTCCTTTTATTCCTCCAGAAGCATTGCCAAATACACCAGCCGTTCCTCCAATAAAGAAATATGGTCCTGCTACTGGTATAATTATAGTCATACCTATAAGTGCAAATATAAACATACAGATTAAACCTGTTACATATGCACTAATAAAACCTAAAATAACTGCCGTTGGTGCATATGGAAAAACAACCGGACAATCAAGTGCAGGTCTAGAATTCGGAATTAATTTTTCTGAAATACCTAAAAATGCTGGTAAAATTTCACCAATAAACATTCTTACCCCTGTTATAATTACATACATTCCACCTGTAAATAATAACGCTTTCATAAATGGATAAATAAGCCAATGCATTCCACCTGCTAATTCTTCTACCTGTTCTTGTCCTGCTGCTAATGCACTTATATAAAATATTATTGACATTGTTGCTGCAATGGAAACTACATAATCTTTAAAAATAGATAGCCATCCTGGCATTTTTAACTTTTCTGTACTTTTATTAGGATCACCTATCTTTTCTCCAATCCAACCTGAAAGAGCATATGCTATTGTACAATAATGACCGATTGCAATTTCATCACTACCAGTAATTTTTCTCATATATTTTTGTGCTATCGCTGGATAAATAGCAGCTGAAAGAGCCAATAATATTGATCCTAAAACCACTGTCACTGTATTACTCATACCAAAATACTGAAATAAAATTGTAAGCATTGCAGCTAAATACAAATTATGTTGTCCAGTTAAGAAAATATTTTTAAACCGTGTTAATCTTGCTACCACTAAATTTAAAGCAAAACCACAAACCATAACTAAAGCAATTACCATAGGAAATTTGGTTTGTGCCATTCCTGTTACTGCTTCAGCTAATGGTAATACCCCTTTTACATTAAATCCCCTTGTAAATAATTCCTGAAATGCTGTTAAAGCATCACTTGCAGCAGCCGAACCTATACCAAATATTACAAATCCCACTATAGTTTTTAACGTTCCCGATAAAACTTTTGTTGCCGATTTTTTTTGTAAAATGAGACCTACCAAAGAGATCATGCCAACTAATAAAGAGGCTTGTCCTAATACTCCAAAAACTATAAAATTCAATATTTCCATATAATTAGCACCCCCTTAAATAGAACTTAAAATTAAATTTCGCCACAAGATACTAAATATTTTCTCATTTCTTGTTCCATATATTTAGTATCCATAATATCTCTAATTCCAATACAATAAACATCTTTATCTTGAAAATCTTCTACTAAATCTTCCATTACAATAACTAGATCTGGATGATAACTATCTACACCACTCAAAACATCATGTTGTAATTCTATTGGAAAATTACATTTTTCAATAACTGATTTTAATTTAATATTCAACATCATTGAGCTTCCCATACCTGTTCTACATACTACTAATCCTTTTTTCATAATTAATCCTCTCCTTTTGTTTTTTCAAAATTTTTAATATATTTTATAATTTCATCAGGTGATATAGCTTTATCTATGACATCATAAAACTGCTCACTATCTAATAAACTTACTAAATCTTGTAATGCTTTCAAATGTGATGTTGAATTTACTGTAGCTAAAGTAAATACATAATTTACAGGGTCATTATCTGGATTACCAAAACATACTGGTGTTTTTAATCTAGCTAAGGAAATAGCCGTTTTATTCACACCTAAATTACTGTTAGCATGTGGTATCGCCACACCTTTAGTAACTACTATATAAGGACCTAAATCCATAACATTTTTTATAGCAGCTTCCACATAACGATGCTCTACTATATCATTATTTTCTAAAATACTTCCACTAGCTATTACTGCTTCTTTCCAATCTTTAGCTACCACATTTAATCTAATATTATCTTTAGTTAATAGCTCACTTAACATATACTGTATATCTCCTTTATTTTGTTTATTATCACTATATATAGATATCAATTTTTTTAATTTTTCTAATAAAATACCTTCATCTTCTTTTTTTTGATACTGTATCAATAAATTAGATGTTTGTTTAGCTAAATCTGATTGATTTTCTTGATTTAAATAAATATTATTTATTGGAGGACTAAATCCTAAACTAAACATTAATTGATAAATTGCATATATATCTTTCAACCTTAACATAGGATTTACTTGTATATGAGGTACTTTAGATATTAATGGTATAGTACTTATTATAAAATCAATATTTTCTGTATTTATCGAATTTAACTGATGTTCTGCTATTAATCCTTTAATATTAAATAAAAAATATTTTTTTAAATTATTTTTTACAATCTGAGCTGTTCCTTGTCCTGTGCTACATAGAATTAATATTTGAGGAATACTTGATTTTACTGTATTTAACGCTTCATTTTTAGCACTAGCAAAATATATTAACAAATAAGATATTTCATCTATAGATATTTCTTTACCTATCACATTCCTTAATATATCCTTAGATAAATTTATTGCTTCATATAATTCTGGTTCTTCTTTAATCAATTTATCCTTTAGAGGATTTTGTATTACAATATTATATTTATTTCTAAAAAATAATCCAGAAATATGCTGTATTAAAGCAGTAAATAATGATTTATTCCACTTAAAATTTATATTTGCATTATTACTAACAGTTTTTATTAATTGTTGTGATATCAACTGAATATAAGGTAACTGATTTTGTTCTTTATTTATTTGCAAATGGAATGTAGCACTTTTTATATATAATGCTATTTTTTGTTCTAATTTTTTTGTTGATACTATTGGTAATTCTTTTTTTATATCCTTTATTATTTGCATTGCCATTTTCTTTTCAATTTTATAATTTAGGTCTATCTTTATAACTTCTTTATCTTCAAATGGCATAAATAATAATGATGCTATTTGTATTACTAATTCATGATAAATTTCATCTGAAAAATTGAAGTGAAATCTTTTTTCTGCATTTACTATTGCAGCTCTAATAATAGTTAAATCAATTCCTTGAAAAAGCTGTGCATAAAATTCATTATTTTGATAAAAAGACTGATTATTTTTATTTAAATTTGATAACATTTTTAATATCTCAACTAAATAATATCTTTTTATTTTATTTGTTTCTTCTATTTTTATGCCATTTTTGGTCTTTAATATTAAATTTATTTTATTTTTAGAGCACCATTCTTTTACAAATATTAAATCTGAATTTATAGTACTTCTACTAACATATAACCTATCACAAAGATATGAAATTGTAATATAATTTGTTTCTAAAAATAAATAAGCTAATATCATCAATACTCTTTCAGATGTAGATAAACGATAAATATAAAAATCATGTATTTCAATTTCTTTGCTTATTTTTTCATAAAGAAACTCATCACCTAAAAAATTTACTTTTCCACGTTTTACTTCTATAACTTTACTAAAACCTTTCATTTGTAAATAATCTATTAATTCCTGAAAATCATTTTGCAAAGTTTTTTTAGAAACGTCAAATTCTTTTTCTAAATTCAGTAATGATAATGTTTTTTCTTTAAGTAAATTTTCTAATAAAAGTTTTTGACGTATTTTCATAATATATATATTCCTTTAATTATTAAGTTGATTTTATTATATTATTTGTATGACCAATCGTAAAGTTCAAATAATTTCCAAAATTTAACAAAAAAATAAACTAATATAAAATTTTTTATAAATAAACAACAGAGACATTATTATATAATGTCTCTGTTGTTTATCTCAAATATTAAATTCTACTTTGCCACTTATTCTGGCTTGTTCTAATACTTTCATTACATTTAAGCTATGTTCTAATGTTTTATAACAAGTAGCTAAATCTTGTTGTTTAAATATTTCTGTGAAAGCTACAAATTCATTGACCATGCGATGATTATATTTTTCTTTATTTATCAAGATTTCTTCTTCACCTTTTTTATGAACTTTGACTAACGCACAAGCATTTGGCGCACCTACTAATTCCATATAGCCTTTTTCACCTTGAAATACAATTCCGCTGATACTTTCAGAATCTTTAGCTGCACTACATACTACTGTATAATCATCATAATCTAATAATGCTGTACCTGAAATATCTATGCCATTAAAACCGAGGTTTGGTCGATAAATAACTTCTTTTGGTGTGCCTAATACGCCCATAACAAAATGTAAATTATAAATATTTAAATCATATAAAGCACCCCCTGCATGTTCAGGGCTGAATGCTGGTGCTACATCTTTATTTAAATATCGATCATAACGGCTAGAATATTGTGCATAATTAGCATGAACATATCGCAATTGACCGATTTGATTTAAATTTTCTTTTATATATTGATAATTTGGTGCGTATAAAATGGTGATAGCTTCAAATAAAAATAGATTTTTAGCTTTAGCTAAATCTATTAATTCTTGTGTCTGTTTTGCTGTAATGGTAAAAGGTTTTTCACAAATGACGTTTTTCCCTGCTTCTAGTGCTTTTTTTGTATATTCATAATGCACACTGTTGGCTACAGCTACATAAATAAAATCTATTTCGCCATCTTCTAGCATTTGATTATAATCTGTATATATTTTAGCGATATTAAATTTATCTGCTATTGCTTCTGCTTTTTGTCTGCTCTGTGGTCGACTACATATAGCTACAATTTCTAAATCTTGAATATTTTTTGTAGCTCCTATCATTTCATGCACAATTTTGCCGTTTCCAGCAATACCTATTTTCATAAGTACTCCCCCTTTAATCTTTAGTTATATTTTGAATTATTTTTATTCCTGTATTTATTTCTGCCAAAGATAACGTAGCAAAACTCAAACGTATCTGTTTATTAGGAGCATTGCGTACAAAAAATGGTGCACCATCGCAAATTATTACCCCTTCATTTCTAGCTTTTTCAATTATCTCACTTGCATTCAATCGCTCTGGCAAATTCAGCCACAAAGATAATCCCCCTTGTGGTTTTAAATAATCTATATCTTTAGGCAAATATTTTTTTGCCATTCTAAGAGCAAATTCAAATTGTGTTTTATACACACTGCGAATAGAATTTAAATGTTCTTGCCATAATCCTTCACGCAAATAATAATCAAAAACTCTCTGTGTAAGTCCAGAAGTCGCTATATCTGAAATATGTTTTACATTTAATAAAGTCTGTGCCAATACTTGAGGCATGATTAAATAAGCAAGTCTTAATCCTGGCATGAAAATCTTTGATAAACTGCGAATATAAATCACTCGATCATCTGTATCATATGCTTTTAAAGGTATAGGCGATTTTTCTTGATAACAAAGACCACTTATATAATCATCTTCCAAAATATAAGCATTATAAAAACGAGCCAATCCCATTAAACGGCGACAATTAGCTTTTGTATAAGATATACCTGTAGGATTTTGAATATTAGGCATCACATATATCAATTTAGGTCTAAATTTCCTTAATTTATTTTCGAGGTCAACTAAGTCAATACCTTCTTTTGTCAATTTAATATCTATAATTTTCACCCCACAAGAACGAAAAGCCGCTATCGCTCCTGGATAAGTCGGATTTTCTACAAATACAATATCTCCATGTTTTAAAATAGCACGTGCTACTATATCTATGCCTTGTTGCGCACCTGAAATAATCTGAATGTATTCTGGCGTTGTATTTATCCTTTTTTTCGCTAATTCTTGAGTAATTGATTGGCGAAGTGGCAAATAGCCTTGACTATCTTGATATGTAAATGCATATCCTTTGTCTCTTTCCAAAATTTTATTTACCACTTGCTTAAAAGTCTCTATGGAAATCATATCCGGATTTAAGGATATCGTACTCATATTTATCACATTTTTTTGACCTTGCAAAATTTTTAAATCATCAGTTAAATCAATGGGAATGTGATTATTCTCTTCTAATTCATCGATAGTATTAATCACTTGTTCAGCCACATAACTTCCACTGCCACGCTTACTAAAGATAAATCCATTTTTTTCTAATTCTTTGTAAGCATTAACTACTGTACTTGGATTTACTTGTAAATTTTGAGCTAGATTTCTTACAGCTGGTAATTTATATCCTGGAGATAATAAATGCTGTTTTATCATTAATTTTATTTGCTCATATAATTGTACATATAAAGGCTCTTTTAAATCTTTGTCTAATTGTATCGATACAAATTCAATTAATTTCTCCTTCATTCTTGCTATTTTTTTCTCCTTTATCTATAATTTATAAAATTTAATTTGCAAATTTAAATATTGTATTGATACAATTTTATCATTTTAATTAATATACTACAATCAAAGGAGCCTATCATGAATAATCGTTACAATTTAAATAAAAATCTTGCACAAATGCTCAAAGGCGGAGTTATCATGGATGTTACCAACGTAGAGCAAGCAAAAATAGCTCAAGAAGCTGGTGCTGTTGCAGTTATGGCACTTGAACGCGTACCTGCTGATATACGTCGTGAAGGTGGAGTTGCTCGCATGTCAGATCCTAAAATGATACGAGAAATTAAAGAAGCTGTTTCTATTCCTGTTATGGCAAAAGCTCGCATTGGTCACTTTGTTGAAGCTCAAATATTACAAGCTATCGGCATTGATTATATTGATGAATCAGAAGTTTTAACACCAGCTGATGACGAAAATCATATCTATAAACAAGATTTTGATATTCCTTTTGTTTGTGGTGCTAGAAATTTAGGTGAAGCACTTCGTCGAATTGGTGAAGGTGCTAGTATGATTAGAACAAAAGGTGAAGCAGGTACTGGAAATGTCATTGAAGCTGTTCGTCATTTTAGAACTATGCAAAAAGATATTAATAGAGTAAAATCTGCCACATCTAGTGAGTTAATGCATATCGCTAAAGAAATGGGAGCACCTTTTGATTTAGTTTGTTATGTACATGAACATGGAAAACTTCCTGTTGTTAATTTTGCAGCTGGTGGTATTGCCACTCCTGCTGATGCTGCCTTAATGATGCAATTAGGTGTTGATGGTGTATTTGTAGGCTCTGGTATCTTCAAATCCGGTGATCCACAAAAACGAGCAAAAGCTATTGTCGAAGCTACTACTTTTTATAATGATCCTGAAAAACTAGCTAAAATATCAGAAAATCTCGGTGAAGCTATGGTCGGTATAGAAATAGATACTATTCCTCAAGAACAACAAATGGCAAAACGTGGCTGGTAATGTGATATGAATAAAATAATTGGTATTTTAGGTATGCAAGGGGCTATTGCTGAACATCAAGAAATCTTATTGCAAATACCACATACAAAAATTCGTATAGTAAAAACAGCCAAAGATTTAGATTGTATTGATGGGCTTATTTTACCTGGTGGCGAGTCTACAGCTATAGGAAAACTTCTTGATTATTTTAGCTTGAAAGAAATTTTACAGCAAAAAATCATTTCAGGTTTACCTGTATTTGGCACTTGTGCTGGCTTAATCTTGCTTGCTAAAAATATTGAAAATGAACAAACTACTCATTTAGCTACAATGAATATTACTGTTAAACGTAATGCTTATGGTAGTCAATTGGATAGTTTTACTACAGATTTATTAATTCCTGAAATTGATAAATCTTCCCCTTTGCCATTAGTATTTATTCGTGCTCCATATATTACAGATGTTAAATCTAGCATAAAAATTTTAGCAAAATTAGATGGTCATATTATTGCTGCTAAAGAAAACAATATGCTTGTTAGTTCATTTCACCCTGAATTAACTTGTGATTTAAGATTTCATCAATATTTTCGTTCTATGCTATAAATTCATCTAAAAAAAATGCACTTCAATAGTTAATTTAAGACTTTGAAGTGCATTTTTATGTTATAATTTTTATCTTCTTATTTCAAAATTTATCTTTTTAGCCCATCACAGAAATATCTAATTGGTCAAAACCACTTAATAATTCTTTCATCATTGCTGTAATTTTTGCACAATCACCTTCGCCATTACCTTCTACATTAAGTGGCATATTAGGGTCATGTAAAGATTGACGAAGTAACGCCCAACCATTGGCTTTGCCTTTAAAGCTAATTCTTACACCTTCATAGTTTGGAGATACTATATGATATCCTTTTTCTTTTGCACGTGTTGTAAATTCTGCTAAAACTTTCGCCCCATAAGCTTTGAAATCTTCACCTTTTAATTTTAAACGATATTCTGCGGTTTCAAATTGTGGTTCAAGTTTTTCAATTAAGCTATTTAAAGTCTTACCTTCTGCTTTTGTTTTTGCTGCTGCAATCAAAAGTTTTACTGCCATATATGCACCATCATCAAGATAATAATTTTCTTTTAGTGCACCATGACCACTAGTTTCAATAGCTAATGGAGATACTACGCCTTCTTCATTTAAACGTTTGCATTCATTAATTACATTTTTGTAACCACGTTGAAAACGATGATGTTTTAAGTTTAATTCATCTTCTAAGAATGTAGTTAGCTTATCTGAAGTAACAGAATCTGTAACAATTGTAGAATTTGGATAATCTTTTACCAAAATAGCTGCCATCATCGCAATAAGTGCATCACGATTTACTTCTTGTCCATCACTAAATACAGCTGACATTCTATCTACATCAGTATCAAAAATCAATCCCAAATCTGCTTTATTTTGTAATACTGCCCCACGAATAGCATCCATTGCTTGTTTATTTTCTGGATTTGGAATATGATTTGGAAAATGCCCATCAGGATTTAAATATAAACTTCCTGTCGTATTTGCACCTAATTTTTCTAATACTTTTTCAGCAAAAAATCCACCTGCACCATTTCCAGCATCTACTACAATATGATTGCCAATTAAAGGCTTCGCAAAATTGGTTTTACTATTTATACCTTCACGAATTTTAATACATAAATTTTCCGCATATAAAGAAACTAAATCGAATTTTTCTACATTTGCAATATCTGCTGTTTTGGCTGGTAATTCACAAGCAATTTTTAACATATCTGTAAGGTCGGCTTTTTCCATACCGCCATTTACAGGTTCAAAAAATTTAATACCATTACGATTGAATGGAAGATGACTTGCGGTAATCATCATTGAACCATCATATTTTGTTTCTGGAAAAACTAAAGACATAAACATCGCTGGAGTAGTTGCCATTGCACAATCAACAGCTGTTGCCCCTTGGGCTACAATCGCCATTAATGCTTGCTCTTTAAGCATATCTGCAGAAATACGAGAATCATGTCCTACTGCAATTTTTAAATCACTTGGTTGTTTACCACTTTTTTTACTAAGCCATACTACAAAAGCCTGTACAATACGATTTGCATATTCTGGTGTTAAAGTAACAGGTTCATCTATTACACCTTCTACTGCTACACCTCTTACATCACTACCATTTTGCAATTTCAAAATTGGATTCATAATTTTACCCCTTTTTCTCTTTTCTCTTAATATATACTAAATATCTTTAAGATATATAGTTTCTTATTTATCTCTATTTTTTTGAATTACCTCAATAAATAATGCTCCATATTTAGCTAATTTAAATTCACCAACCCCGCGAATCTGTTTTAAAGAATCCATATTTACAGGTTTTTCTGTAGCCATTTGCATTAATGTACTATCTGAAAAAATCATATATGGTGGTAATTTTTCTTTTTGTGCTAATTCTTTACGCAAGCTACGTAATTTTTCAAATAATTCACCTTTCGTTTCAGATTTTTTGACCACAATCATTTTTTGCCATACTTTTTTTTGACCACGAAGTACCTGCCAAGATAATTCATTCAACGTTACTACAGGATATTGGCTTTCGGTAATTGTTAAATATTGCATAGCACTTAATCTTAAAATTAAATCACTAATTGCCTTTATTGTTCGCTCTTTCATCAACCCATAAGTAGATAATTCTTTGAAATGAAATTGTTCCATTTTCGTATTTTTAGAGCCTTTCAAAACTTCTGCAATCATCTTTACACCAAAACGTTCATGCATACGATATACACAGGATAAAACTTTTTGTGCATCAATTGTTATATCTATTAATTCGCCTTCAATTTTACAATTACTACAATTATCACAAGTTTCTTCTACTTCTAATTCGCCAAAATAACGCATGATAAATGTACGTAAACATTCTGGCGTATGACAATAATCTACCATTATTTGCAATCTTTTATATTCTAATTGCTGGCGAACTTCACTTTCGATAGATTTACTAATCAAAAATTTTTGTAATTGAGTATCTTGCGGACTATACAGTAAAATACAATTTCCGGGAAGTCCATCTCTACCTGCTCTACCTGCTTCTTGATAATATGCTTCCATATTTTTAGGCATATTATAATGTATTACATAGCGCACATTTGGTTTATCTATGCCCATGCCAAAAGCATTTGTTGCGACCATTACTGACACATTATCATACAAAAAATCTTCTTGAGCTTGATTTCTTTCCTCATCACTCATTCCTGCATGATATCTACCAGCTTTTATACCTTTTATTTCTAATAAAACTTGCAAAGCATCGACATCTTTTCTTGTCCCCACATAAATAATGCCAGCTTCATCACTGTGTTTTTTTACATAATCCACTACAAATTTATCTTTTACTTCACCACGAAGTACCGAAAAATATAAATTAGGTCTATCAAAACCTGTAACAAATACTTGGGGATTTTTTAACCCTAATAAATTTATAATATCCGCTTTTACTTCTGGTGTTGCTGTTGCGGTAAAAGCACCCACTATAGGTTTTTGCGTCAAAGAATTAATAAAGGTCAAGATATTTCTATAACTAGGACGAAAATCATGTCCCCACTGCGATAAACAATGTGCTTCATCAATCGCTATCATACTTATATTTAAACTTTTAAAACTTTCTGGCAAATACTCTGGTACTAATCTTTCCGGAGCTATATAAATAATTTTATAAAAACCTGCTGATATATCTTGCAAATCTTTAGTTAATTGTAATTTACTTACCGAACTATTTATATATACAGCAGGTATTCCCTGCTCACGCAAACTATCTACTTGGTCTTTCATCAAAGATATCAATGGCGAAACAACGAGTGTAACACCTTCAAATAATAATGCTGGAATTTGAAAACAAATGGATTTTCCTGCTCCTGTAGGCATAATTGCCACAGTATCTTGTTTATTTAATAAGCTTTCAACAACTTTTTGTTGACCTTTTCGAAAGTCATCATATCCATAAAATTTTTGTAATATTTGTCTAGCTTTATTTAGCATCATAATATTTCAATAAGGCTTGAGTGCCATTATTTTCATAACCTTCTTTTGCTAATTTTTCATATAAAGATTTCGCAAGTTTTAATCCCGGTAAATCTAGTCCCATTTCATTTGCAGAATCAATAGCTATCTTCATATCTTTAATAAAATGTTTAATAAAAAATCCCGGAGCAAAATCACCTTGAAGCATTCTTGGTGCTAAATTACTAAGCGACCATGAGCCTGCTGCTCCTGTTGAGATTACTTTTAATACATCATCTGGATTTAGACCACTTTTTTTTGCATAAGCTATCGCTTCACATACCCCCATCATATTCGAGGCTATAGCTATTTGATTGCTCATTTTCGCATATTGACCAGAGCCTGCCTTACCAAAATAACAAATAGTTTTTCCCATAACTTCAAATAAAGATAAAGCCTTTTCGTATACTTCTTTATCGCCACCTACCATAATAGCTAACGTGGCATTTTTAGCCCCTACATCTCCACCTGAAACCGGTGCATCTAATGCTTTTATATTATATTTTTTCGCTTCTTCATAAATTTTGCCTGCTAACTTAGGACTAGAAGTCGTCATATCTATAATCATACTTTGCGGTTTTAAATTTTGGATTACACCATCTTTACCCAAATATATTTCTTCTACATCTTGAGGATATCCAACCATAGAAATGACTACATCTGCTTTATGAGCTAATTCTTTTACACTATCACACCATAATGCACCATTTGTAATTAACTCATCTGCTTTAGCTTTTGTACGTGTATATACTACTACTTTATAACCAGCCTTTAATATATTATTTGCCATAGATTTTCCCATGACACCTATACCAATAAATCCTATTACTTTTTCAGAATTCATAAATTCACCGCCTTTTATATTATTAAAGCATAAATCTATAATACAAAGCTATCACACAAATCGTATAACTTATAAAATACTCCCAAGAACTTCCAACTTTAAATAGTTTTAAACCAATCTTATGTTTTCGCCAAATAAGGGGCACTTTACCACAAAGAGCATCTTCTAATATATGCAATAATGCCCCCACACAAACAAAAATAATAAATTTAGCCAACTCCCATGACCAATCATTAATTATTTCTATTTTATGCAAATACATCAATGTTGCAATAATCAACAAATATGGTACAGTCCAATGCGTTGTTTGTCGATGCTTTGAACGCCATTTCCAATAAGCTTTACTTTCTTTAGGAGGTTTTCCTTCTAATCTATCCGGTAATACACTACCCAAAAAACTGTACGCTGCATATAAAAAATTACCTGTGCCCGCCAAAACTACTACAGTTGTTACTAATTTATGATTTGACCACTTCACAAAAGTACTCCTAAATCTATTTTTTACACCATAATGGATAATCTTTTCCTAAAATAAAGCGATTATAAATAATCGCTACTGCTACCAATAAACAAATTCCTGGCATTACATCACAAAAAAAATAATGAATTATACCTTGCTCATTTGCTCGTAGCAATATAATTGGCATAGCCGCAGACGGTGGATGAATCGCTTTAAACCAAGACTTTACAAGCATTGCTATTGCCACAGCCAAAGCATATACTATCCAATTATGTCCCAAAATATATACTACTGTAATACCAACAACACTAGTAATTATATAACCTAATATTATGTTCCTTGGTTGAGCATATTCACTATCATATAACAAAAAAGCGATAATACTCGTTGCGCCAAAAGGTGCAAGTAAAATATTATTATCTATCGATTTGGCTACTAAAGATACTGTACCAATCCCTAGAAATATACCTATTGCCGCCAGTATTTCATCTCGTTTCATTTATCCGAAATTCCTCTTTTTTATACTAAATCTACTTGCAATTATAGCAAAAAACACTATTAATTTATAGCAAAATAAAAAAACTATTATCATTTGAGAAAAAATACAAATACCTTTATAATATATTCTAAAGAAAACGAATTGCGTTCACTTTTTTTAGAAAAATATAAATAGATAGGTGATTATTTTGGAACATACATTCAGTAAACGTGAAGCAAAAAAAATTCAATCAAAAAATACAATCATTCAATCTGCCACTATCCTTTTTGCCCAAAAAGGACTTAAAGATACATCTATTGCTGATATTATGCAAAAATCCAACCTAGGTATTGGTACTTTTTATAACTATTTCCAATCTAAAGATGATTTACTTAGCAATTTACTTATTCAATTAGCAATGGATATTCGCAAATATTACCTTGAATTACTTAATAAACAAATTACCCAAGCAGAAATCTTAGAAAAACTTGTAATTTATACTGCCAATTTACTTGAACAAAATCGCTTTATTTTACCATTATTTATGCGTGCTGTAGATAAAAGTGCTATCATGATAAAACCGCCTGTTTCTATGAAAAAACCTTTACCATTTAAAGATATTTTTGATGAAATTATTCAATCTGGACAAAAAAATGGCGAATTTAGAAATGATATTCCTGCCGAAATCATCTCCGAAATGTTTCATTCACTTTTTCAATCAGCCTCATTTAGTAGCCTTCCGATTAAATATCAAGACAATATCCGTTATAAATTAAATCTTATTCTTACAGGTATTAGCCTTAGATAAAAGTCAGCCCTAAAATAATAATTTTAGGGCTGTTTTTTTTAGATTTCACCAGGTTCCATTAATCCTAATTTTTTACGCCAATAACGTGAATAAATTGCTCCTAATGGATTATGTGCCAATACTCTATCTTTTGCTACTAAGGTAGTCACAGGGCCATTACAACTATGATTAAAAATAGCATCATGTCCTACACAAAGTCCACAAGAAATAAATAAATCACATTTTGCATCATTCAAAAATTTTGCTTGATATTTTGGATTACACATACTTTCATGTTCTTTATTAGGGTCTACTTTTTTTAATTCTAATTCATTTTTAGCTATCGCGCAATTTTTACAACAAACAGAAACCACTTCAAATTCACGTGATAAAAACTTATTTATTAAATATGCCTCTTTATTTAAACCAATACAAAAAGCAAGTCCTAATTTTTTATAACCCATTTGTTTGGCAAATTCTACCGTTTCTTGCAGACGAGTTAATTCACTATAATACGTACCCTCAACAAAAGCAGCAGCCTGCATTATTTTTCGTTCTTCATCTGTATATAAATCAAGAACTTCCTCTTTATCTATTTTTTTACAGCTAATTCCTTTCGCCGCACAAATATGCGTTTTACAATTTGCACAATTACCAATCATAGCTATTCCCGTTGCCAAAAATCTATAAAAATATAAAAATTTGTTTATTTCCTTCTTCATT
>CAUWIH010000045.1:0-17792 GCA_963558795.1 uncultured Megamonas sp. | reverse complement strand
GAAAATTCATAATGAGTTTTTTATTTTTTTAGGTGTCGCACTTCATTATACAATCTATCATTGATAAATTAATATTATTTTATTTTTTTAGGTGTCGCACTTCAGTATACAATCCATCATATATTTGAATTTGGGAAAATAATTCATCTCCTTTAGTATGTTTTATTTTCAGTTAAATTATTACCTTTAATTATGCGCCACCATGAAATAGTGCGACATGCTTTAATATATTGTTTTACAGATTCAGGCTCATTACCGTCCATTTGTCCCATATTACCATCTATATTATTTATCCAGTAATTATCATTAAAACTGGCATTTCCACCTCTAGTTAATGATTTTCCTAGGCTATAATATACAAAATCTTTTGGGGCAATGATTTCAAATAAAGTTGATGCGATATTTATATGTCCGCCAGCTACATTATCAGCAAAAAGTTCTTTATTGATACCATCTCCATAAATAATTAATGGTACAGTATAGCGGTTAAATGGTGTTGGTATATCTTCAATATTAGTTCTATCTGCATGGTCACCTGTAATCATAAATAAATTTTCTTTAGGATAAAGTTCTTCCATATTTTCGACAAATTCACCAATTACTTTATCGGTATACCAATAATGACCTAATTTGGTTAATAATTCTTCATCATTTTGTTTTTCTAGTGGTAAATTTGCACGTACTTGTTCTATTGGAAAACCTTCTGCGGATAAATCCACACTATATGGTGCATGATTAGACACAGTTAAAATTACATAAACCGTTGGCTTATTATTTTGTTTAATTTCTTCTTGTAATTTTTGAAAAATATAATAATCATCACTACCCCATACATTACCTGAAGGATAATCAAAATCTGACGCACAATGAAATTCATCAAAACCTTGAGCTAAAGCAAAATCTTTGATTCTTTCCCAACCACTAAATCCTGAGTACCAAAATTCTGTTTTATATCCTAATTTTTCAATTTGTGGTGCAAATGATGTTTTATATACTTGTTTATATGATTCAATTTGATGATTAGGATAAACACCAACATAAGATAATCCCGAAATCATAGCATTTACCGCCATTGGTGTAAAAGGGCCATTTGGCATAAAATTATGAGTATAGACGCTATGTTCATTTTGCATAATAGCTCGTGTATGTTTAGCTAATCCTAAATTTGCATATTGTTCAAGTAATGGCCATTGAGCAAAACTTTCACCAATAATAATAAAAATATGTTGTTTTTGCTGAATAATATTTCCCTGAGCTTTATACGCTAAATTATCATCAATTTGTGAAATATCGATTTGATTTAATTCACTAGCATCAGTATTATGTGCTAAAAATTCCACCTGTTTTTGAATATTTTCTTTATCCACACCATAAATAGCACCATTATCAATACGTTTTTTTATCGAATAACCGCGGTAAATAGCTTGCATATCATCTAAAATCATTTCGTTAAGAAAACTATCTTGAACTTTAGCACAATTTTCCCAATGCAGAGAATGAGCATAATTTAAACTACCACCAAATCTTATAAATACAGCAAAAACTAAAAATCCCAAAATTATACCGATACGAATAAATTTATTATTTGTATTGAAAAAATTCATATTAAAAATTTTTAAATAAACACTTAAAAGATATACTAAAACACCTGTCCAAATAATAATCATTATACTAAAAGCAATTAAGTGATATTGCTCAATAAATGTATGAAAAAGTGCACCCATATCATCATTTAACGCATTAAAAATCATTTCATCAAAATTTGTATGGAATTCTTTGTAATAAAAGTATTTTGCAATAAATAAAAAATTAGTAATAAAGAAAAAAATACTTGCTAATACTAATTTAAATTTTTTAAAATTTTTATTACTAATTAAAGCGATTAAAGAAACTAAAAAAGTAAATAATAATAAAATTCCTGCTGTTTTTAAGCTCATTTTTGCACCATAATAAATAGTAGAAACTATATCTATTGCATTTATATTTAGTGCATAGTGATTCATGGTAATTAATGCTACCACACGTAATAAATTTAAATAAAGCCAAGTAAATAAAAATATTTTTAAATCTTGGCTTAAATTTTTGCTAAATGTTAGCCATGTTAAATTAATCATATAAAGCTCCTTAATAATTATTTTTATAGCTAATTGAAAATGAATTTACAGCTGAAACTAATTTTTGTACAAGCTGTTCATCAACAACATCAAAATGATTTTGGTATTTTCCTGTATTAAAAGCATAATTTACAAATTTTCCTGTAGTCGTTATGTCTTCTTGCCAATTTTTGCATGAAGAATGTACTTGCTTTAGTTTAGTATTTTTTATTAAATCAATAACATTTGTGTAATTAATGCCACTACCTGCTAATAATTCAACTTTATTTTCAGCTTTTAATTGTAATTTTTTTAATAGTTCTTGTCCTTTTATTGCTGTTGATTGCAAACCACTAGTTAAAATTCTATCTATATTTAATTCGATTAATTTATCCATAGCATAAAAAGGTTCATTTACACAATCAAAAGCACGATGAAACACTGCAGTTTTATGATATTGATGAATTAAATTTGTCATTTTTGCGGTAAGTTTTGTATCAATTAATTTATCTATAGTTAAAAAACCAAAAGCTAGTCCATCTGCTCCATTTTTTAATAAATCTTCAGCCTCTACAAATATTTGTTGTTGTTCAAATTCGCTATAACAAAAACCAGCACCACGAGGTCTAACCATGCAAATAACTTCTAAATCTGTATGTTGTTTAACTAATTTTAAACTAGCAACACTAGGCGTCAAGCCACCCAAATGTAAGGCAGAATTTAATTCAATACGTTTTGCTCCACCATGAAAAGCATGTATAGCATCTTCAAAACTTCCACAACAAATTTCTACAATTATATTTATATTTTTTATATTTTTATTATCTAAATTTTTATATTTATCCATAGTATTATCTATACTCCCTTTATATTGTTTTATATTTATTGAAATACTTATCAATAAATATTATAGCGAATTTATCATTTATTTCAAAATCATCGCTGATTTGCTATAATGTATTTTATGCTAAAAAGCAAGAAAGAAGGTTTTGTATGTTAAGTAATATTGCAGAAAAATATTATAAACAAGGATTTAATTGTGCTGAAAGTATTATTCGTGCAGGAAATGAATATTATAATTTAAATCTTGACGAAAATACATTAAGAATGACTGGTGGATTTGGTGGCGGTTTTCAAGTAGGCGATATTTGTGGAGCATTAAGTGGCTCTGCTTGTGTAGTTTCTAGTAAATATATTGAAACTAAAGCTCATGAATGCCCTGATTTAAAACCTGTTATGTTAAATTTAGTACGAGCTTTTCAAGCAGAATTATCTTCTCGTTTATGTAGTCAAATAAAAGCAAAATATTTTTCTAAAGAAGTACATTGTTTAAATACTGTAAAAATTACAGCTGATATTTTAGAAAACGTTTTAGCTGATTATGATGCTAAAAATAAATAATTTATAAAAATAATATAAAATGTAAGTAAATTTTTTATAAATTTTTTTATAATTAAGTATAGATTTCGTGAATTATAGGTTCGCTATAGGTTGAAGTTTTAAGCTTATTCTGCTATAGTTATTATGTATTATTTAATAAAACTACTCAGGAGGTTGATGATTTAAATGAAAGTAGCTGTTATTATGGGCAGTGACTCTGATTTTCCCATTTTAAAACCGGCTGTTGATTTA
The DNA here is from genome assembly GCA_963558795.1 of uncultured Megamonas sp. Taxonomy (GTDB): domain Bacteria; phylum Bacillota; class Negativicutes; order Selenomonadales; family Selenomonadaceae; genus Megamonas. The sequence goes on along the minus strand of CAUWIH010000045.1, from coordinate 14,067 downwards.
TTACATCAGTTTAATGTAGAAACAGAAGTAATCGTAGCTTCTGCGCACCGTACCCCTGGCAAAGTCCGTGGCCTAGTTTCTTCTGCTGAAGAAAGAGGTGTTGGCGCATTTATTTCTGCCGCTGGTGCTGCTGCACATTTAGGCGGTGTTATTGCATCTTATACTACATTACCTGTTATTGGTGTACCAATCAATGCAACACCATTAAATGGTATGGATGCTCTTTTAAGTACTGTTCAAATGCCATCTGGAATACCAGTTGCAACTATGGCAATTAATGGTGCAAAGAATGCTGCTATTTTTGCTATAGAAATTTTTGCTGTTAGCGATATGAATTTAAGAAAACAACTTAAAGAATATCGTGAAAAAATGGTCGAAGAAGTTGAAAAGAAAGCTGCTAAAGTAGCTGAACAACTTCAAGCATAATCAATTATACAATTCATCGACAATTTAAGATAAAAAATCAATCTCTAGGAGTTTGATTAATGACTTTAGGAGGTCAATTATAATGGAAAACAAATTAATCTATGAAGGTAAAGCTAAAAAAATTTTTGCAACAGAAAATCCTGATGAATTATTAGTATATTATAAAGATGACGCTACAGCTGGTAATGGTGCTAAAAAAGGTACTATTGCAGATAAAGGCATTTTAAATAATAAAATTACAAACTTCTTCTTTGGCTTATTAGAAAAAGAAGGCGTAAAACATCATCTTATTAAAGTTCTTAATGACCGTGAAATTCTTGTAAAAAAATTAGATATCGTTCCTCTTGAAGTTATTATTCGTAATGTAGCTGCTGGTAGCTTAGCAAAACGTCTTGGTCTTGAAGAAGGCGTAAAAATGGCTAAACCAGTTATCGAACTTTGCTACAAATGTGATGATTTAGGTGACCCAATGGTAAACCGTTACCATGTTATTGCTATGGGTTGGGCAACTCCTGAAGAACTTGATCAAATCGAATCAATGTCTCTTAAAATTAATGATATCATGACTAAATATCTTGCTACTAAAAATATCGATCTTATCGATTTCAAATTAGAATTTGGTAGATATAAAGGTGAAATTCTTCTTGGTGATGAATTATCCCCTGATAACTGCCGTTTCTGGGATAGCGAAACTCATGAAAAACTTGATAAAGATAGATTCCGTCGTGATTTAGGTAATGTTGAAGATGCTTATAAAGAAGTTCTTCATCGTTTAACTGGCGAAACTTTATAATTTATAATTAAAAAGAACTGATATGATACTAAGTATAGATCTTTATGATTTATACTTAGTATTGTTATATAGAATTATAATGATTTGAAAATTACAAGCTATACATAATGCTTGTTGATGTTGTTTATATTAAATTATATATGCATAGGAGAATGTAACGAATGGTTGACATTACGTCAAATAAATGGAAAGAAGAATGTGGCGTCTTTGGTGTATTTTCTCGTACTGAAGATGTTTCTATGTTAACATATCTTGGCTTATATGCTCTTCAGCATCGTGGTCAAGAAAGTGCTGGTATTGCTATTACTGATGGTGCTTGGATGGATGTTACTCGTGATATGGGTCTAGTGAACGAAGTATTCCGCCATCAGATTCCTCATATGGAAAACCAATATATTGCTATTGGTCACGTACGTTATTCCACAACAGGTTCTAGTTTATTAGCAAATACTCAACCTTTAATTGCTAATTATTCCGGCGGTAAAATCAGTTTAGCGCATAATGGTAATTTAACTAATGCAGCGGAACTTCGTCGCCAGTTAGAAGAGCAGGGAACAATTTTCCAAACTTCTATTGATACAGAAGTAATTGTTAATCTTATTGCTCGTTCTCGCAAATCAACTATTGAAGAAAAAATTATCGAAAGTATCCAACAAGTAAAAGGTGCTTTTTGTTTATCTATTATGACTGAAGATAAACTTATTGCTATTCGCGATCCTCAAGGTTTCCGTCCACTTTGTATTGGTCAAACAGAAGAAGGCTCTTATATTGTTTCTTCTGAATCTTGTGGTCTTGATGTTGTTGGTGCACAATTCATTAGAGATGTTGAACCTGGTGAAATCGTAGTTATCGACGATAATGGTTTAAAATCCTATAAATATACTACTCCACAGAAAAAAGCTGCTTGTGTATTTGAATATATTTATTTTGCTCGTCCAGATAGTGTTATTGATGGACAAAGTGTTCATGCTGCTCGTTTTATGATGGGCCGTATGCTTGCTCGTGAAAGCAAATTCAAAGGCGATATTGTTATTTCTGTACCAGATTCAGGAAATACTGCAGCTACTGGATATGCTTATGAATCCGGAATCCCTTATTGCGAAGGTTTAATTAAAAATCGTTATATTGGACGTACTTTTATTCAGCCTACACAGAAAAAACGTGATACAGCAGTTCGTTTAAAATTAAACGCAATTGCAGAGGCTGTTCGTGGAAAATCTGTTATTATGGTTGATGACTCTATCGTTCGCGGAACAACAAGTGGTAAGATTGTAAAAATGCTTCGTAAAGCTGGTGCTAAAGAAGTTCATATGTGTATCAGTTCTCCACCAATTGGTTATCCTTGTTATTACGGTATTGATACATCAGTACGTAAAGAATTGATTGCTGCTACAAAAACTGTAGAAGAAATTCGTGAATTTATCGGTGCAGATTCTTTACATTTCCTTTCTATTGAAGGTTTAAAAGCTTCCATGACTACAGCAAATGCAGAAGATATGTGTTATGCATGCTTTAATAATGCTTATCCAGTAGAAATGTCCCAAACTACTGTAACTGGTGCTGATAAATACGTATTTGAACAAAAAAAGTAAACTAATTTCTATTTTCCTTTGGAGGTTAATATGACTGATAATAAACAGACAAATCTTACTTACCGTGATTCTGGTGTAGATATTGATGCCGGAAATTATTCTGTAAAATTAATTAAAGATAGTGTAAAAGCTACTTATCGCCCTGAAGTATTAGGTGATTTAGGTGGTTTTGGTGGTTTATTCGCTTTAAATAGCGGTAAATATCAAGAACCTGTATTAGTTTCTGGTACTGACGGGGTTGGTACAAAACTTCGTTTAGCTTTTATGCTTGATAAACATGATACAATTGGTCAAGACGCTGTTGCTATGTGTGTTAATGATATTTTAGTACAGGGTGCTGAACCATTATATTTCTTAGATTATCTTGCTGTTGGTAAATTAGAACCAGAAAAAGTTGCTACTGTAGTAAAAGGTGTAGCTGGTGCTTGTAAAGAATCTGGCTGTGCTTTAATCGGTGGGGAAACTGCTGAAATGGCTGGTTTCTATGCTGATGGCGAATATGACATTGCAGGTTTTGCTGTAGGTGTTGTTGATAAATCCAAAATCATTACTGGTGAAAAAATTGCAGCTGGCGATGTATTACTTGGTATTCCATCTAGCGGTGTACATTCTAATGGTTATTCTTTAGTTCGTAAAATCTGCTTTGATGTAAAAGGTTTTGATGGCAGTGAAGTATTCCCTGAATTAAATGGTAAAACATTAGGTGAAGAGTTACTTACTCCAACACGTCTTTACCCTGCAACTTGCTTACCTTTAATTGAAAAATATGATATTCATGGTATGGTACACGTAACAGGTGGCGGATTCTATGAAAATATTTCCCGTATTTTACCTGAAGGTACTGGTGTTAGTGTTGATGCTAATAGCTGGGAAATGCCTGCTATCTTCAAACTTTTACAGTCTTGGGGTAATGTAGATTGGCATGAAATGTACCGTGTATTCAACATGGGTATTGGTATGATTTTATTAGTTTCCAAAGAAGATGCTGAAGCTATTCAAAAAGACCTTGCTGCTAAAGGTGAAAAATCTTATATTATCGGTAATGTTGTTGAAGGCAATCAAACAGTAGAAGTAAAAGGCGGAGTTTTTAATGAATAACCAATTTATTTTAGGTGTATTGGCATCAGGTCGTGGCAGTGATTTACAATCTATTATTGATGCTATTGATAATGATCAATTAAAAACTAAAATAGGTGTGGTGCTTACTGACAAACCAGAAGCTATGGCTCTTGAACGTGCTAGAAAAGCTGGTATTCCTGCTGTTTGTGTTGACCGCAAACAATATTCTTCCAAAGAAGAATTTGAGCAGGAATTAATTGCTCAGTTAAAAAAATATAATGTAAATCTTGTCATTCTTGCAGGTTTTATGCGTATTTTAAGTCCGTGCTTTGTAAATGCGTTCAAAAATAGTATCTTAAATATTCATCCATCTTTATTACCATCTTTTACAGGTGCTCATGCACATAGAGATGTATTAGCTTATGGTGTAAAAGTTTCTGGTTGTACAGTTCATTTTGTTGATGAAGGTATGGATAGTGGCCCTATTATCATGCAAAAAGCTGTACCTGTATTAGACGATGATACAGAAGATACTTTGGCTGCAAGAGTTCTTGAACAAGAACATATTATTTATCCAAAAGTTATTGAATTATTTATATCCGGAAAAATACATGTCGATGGTCGTCATGTGACTATTGATGAGTAATTATAATATCCCAAAGGAGGCTTTTATTATGCCTATAAAAAGAGCATTATTAAGCGTTTCTGACAAAACAGGTATCGTTGAATTTGCACGTAAATTACATGAAGCTGGTGTAGAAATTATTTCTACTGGTGGAACTATGAAAGCAATCGACGATGCTGGTATTCCTGTTACTTACGTTAGTGATGTAACAAAATTCCCTGAAATTATGGATGGTCGTGTAAAAACTTTAAATCCATATATTCATGGTGGTATTTTAGCTGTACGTGACAATCAAAGCCATGTAGCTCAAATGCAAAAATTCAATATTCAACCAATCGATTTAGTTGTTGTAAACTTATATCCATTCCGTGAAACTATTGAAAAACCAAACGTAACACTTGCTGAAGCAGTAGAAAATATTGATATTGGTGGCCCGGCTATGATTCGTGCTGCTGCTAAAAACTTTAAATTCGTTACAGTAGTAGTAAACCCTAAACATTATGATGAAATTGCTGATATGATAGCAAAAGATGGTTGTACTACTGGCAAATTCCGTATGCAATTAGCACAAGAAGCATTTTCTCATACATCTGAATATGATAACTGTATTCAAGAATATCTTACTGCTCAATTAAATAAATAAAATTAATTAGCGTACTTATGATGCTCTTTTTTAGCCATTTTAAGTGCGCTTTCTTTTAAATAAGGAGGAACATTCTATTTTGGATATTTTAATTATTGGTAGTGGTGGACGTGAACATACTCTTGCTTGGAAATTAGCACAAAGTAAGCTTGTAAATAAAATTTATGCTGTTCCAGGAAATCCTGGTATGGAAGATGTTGCCACTTGTGTTTCTGGTTCTGTAGAAGATAATACATTCTTAGTGAACTTCGCTAAAGAAAACAATATCGACATGGTTGTTGTTGGTCCAGAAGTGCCATTGACTAATGGTATTGTTGACGATATGGAAAAAGTAGGTATTCCTTCTTTCGGTCCAAAAAAATTAGCTGCTCAATTAGAAGGTTCTAAATCATTCTCCAAAGATATCATGAAAAAATATGGTATTCCAACAGCTAAATATGAAGTTTTCACTGAAGCTGATAAAGCTAAAGCATATATTGAACAAGAAGGAGCACCAATCGTTATCAAAGCTGATGGTCTTGCTGCTGGTAAAGGTGTTATTGTAGCAGAAACTAAACAACAAGCACTTGATGCCATTGATGAAATTATGTGCGATAAAGCTTTTGGTAGTGCTGGTAATAGCGTAGTAATTGAAGAATTCATGGCTGGTGAAGAAGCATCTGTACTTGCTTTTACTGATGGAAAAACAATTATCCCAATGATTCCTTCTCAAGACCATAAACGTGCTCACGATGGAGATAAAGGGCCAAATACTGGTGGTATGGGAACATATGCTCCTGCTCCTGTAATTACTGAAGATTTGATGAAAACTATTAAATCTACTATTTTAGAACCTACAATTCAAGCTATGGCTAAAGAAGGTCATCCATATAAAGGTTGCTTATATGCTGGTTTAATGATTACAAGTGAAGGGCCAAAAGTTGTTGAGTTTAATGCTCGTTTTGGCGATCCTGAAACACAAGTTGTTTTACCATTATTAGATAGCGATCTTGGTGAAATTATGCTTGCTTGTATCAATGGTACATTAGCTGATTGCGACATTAAATGGAGTGACAAAGCTGCTGTTTGCGTTGTTATGAGTGCTGGAGGATATCCTGCAAAATATCGTAAAGGTGACGAAATTCTTGGTTTAGAAAACGCTGCTCAAAATAACATTTTAGTATTCCATGCAGGTACTGCAAAACAAGATACTAAAATTGTTACTAATGGTGGCCGTGTACTTGGTGTTGTAGCTTTAGGTGATGATATTAAATCCGCTGTAGACACAGTATATAAAGGTATAAAAACTATTGACTTTAAAGATGTATATTACCGTAAAGATATTGCACATAGAGCTTTTAACCGTAAATAATATACGAATAAGTACAAATAAGAATAAGCTGCACCTCTAAGTTTAGGAGGTGCAGTTTTTTCAAACACACCTTTAAAGATTCTAAACATATCGAAAACAATATATTATACATATTTTTATTATCGGGGGATAGTGCAATTTATGGTTTATATTTGTATCTATTTTTAATGAACATTTGCTCATCTATTTCTTAGTAAAGAAATTTTATAGTTAATGCTTTGTAAAAATAGATACGTATTGCATGATTATAAATTTATATATAACTGTAAAAATTATATTTTAATACCAAAAGCAAAGAAAATTGCTATAAAGTTGTATTTTCAATATACTGAAATAGATTTATAATTAGAAAAATACAGTATAATACCAAAGAGATATGTTTATTTATCTTTTGTATATTGTAATTAGACCATTTGTCCAATTATGATTAGTTTATTAATGTTATAGGTGGTGAATATTAGAATGAGAAAAACAGTTGGTGAAAAAATAAGGGGTTACCGTCAACAAAAAAGTTTGACACAAGAGCAATTAGCTTTAGGTGCTGAAATTAATCCTGTGTTTTTAGGACATTTAGAACGTAATTTAAAAAGTCCAACAATTACAACACTAGAAAAAATCACACGTGCTCTTGGCATCACAATGTCAGAATTATTTTTAGATGTGCCTAACAACGATAGTGATATGGAAGTTAGACAAGCGACTATTCAACATATTAACTATTTATTAAAAGATTTATCTAATGAAGAATTAGATAAAATTACTGATATTTTAAAAGAAATTATCGCTTGGAAAAATCTATAATGAAAATATGCCTACGAAATATAATCGTAGGCATATTAAATAAAATCATCTATAAAGTATCTTAAAAGGCTTTATTATTATACATAGAAAACAATCTGAATATAGATATATAGTAAAAAATAAATATGATATAACAAAAGAATGTACAATGATGAAAAATACAGACATCAAAACTATATTTCATTAAATAATCATTAGCTAAAAAGAGCAGATATATTATCTGCTCTTTTTTTATTTGCGTCTTAAATTTTTATAAGAAAATTCATAGCCTACATCTTTTTCATCAGAAGCAAATACTTCTTTATATACTTCAACACCATTAATAGCATATAAATCATTTTCGATAGAAAAGATTTCGTCTATATATTTAGGTAGTTGCAATATACCTCTTTTATACATAATTGGCGGTTTAGCGTCTTTATCGTACTCTCTTTCGATATTAAAACTACCTTCTATTTCTATCTTGTCATTAATAAGCAATTTAGACATATATCTATCCCTCCCTAAATCCTTTATTACTTTATATAGACAACTTTTAAATAATGATATTTTTTTATTTTTATATCATACTAAAATACTATGAAATCTATATAGGGCTAATTTTTTATAAAAATTTTTGAGGGGACTAGGTTTATTTAATGAAGTTTTAGTTTGGAAATAACTGCCCCCAGGGTAGGTTCCGAACTAGAACAATAAAAAAATTGGGTAATGGCTGTATGCCCGTAAATCAGCTAGGAGAAATATTATGAAAACTTTAGTTAATGTTATTTTATTTGTAGTTACACTTGCGTTTGTATGTTTAACAGATGTAGTTGGAGAAATCCATCATGCGGGTATTGTTAATGGTGATTCTATGACTGTTGAAGTTCTTGAAAAACAAGAATTTGAACGTGAACAAGGATATTGCAAAATCCTAGATTCTATTAGTGAAACGTATGAAAAAGATTACAACCGTAATCATCAAGATACGCTCGAATTAACAGATAAGTATATTATGCACGCATATAAAATGTATGCAAAATATACTTTCACAGTTCATGGACAAGAAAAAGAGATTCCTGCTATTAAGATTGTTGAAGGTAAAATGCCTTCTAAATATTTAACTGGCACTTCATATCATTGTTATGTAGGTGATTTTGATGTTAATAATGCAAGCAAATCTACTTGTGTTAGATATGATGTAAATAGTAAAACAATTATTGTTTACAAAGGAAGTAAATTTACAAATGGAAACTTGCTTAATGGTATTGGAAATATTATGTGGAATCTCCAGCACAAAATGTTAATAAGTTATTAATATTTATATGGTTGAAACACCTTAAGAACATAAAAAAGACCACTAACTGCAATTAGTAGCCTTTTCTCTTTACCTCGAAAGGAGGTGATAAAAATGGATTTAGTTCTATTAATAGAACTAGTTGGAGCATTTTTCTTTGTAACCTTTGCCTTTAGATTATCTCGTATAATCGAAAAAGTTGCATTGAAAATGCTACAGCAAAATAGTGACTTTAAGTATCTTGAAATTCATGTAGAGTTAGTCCGCGGATTAATTCGAGTGATTATCAAGAAACAATAAAGATCACTATGCGTAAGGGAGTAATTCTCCAGTTACTCTCTTACGTGTTCTATTAATATTATAATCCAATATTATTTATAAATCAAATTTGAAATACCTCAAGAGTAAAAAAGACCTTGTTATCGTAACTAACAAAGTCTTTTTTTATTACCTCGAAAGGAGGTGATAATATGAATAAGTTTGTATGGCTTATGAGAAAACCAATTGCATTATCTATTCTAATGATTTCATTTGCTGTTGCACTTGCTCTTTTTATTAGAATGATAACCGCAAACGAACTAATTTTTATGATTAGTAAGTTCACGTTTATCGTAAGATAAAATGTTTTCTCAAAAGAAAGGGGCGAAACACCACTTCGTCTCTTTCTTTACCATACATCTTATTATATTAAAATTTTTATATAGTTACAAGTAAATTAGTATGTATATTTTATTAAAGGATGTGGTTACATTGAATGTTTTAACTATAGAAAAAAGATCTCTTTAAGTTAATTTGTGGTTAACAAAAAGAGATCTTTTTTTACACCCTATAAGAAAATGATGATTTATTATAGAGACTTATCTTGAATTTCTAATCTTTATAATGTAAATCTATAGGTACTTTTTATATTTATATAGAAATTAATTGTTTATTTGTAATATATACATAATTTACACATTATTTGATTGACGTCCACTCTAAAAAGAGATTATAATAATACTAATTAGGCGAATTCTTTTCTTTTATTTTTTTGAGCTAAACTATTAAAAATTATTTTATTTTGAGGTGAATGCTATGTTGAGTTACAATTATAAAAAACACACGTAATTTGGTCTTAAGTTACTTTATAAATTATATGTTATTTGCCAGGTAATAAATCACCTAAAAGATTTAGCATATATTGATTACAAAATTATTTGTAGTTTTGTACAATGTTTTTAACTATATATTGATACTAATATTTAAAATTAAAATTCATATTCAACTTTATTTAGAGATAATAATATAATTATCGATAATAGTGATTAGTATCCAATAAATTTAATTAGAATATATACCATTATTTATAAAGCATCGAAATGATGTATATCTTAATTTATACCATTCGCCTAAAGAGAGCAAACAACTTTAATTAGATAAAGTAATAAATAAAATAATAAAAAATCATTATACAAATAAAATGGTGAGATTATTTTTATTTTATTTAGTTAAGACATTAAATATGTATAAAATAATTTTTAACCAATCACCAAGAAGGCAATGTTATGAATAAAGTTTATACTCAAGATGAATTTGAACAGCTTGATAGCGAAGTGATTTTAACAAGCACTCAGGCTGATTATACTTACTTTGCAATTAAATTACCTAAAAGAAAAAGATTATTAGTATATTTTCAACATCCATTTGATGGGAAATATTATCATATTAACGATTGTGTAGATATAATGGGAGACAATATTAATCCTTGTCATAATGCCCATATAACTAATGTTTTTAATAAATTAGATAAATTATAATGACAAAAAGGTTGTAGCTAGAATAAATTCTATTTTAACTACAACCTTTTTATATTATTTATGTATTTTTTCCAATAAAAAATGTCGATACCCTCTCTCCTCAAAGTTTATCGACATAGCTCTCTCTATTCCTATATAACGCAAGTTTTAATAGTTTTGGTATTTTTAGTACTTAATGATAAAAGATGATTCTTCAATACAATCAATTTCTTGATAATTGATTTTTTCTACATTAATAATAAAATTACCTTTTTTGATAGTAGCAATTAATTTTTCTAAAGCATCAGTTGTTCCTTGAGCTTCCATATGAACTGTACCATCTTCCATATTTTTTACCCAGCCTGTAATATCAAGTTCATGAGCATGAGATACAATAAATACTCGAAGACCTACTCCTTGGACTTTTCCAGAAATTACTGCTTGATAACGTTTGATTTGTTCCATAATAAAACACTCCTTTGTTTACTAAAATCAATAATTAATATTTATTATTGATTTAATCTTAGTATAGTTTATTTACACTGAAAAGACAAGAGACTTATGATACTATTATTTTTATCGATTATAAGTTTTTTTACATAGTCTATTTCTTATAAAAGGATTGTAATATTGATAATTAACTTTAATTTGGTTATTTATTAATAGAATATACATATCAAAATATTTATATTTGTATAAAAAAAGATAAGAAGTACTTATTTTTATAGTATTTAAAAATATTTATATAATGTTGTAAAGGTTAAAAAAAACTAAAAAAATAATGTATACTCGTTATAATTATCATAGACATACCAAGAATAAGCTGTTATAATTATATCATTATATAGGTTTGCATTAGTATAACAAATATAAAAATGTTATTTTTTATACACTATGTAAATACATAAATACTTTAGGAGGATAACAATGGCACTAATTGTAAAAAAATTTGGCGGCAGTTCTGTAGGTACAACTGAAAAAATTAAAGCTGTTGCAAAACGTATTTTAGACGAAAAACAACCCGATGACAAAATTGTAATCGTTGTTTCTGCTATGGGCGATACAACAGATGATTTAATTCAATTAGCAAAGGGAATAAATAACGACCCATATCAATACACTCGTGAAATGGATATGTTACTTACTACAGGAGAACAAGTATCTATTTCTTTATTGGCTATGGCGTTTAAGACTTTAGGCCACAAAGCTATTTCACTCACAGGCCCTTTAGCTGGTGTGAGAACAAATTCTGTGCATACTAAAGGTAAAATAGAGGATATCCAACCTAAACGTATTTTTGATGAATTAGATAAAGGCAATATCGTTATTGTAGCTGGTTTCCAAGGATGTGATTCTTTAGGTGATCCTGTAACATTAGGTCGTGGTGGCTCAGATACATCTGCTGTAGCCTTAGCTGGTGCAATGAAAGCTGATGTTTGCGAAATTTATACTGATGTTGATGGTGTTTATTCTGCAGACCCTCGTATTGCTAAAGGCGCTCGCAAAATGCAAGAAATCACATATTACGAAATGCTAGAAATGGCTCGTTTAGGCGCAGGTGTTATGCAACCTCGTTCTGTAGAAACTGGACGTGTCTATAATATACCAATTCATGTAAGATCTACTTTTACTAACAAACCAGGTACAATTATTAGGGAGGAATATACAATGGTAGAGAAAGAGTTTATTATTAGAGGTGTGGCTCATGATACTAATGTAGCGAAAATAGCGTTACTTGGTATCCCAAATACTCCAGGTATTGCTCATACTATTTTCTCTAAATTAGCTGAACATAATGTTGATGTAGATATGATCGTTCAAAGTATCCGTAACATTGAAAAAAATGTAACAGATATGGTATTTACTGTAACTTCTGATGATTTAGGTCAGGCAAAACAAATCGTTGATGAAGTAGCTAATAGCTTAGATGCTGTTGCTGTATTAATCGAAGAAGATGTAGCTAAAGTTTCTATCGTAGGCGCTGGTATGCTTGGTAATCCAGGTATTGCTTCTAGAATGTTCAAAGCATTATCTGATGCTAATGTAAATATTGACGTTATCAGCACATCTGAAATCAGTATTTCTTGCTTAATCAAAGCTGAAAAAATCAAAGATGCAGTAAATGCTATTCATGATGAATTCTTTAAAAATGAATAATAATTAAAGTAGGGGGCATTCCATGCAATATATAAGTACTCGTGGTCATAATCTCGCAGTTAATTCAGCTGAAGCTATTATCAAAGGATTAGCTGAAGATGGCGGTTTATTTGTTCCTGAAACCATTCCCACTATTAACAAAGATTTTTTACAATCATTATTAAATCTCTCTTATCAAGAACGTGCAAAAAAAATCATTTCATTATATTTAAGTGATTTCACCAGTGATGAAATTTCTAATTGTGTAGATAATGCATATAGTCAAGGTAAATTTGATACAAATAAAATTGTGCCACTTGTTGAATATACTAATAATAATTATTTTCTAGAATTATGGCACGGCCCAACAAGTGCCTTTAAAGATATGGCATTACAATTATTGCCACAATTTATTTCTACATCATTGAAAAAAGTGCAAGATAATCATAAATTAGTAATTTTAGTTGCAACATCTGGAGACACAGGGAAAGCTGCTTTAGACGGTTTTAAAAATGTTGATCAAACAGAAATCATTGTATTTTATCCACAAGAAGGCGTAAGCAAAATTCAACGTTTACAAATGCTTACTCAAGAAGGTCAAAACGTGTCTGTAGTTGCTGTAAAAGGTAATTTTGATGATGCCCAAAACGGTGTGAAAAAAATCTTTAACGATGAAATATATAATAAACAATTAGCTGAAAAAGGATTTAAATTATCATCAGCCAATTCCATAAATTGGGGACGTTTATTACCTCAGATAGTATATTATTTCAGTGCATATGCTGATTTGGTTAATGCTCGAAAAATCACTATTGGTGATAAGGTGAATTTTACAGTACCAACAGGAAATTTTGGTGATATTTTAGCAGGTTTTTATGCAAAATGTATGGGGTTACCAATCAACCACTTAATTTGTGCATCTAATGCTAATAATGTATTAACCGATTTCTTAAAAACTGGCACTTATAACCGCAATCGTGAATTTTTCAAAACCATTTCTCCATCAATGGATATTTTAATTTCTAGTAATCTTGAACGTCTTTTATATCATATTACTAATGACGCTAAAAAAGTCCAAACTTATATGAATGAATTACAAACTACAGGGAAATATACTGTAGATGAAACAACACTAAAAACTATTCAAGAAACATTCTTTGCTGGTTATCTAAATGATGAAGATACAAAACAAGCTATTCACGATATTTATCAACACGATAAATATGTTGCTGATACACATACCGCTGTAGCTTGGAAAGTAGCTCAAGATTATCAAAAATCATATTCAGAAAATGAAAATATACCTATGATTATTTTATCTACAGCAAGTCCTTATAAATTTAGTGATAGTGTATTAGTTGCTTTAGGTGAAGATGTTACTAATTTAGATGAATTTGCATTATTAGATAAATTATCCGAGCTAAACAAAGATAAAGTGCCAAAAGGCTTAGCTCAATTACATGATTTACCAATTTTACATGATAATAATTGTGCTAAAGAAGATATGATTTTAGCCGTTGATGAATTTTTAAATATATGATGAATTGTCAATCCAAGTGCGACACTTCTTTTAAAAATAAATTAAATGGA
>CAUWIH010000044.1:0-17995 GCA_963558795.1 uncultured Megamonas sp. | reverse complement strand
AAGGTCATATTCCTGAAATTAAATTATTAGCTTCTAATCTTATTGTAGCTTATCCTTTCTTATTGGCTGTAGCTTTATTCTTTGCTAGTATGCTTTTATACTCTCAAGCAGCTACTGCTCAAGCTTTGATTCCAACTGTTATTATCGCTTTAGGTGTTACACCTGAAAATACTGTTGCTGTTCCTAGTATTGTTGCTTCTTTCGCTGCAGTTTCTGCATTATTTGTCTTACCGACATATCCAACATTATTAGGTGCTGTACAAATGGATGATACAGGTACTACTCGTATTGGTAAATATGTATTTAACCATCCATTCTTTATTCCTGGTGTTTTAACAATTGTTATCTCAGTTACTTTAGGATTTATCGTTGCCCCTATCTTGTTATAATCTATTTATAACAGTAAAAAAATTTAATAAATAGCAAAAGGCTTAGTTTTAAAGATTACTTCTCTAAAACTAAGCTTTTTATTTTATAATCAAATCTTGTATTAATAATAATTCTCCTTTAATATATAATTAATATTAAATTTTATAAAAGGTGTTTTTATGAACGATTATCTTATTGAACAATTATCTATTCTATCTTGTAATATCGATGATTTTAATCCACAAAATTATGAATATATTTCTCAAAAATTATTTGAAAATCATGCTCTTGATGTCTGGCTTACTCCTATTTATATGAAAAAATCTCGTAGTGCCAATACTTTATCTGTACTTATTCGTCCAGAACATAAACAAATATGTCTAGATATCATTTTTGCAGAAACTTCTACATTAGGAATTCGTGAAGAAATAGTTACCCGCTATAGTCTGAATCGCGAAATAAAAATTGTTGATACTCCATATGGTAAAGTAAAATGCAAATTAGCTAAAAAAGGGCAAAAAATCTTAAATATTTCAGCAGAATATGAAGATTGTAAACAACTTGCTCAAAAATATAATTTACCATTAAAAACTATTCAACAAACTGCATTATTTTTAGCAAATGAGGAATTTAACCATGAATAAAGAACATCAATTAATTCAATTATTAAAATCTTACTCATCTGTAGCTGTTGCTTTTTCTGGGGGCGTAGATAGTTCTGTCCTAGCTAAAGCCTGTCAAATCGCTCTTGGTGACAAGGCTATTGCCATCACTGCTATTTCTCCTTTAATATCTAAAGAAGAAATAATTGATGCTCAAAAAGTAGCCAAACAAATTGGTATTAAACATCACTTAGCTACTATTGATGATTTAGCTAATAAAGATTTTGCCATCAATGACAAAATGCGTTGTTATCACTGTCATATTCATCGATTTAATCTATTAGAAGAATTTTGCCATCAACATAATTATCAATATCTTTTGGAAGGTTCTAATGCAGATGACCTTAACGATTATCGTCCAGGTATGCTTGCTTTAAAAGAGTTTGCTTTTACAAAATCGCCATTTTTAGAATTACACATCACTAAACAAGAAATTCGCCAATTGGCTAAAAATTGGGATTTACCTGTATGGAACAAACCTAGCTCGGCTTGTCTTGCTTCTCGTTTAATTTATGGTTTAGAAATTACACCTGAGCGTTTACATCAAGTCGAATTAGCTGAAAACTATCTCAAACAATTTGTATCTGGACAATGTCGTGTACGCCATCATGATGATTTAGCACGTATTGAAATTGAAGTTGAGCAATTCTCTAAACTTTTTACTACTAATACTTATCAACAAATTGAAAAATATTTTAAAAGTTTAGGTTTTAAATTTGTAACTCTTGATTTATCTGGCTATAAAAAAGGTAGTAATAACTCTATTTTAAACATTAGTCCTTCTTTATTAGACAATCACTGATATTATCCTGATATATTTTCAGTAAATATTTATTATCGAGTTTTATTTGCAAATTAAGTTGACATTTGTATTTTTATTAGCAATAATGTAAATGAGTATATTAGTACTAGAATACAAATTTATATATTTTTGATATTTTATCTAAAACTTTATCAAATTTCATTATTATTCTTGTTTTATTTGATTGACAGTTTTACAATCAAATCGTATAATCAAATTCATAGTTTATATGTATGAATTGTGGAAAGAGGAGGTTTTTTATGTCCGACAATAATAAACAAACTAATGTCCAAGAAACAGCTCAAAATGCTCTACGTAAAAATCGACCACAAGCTCAAGGTCGTCAATTTTTACTTTGGTTTGGAGCTCTTATTCTTGGTGGTATTTTAGGTTGGTTAGGTATTCAACCATTAAATGATTTTTTTAATTTTGTTGCTACTATATTTACCAGATTGTTCCAATTCATTGCTGTACCAACTATCGCTCTAGCGGTTATCACTACTTTAGCGGCACTTGGCAACAATAAAGATACTAGTCGTATTTTTTTCCATGCAATATTTTATACTTTATTTACTACATTTTGTGCTGCTGGTACAGGTTTAGCTTTATATCTTTGGATTGCTCCGGGCAATCTACCATTAGATATTATCTCTTCTGGTCAAGATGTTGTTCCTATGGAAAAATTAGGTTCTCTTTCTTATTATGACCATATTTTATCTATTATTCCTAATAATGTTTTACAACCGTTTTTATCTGGTAATGTTTTATCAATCATGCTTATCGCTAGTGCCGTTGGTTTAGCTTTAGCTTTCATGCCTCGTACTGAAAATCGTAAGCAATTATTACAAGTTATTCAAGGTTTACAAGAATTAGCTTTTACACTTATCCGTGCTCTACTTTATATTTTACCTATCGGCATCGTTGCCTTTGCAGGTCAATTATCTGCTCAAATTGAGGCAGGTGTTATCATTGGTGCTCTCGGTAAATATACTGCTGTTGTTATTGGTGGTAATGCTATTCAATTTTTCATTATTTTACCGCTTATCATGCTACTTCGTGGATTAAATCCCATTCATGTATTTCGAAAAATGGCACCAGCACTTGCTGTTGCACTATTTACCAAAAGTTCTGCCGGTACATTACCTGTAACACTTGCCTGTGCTGAACAAAATTTAAAAGTCAATCCAAAAGTTTCTCGTTTTGTTTTACCAATTTGTACAACAATAAATATGAATGGTTGCGCTGCTTTTATTTTAATAACTTCATTATTCGTTATGCAAAATGCTGGATTTGAATTATCTATGGGCACAATGATTACTTGGTTATTTATCTCTGTTATCGCAGCTGTTGGTAATGCAGGTGTACCGATGGGTTGTTACTTTTTAACATTATCTTTAATGTCCTCTATCGGTGCTCCAATTGGTTTACTTGGTATAATTTTACCAATCTATACTATTATCGATATGATTGAAACAGCTGAAAATGTTTGGTCTGACGCCTCAGTATGTGCTATGACTGATCATGATTTACAAGGTAAATTAGATGATAGTAATATGCCTTCTACTACATCTTTATAAACAATTTAATACACAAAAAATAACCTCGGAAAATCCGAGGTTATTTTTTATATTATCTTAATATATTTATTAATTATTTAAAGTAAGCTACGCCAGCTTCAAAGAGTTGTTGGTCTTTTGCACCTGGAACGTTTTTCGCTACATATTTACCAATACGTTCGGAATGTCCCATTTTACCTAAGATACGACCATCTGGACTTGTAATACCTTCGATAGCCCAAACAGAACCATTTGGATTTACTTCGATATCCATTGATGTATCACCGTTTGCATTTACATACTGAGTTGCAATCTGACCATTAGCTTTTAATTGAGCTAATACTTCTGGGCTTGCACAGAAACGACCTTCACCATGAGAAACAGCAATTGTATGAATATCTCCTACTTTTACATTGTTAAACCAAGGAGACAGATTGGATACTACTTTTGTTTCTACCATACAAGATACGTGACGACCAATTTCATTGTATGTGAGTGTAGGATTTGCTGGTGTTAATTCTTGAATATCACCATATGGTACAAGACCTAATTTAATAAGTGCTTGGAAACCATTACAGATACCGAGCATTAAACCATCACGATTTTTGAGTAAATCGCGAACAGCTTCTGTAATACGTGGATTTCTAAACATAGCAGCAATGAATTTACCAGAACCATCTGGTTCGTCCCCACCACTGAAACCACCAGGAAGCATTACAATTTGAGATTTTTTAATGCCATCAACAATTGCACTTACAGATTCTTCAACCATTGCTGGTGTTAAGTTTTTAATAACTAATGTTTCAGCTTGACCACCTGCACGATTGAATGCTTTTGCTGTATCATATTCGCAGTTTGTACCAGGGAATACTGGAATAAAGATTCTAGGTTTTGCAAAAGATGTTGGAGATTTTACAATGCTAGTTGCTGTGTAAAGTTCACTTGCTTTTGTTTCACCTGTAGATTTACGTACATGTGTAGGGAAAATTTGTTCAAGTGGTTTTGTATAAGCTGTTTCAATTTCATCAAGAGCAATTGTTGTATCACCACAAACAATAGCTTTTTCTGCACTTACAGTACCAAGTTCATAAGCACCAACAAATTCATCTAAAGCTACATCTTCATTTAATTCAAGAATAATTGTACCATAATCACAAGTAAATAATTCTTTTGTATCAAAACCATTAACGAAGTTAAAGCCAAGTTGTTCACCAAGTGTCATTTTGCTAATAGCACCAGCAATACCGCCAACACCTACAGTTTTAGCACTTGCAATTTTACCAGCTTTAATAAGTTCGTAAATTTTATTGAAGTTTTTAGTTAATGTATCAATTACAGGCATTTCCCATTCATCACGACAAGCTTTTACTACGATTACTTTATGACCAGCTTGTTTAAATTCTGGAGATACAACTTTATCTGCTTCTACCATATCAAGAGCAAATGCAATTAAAGATGGTGGTACTGTCATATCCATAAATGTACCAGACATAGAGTCTTTACCACCTATAGCTGCTGTACCGAATTGATGTTGTGCCCATAATGCACCTAAAAGTGCTGCAAATGGTTTACCCCATTTTTCGCTATCTTTACCAAGGCTTTCAAAATATTCTTGGAGAGTTAAACGTACTTTTGCATAATCACCGCCGATTGCTACGATTTTAGCAAGAGCTTCTACGATAGAATATACTGCACCATGGAATGGGCTCCAGCTCATAAGATATGGATTGAAACCAAATGTCATTGCTGTTGCTGTATTTGTGCTACCTTTTAATAATGGAAGTGTAGCTACCATACCTTCAGCAGGAGTCATTTGACGTTTACCACCAAATGGCATAAGTACAGTATTGGCACCAATTGTAGAGTCAAACTGTTCGGATAAACCTTTTTGGCTACATACATTTAAGTCTTTTAAAGTATCAATCCATGCATCTTTTACATTTTCAACTTGTTTTGCAGACTGTTCAAAATAAGTTTCGCCTTCCGGCATTTTTACTACAGCGTCAATATGCTGTTTTACACCGTTTGTCTGTAAGAAAGAACGTTTAATGCTTACAATATCTTTACCACGCCATTTCATCACTAAACGAGGCTGTGCTGTTACTGTTGCTACTAAAGTTGCTTCAAGATTTTCTTTGGCAGCTTCAGTGATAAATTTATCAGCAGATTTTGCTTCTACTACTACAGCCATACGTTCTTGAGATTCAGAAATTGCAAGTTCTGTTCCATCAAGACCATCATATTTTTTCTTAACTTTATCAAGTTCAATTACAAGACCGTCAGTTAATTCACCAATAGCTACAGCTACACCACCAGCACCAAAGTCGTTACAACGTTTAATTAAACGGCTAACTTCTGGATTTCTGAATAATCTTTGTAATTTACGTTCTGTTGGAGGATTACCTTTTTGTACTTCTGCACCACATTGTGTTAAAGATTCTAAAGTATGTTCTTTAGAAGAACCTGTTGCACCACCGATACCATCACGACCAGTGCGACCACCAACTAAAATAACTACGTCACCTTCTTCAGGAGCAAAACGTACTACGTTTTCTTTTGGAGCAGCAGCTACTACAGCACCAATTTCTAAACGTTTTGCAGCATAGCCTTCATGATAAATTTCATGTACCTGACCTGTTGCAAGACCAATCTGGTTACCATAAGAACTATAACCATGTGCTGCACCACGAGTAATTTTACGTTGTGGTAATTTACCTTTAATAGTTTCTTCAAGGCTACGACGAGGATCAGCACTACCTGTTACACGCATAGCTTGATATACATAAGAACGACCAGATAATGGGTCACGAATAGCACCACCAAGGCAAGTTGCCGCACCACCAAATGGTTCAATTTCAGTAGGGTGATTGTGTGTTTCGTTTTTAAACATTACAAGCCAATCTTCTTCTTTACCATCGATATTAGCTTTCACTACGATACTACAAGCATTGATTTCTTCGGATACATCAAGGTCATTTAATTTACCTTCTTCACGAAGTTTACGCATTCCCATTACTGCAATATCCATTAAAGTAATGTCTTTATGATTTCTACCTAAAACATCACGGTCATTTAAGTATAATTTATATGCATTATTAATTACATCTTTATATTTACCATCTTCGATAGATACACTATCAATAGCAGTAGTAAATGTAGTATGTCTGCAGTGGTCAGACCAATAAGTATCAATTACACGAATTTCAGTAATACTTGGATCGCGTTGTTCTTCTTTAGCAAAATATTCTTGGCAGAATTTTAAATCTTCATCACTCATAGCCAAGCCCATTTCACTACGTAATTGTACAAGCTGAGCGTCATCCATAGAAATAAAACCAGTTAAAATTTTTACATCTGCAGGTTCTTCCATAACCATAGCAAGAGTTTCTGGTTTTTCAAAAGAAGCTTCTCTAGATTCTACAGCATTGATACAATAACTTTTAATTTTAGCAAATACTTCATCAGAAATTTCACCAATTAAAGCAATTACTTTAGCACTACGAATAACAGGACGTTCTTTTTGTGTAACAAGCTGTACACACTGAGATGCGGAATCAGCTGTTTGGTCAAATTGACCTGGAAGTGCTTCTACAGCAAAAACACGAGAATTTGGAATTTCTGGTAATTCTTCTTCATAAATTACATCTACTGGTGGTTCATAAAATACAACTGGTTTAGTTTGTGCATATTCTTCATCTGTTAATCCTTCGATATCATAACGACGAATAACTCTAACTGCTTTTATACCGTCGAGATTAAATAACTCTTTTAAATCGGCATAAAGCTTTTGAGCTTGAACATCAAAACCTTGACATTTTTCAACATACAATCTTCTAACTGACAATTTTATTCCTCCTGTACATATAAGAAAAAAACTCACTTCTATTGTACCTTAGAAAATCTATGCTGTCTATTATTTAACATAAATAACACGTTATTTTTCAGTTTTTACCTATATTTTTTCATTTTCATCATATTTTTATTTTTTTACCAAAAATTTACATAAAATATACTTTTCCTTTTCATTACACTCCTATACTAAAAACATATTGATTTTAGGGGGATTATCATGTTTGATCTAGGAAACAAACATTATGAATTTTTTGATATGCTCAATCAGCATGCTAAATATTTTAATCAGGGTGCTAAAACCATGTATGACGTCATGAACGATTACAATTCTGCTGAAGATAAAATGCATGAAATCAAAGCTATTGAACGTCAAGCTGATGCTTTAACTGCTGAAACAGTAACTAAATTGAATCAAGTTTTTATCACACCTATTGATCGTGAAGATATCTTTGCCTTATCGTATGGTCTTGATGATGGTGTAGATAATATTCATGGTAGCCTTGAACGTGTAGTTATGTACGAAACAGGTCACCCTATTATTGATGGACCTATAAAATTATCAAAACTTTTAATTCAAGCTACAGAAGAATTAGTCAAAGCTACTGCTTTATTAAAAAACATTCGTCAAAATCATGTACAAATATTAGAATGCACCAATAAAATTTTACGCTACGAAAGTGATGGCGATACAATTTATCGTAGTGCAATGTCGTTATTATTTAAAACCGAAAAAGACCCTATTGCTCTTGTAAAATGGAAAGATATCTTAGAATGCCTCGAAGATACCCTTGACCAAACAAAACATATTTCCGACACATTAAAAGGAGTTGTTATGAAGTATGCTTGAGCAAGCTTCTATTTTAATCTTTATTGTCATAGCTTTAGCTCTTATTTTTGATTTTGTCAATGGTTTTCATGATACGGCTAATGCTATTGCAACTTGTGTCTCTACACGTGCTGTTTCTCCTGCTGTAGCCATTATTATGTCAGCTATTTTAAACTTTGCTGGTGCAATGATTAGTACAGGCGTTGCCAAAACTATCGGTGGCGATATTGTTCAATCTGCTTCTATGGTAAATGAAATCATTATTATTGCTGCTTTAGCCGGAGCTATTATTTGGAATTTAATCACATGGTGGTTTGGTATGCCAAGTAGTTCCTCCCATGCTTTAGTCGGTGGTATTATTGGTGCTGTAGTCATTTCTGTTGGCTTTATGGGATTAAATGGATATGGTATTTTAAAAATCTTTTTATCTTTAATTTTATCCCCGCTTGTAGCTATGCTTGTTGGTTGGTTGACTTTGCATATTATTTTTATTCTTTGTCATTCTATCCGTCCAGCCACTGTAAATGATAACTGCAACCGTCTTCAAGTTATTTCTGCTGCTTTAATGGCTTTTGCACATGGTTCTAATGATGCGCAAAAATCCATGGGGATTATTACACTTGCTCTGCTTAGCGGTGGTTATATTGGAGCTTTAGAAGTACCTACCTTTGTAAAAATTCTTTGTGCCTTTGCTATGGCATTTGGCACTTCAGTTGGTGGCTGGAAAATCATTCGTACCGTTGGCGGTAAAATCTTTAAAATGCAACCTGTGCATGGCTTTGCAGCAGATTTAAACTCTTCTATTGTAATTTTTACAGCAACACTTTTACATTTACCAGTTTCTACTACTCATGTCGTATCAGGTTCTATCATGGGAGTAGGCTCTGCACAACGTATTAAAGCTGTTCATTGGGATGTTGCTCGTCAAATGCTCACGGCTTGGATTATGACTATTCCTTGCACTGCAATTTTATCAGCTATTATATATTTGATTTTACACTTCTTTCTTTAATTTTATGAATCAAAGCACTTGATTTTTAATGTATAATTATGTTAACATTATTACACATAAAGTTAATGCAATGAACGGAAAAGTATAAATTTATTATTACTCAGAGAAATAGCGGTTGGTGCGAGCTATTAATAATACTTTTAGAAAGCTACCCGTGAGCATCTAGTAAAACTAGACGCTATACCAGCGATATCGGTTTTGAGTGAGCATTTTGCTAACTAAGGTGGTACCACGGGAAATACCCTCGTCCTTTTTTGGATGAGGGTATTTTTTTACTTTATTGCTAAAATTTATTCACTTTATGTTTATTTATTCAATATTTTTAAGGAAGTGATTTTATTATGCGTGAATTATTAGAACTCCTTGAACATGATGGACGTCGTTCTGTGAAAGAATTAGCCACTATGCTTGGTCGCTCTGAACATGAAATAGAAACAGCAATGAAAGACTTAGAAAAAGAAAAAATCATTTTAGGTTATAACACAATGATTGATTGGGAAAAGTATGGAGAAAATAGCGTATCTGCTATGATTGAAGTAAATATTGTTCCTCAACGTGAATTCGGTTTTGATGCTATTGCTGAAAGAATTTATCGTTTTGATGAAGTTAAAACCGTTTATCTCATGTCTGGTAGCTTTGATTTACTTGTTATTATCGAAGGCCAAAGTCTAAACAAAGTAGCAGATTTTGTAGCTCGTCGTTTATCTACAATTGAAGGTGTTACTTCTACTCGCAGTCATTTTATGCTTAAGCCATACAAAAAAGATGGCGTTATTATTAATAATCAAGAAACTGATCATAGATTGGTGGTATCCCCATGATTAATTGGCAAGAAAATTTAGCTTACAATATACAACAAACAAAACCGTCTGGTATTCGCCGTTTTTTTGATATCGCATCTACTATGGACGATGTCATTAGCCTTGGTATTGGTGAACCTGATTTTATCACGCCTTGGTCTATTCGTGAAAGTTGTGTCTATGGTTTAGAGCGTGGTTATACTGCCTATACTAGCAACAAAGGTTTATTAGAACTTCGTGAAGCTATCACTCAAATGTTTGCACGCGATTTTAATATAAACTATGACCCCAATACTGAAATCATCATTACTGTAGGTGTTAGTGAAGCTGTTGATATCGCTATGCGTAGCATTTTAAATCCTGGCGATGAAATTTTAATTCCAGAACCTTGCTATGTATCTTATGCTGCTTGTGCTACTTTAGCAGGTGCAAAACCAATTGCTGTTCCTACAAAATCTGAAAATGAATTTAAGGTAACAGCTGAAGACTTAGAGCAATATATTACACCAAAAACTAAGGCTTTGTTAATCGGTTATCCTAATAATCCTACAGGAACAATATTAGAATACGACGAATTACTAGCTATTGCTAATTTTGCCAAAAAGCATAATTTAATCGTTATCTCTGATGAAATTTATGGGGATTTAACTTATGGAGATAAAAAACATATCTGTTTTTCGTCCTTACCTGATATGAAAGACTATAGTATTATATTAAACGGTTTTTCCAAAGCCTATGCCATGACTGGTTGGCGACTTGGTTATGCATTAGCGCCAAAACCGGTCATTGATGCTATGAATAAAATCCATCAATACACTATGATTTGTGCACCAATTACTGCTCAAATTGCAGGTCTTGAAGCTATCCGCAATGGACAAAAACATATGAAAAAAATGGTAGCGGAATATGACCGTCGTCGTCGCCTTATCTATGAAGGCTTTACTAGTATGGGATTAAAATGTTTTGAACCTAAAGGGGCTTTTTATATTTTCCCAAATATCTCTAATACGGGTCTTACTTCTGAAGAATTTGCCGAACAATTATTATTAAAACAACATGTCGCCGTAGTTCCTGGCACAGCTTTTGGTCAATGTGGTGAAGGCTTCATCCGTGCCTCTTATGCTACTTCTGTAGATAATATCAGTGAAGCTTTAAAACGTATTCAAAAATTCTTAAATACTCTATAAAAAAGGACTACTATATATAAATTATTTAGTATATAGTAGTCCTTTTTTATTTATTTATTTTTATTTATTCTATGGCTTTGCCAATAGCTTCGCTAAAAGTTGGATGTGGAAAAATTATCTGACTTAAATCTTTTACAGTCATTTTTTGTGCTATAGCCTGTGTAAATTGACTAATCATATCTGTAGCTCTAGCACACATCATTTGAGCACCAATTATACAATCAGTTTCACTGTCTATAATGACTTTTATAAAACCTCTATCTTGCATAGATAGTACTGTTTTTCCGTTTGCACCCATAGCATATTTTTTACTTATAGCTTTTATTTCTAACTTTTTAGCTTCATCTAAAGTTAAACCCACAGAGGCTATTTCTGGATTAGTATAAATACAACTTGGTATCAACTGCATATTATATTGCATTTTGGTATTTAATATATGACAAACAGCATTTATAGCTTCAGCTGTTGCTACATGAGCTAATTGAATACCACCGATTACATCACCACAAGCATAGATATTTTTATATGAAGTTTGATAAAACTCATTTACTTTTATCTTACCACGCTCTGAATCTACCTGTAGATTATCGATAAATAAATTATCCCAATAAGCTTTTCTGCCTACAGCCATTAATACTGCATCAGAAGATACAGTTTCATTTCTTTCTTCTTTGGCTTTTTCTACATAATGACAAATATATTTATCTTGATTTTTCGTTATTTCTTGAACCATTGCTTTTGTATGGATTTTTACACCTTGTTTCGTAAGTAACATTTTTATACTTTGCGCAAATTCTTTATCCATATTCGCTAAAATTCTATCTAAAGCTTCAATGATAACTACTTTTTTACCTAAAGACGCATATAATGAGGCAAATTCTATACCGATTACCCCACCACCAATAATAGTAAGCTCATCATATACTTCTTTTGACTCTAATAAATCATCACTATTTATAGCTAAATCTGCACCTTTTATTGGAGGTATAGCTGGCACAGAGCCTGTAGCAATTAAGATATTTTCTGTTTCAATAGTATTTGTTTCGCCATTATTGTTTATTCTAATTTCATGTTCACCGACAATTTGAGCAATTCCCTTTATCACTGTTACTTTTGACATCTTCATTGATTTTGCAATACCATCATGTAACTGCTCTATCACCTGTTGTTTTCTGTGTTGTAAGACTTCCATATCATACGACAAATCTTTATAGTTTAATCCTATTATTTCCGCTTGATTAACCATTTCATGATATAAATTTGTTGTATGCAATAAAGTTTTTGTCGGTATACAACCTGAATTTAAACATGTACCACCTAATTTTTGTTTTTCAATTAAAACTGTTTTTAATCCTTGCCTACTTGCAAATGCAGCTGCTTCATATCCTGCTGGGCCTGCCCCAATAATGGCCAAATCAAATTTTTCCATACGCTACACCTCCATTATTTACAAATCACTATTTATTAAATCTATTATGTTTTGTTGTTGCTCAAAAGAAATATTCTCTCTATCTATATTCTTTATCCGCTCAATTATTTCTACTTTCTTATATATACAACCATTCAATATATCTTGTAATTTTAAAATCAAATCTTGCTCCATAGCATCAGAATAAATTTTTAAAGTTTTTATTTTACCTTCATTTACTCCAATACAAAATTCTATATTTCCCCAAGCAAAACGTTCTTGCAAATGATTTGTAAATTGTATTTTTCTGCCAAAAATCCATTGCCAATCACTAAATTTTTCTTGTAATGGCTCAATATCTTCAATAGCTAAACTACTATCTAACAGCTCTTTAATCGGACAATTATAAACTTTCACCATAGCTTCTTTTAATTTTTCTTGCATTAATTTTACAGTTATATTGGGATTATATTCTTTTAAATTTGCAACTCTTGAACGAACTGAGGTTACCCCTTTAGATAATAGTTTCTTTTTATCTACATTTAGATATTTCGCTAATTGATTACTATCTACATTTAGTAATAGTGTTCCATGATGATAACAACAATCACCTTGTTTATAAAAGGCATTTCCCGAAAATTTCTTTTGCTCTATTGTAATATCGTTTCTACCAGTTTTTTCTGCATTTATACCTAATAATTTTACTGCGTTTAAAATAACGCTTAACTGCTTATCTACATCATAGTCTTGTTTATTTACACAAAATGTAAAATTCAAATTACCTAAATCATGATAAACAGCACCGCCACCAGATAATCTACGAACAAGTTTACCCTTATCTTGAAGAAATTCATCTACTTTACATTCTTGCCAAACATTTTGATTTCTACCAATTACAATCGTATGCTGATTTTGCCATAAATATAAAATAATTTCTCCTTTTTTTACTGACATAGTCAAATATTCTTCAACTGCCAAATTATGATAAGGGTCAAACCTTGTTCCTAATACTACTTTTATATTATTTATCATTATCTTCTCGATAACGTAAAATAGGTTTTCTTGCAGCTAAAACTTCATCTAAACGACGAACTACTGTATTTAATGGCATTTCTTTCATAATTTCTGGATTTTCTATAGCTGTTTTATAAATTTCTTTATAAATATTAATAGCTTCATCCATTTGAGCTTTACCTTCTGTTTCTGTTGGTTCTACCATCAAAGCTTCATGTACAATAAGTGGGAAATACATTGTTGGTGGATGAATACCATAATCTAACATAGCTTTGGCTACATCTAGAGCAGATACATTATATTCATGTTTTAAATCTTCTAAAGTCATTACAAATTCGTGCATACAAATGCCATCATAAGCCATTTTGAAAGTATCTTTTAATTCATGTTTCATATAATTAGCATTAAGCACTGCATTAGCTGAGGCTTCACTTATACCTTCTTTACCTAAAGTCATAATATAAGCGAGTGCTTTTACCACCACTAAGAAATGACCATAGAATTGTTTTACCATACCATAAGATTTTGCATAACGAACTAAATCATAATGATTATCTTTAGTTACCACTTGATAACCTGGTAAAAATTCTGCCAAAAATGCTTTACAACCGATAGGGCCACTACCTGGGCCACCGCCACCATGCGGAGTAGAAAATGTTTTATGCAAATTAAGATGAACTACATCAAATCCCATATCACCAGGACGAGCCCAACCCATTACCGCATTTAAATTTGCTCCGTCATAATAACAAAGACCGCCAACGTCATGTACAAGCTTGGTGATTTCTAAAATATTTTTATCAAAAATACCCACTGTATTTGGATTTGTAAGCATTAAACCTGCTACCTCATCATTTAATACAGCTTTTAAAGCCTCTAAATCTACACAACCATCTTCTGCCGAAGGAATAGAGATTACATCGTAGCCAACCATTGCCGCACTTGCTGGATTTGTTCCATGTGCAGAGTCTGGAACGATTATCTTAGTGCGTTTTAAATCATTTCTACTATGATGATAAGCTTTTATTAATAATAAACCTGAAAACTCACCATGAGCCCCTGCTGCTGGTTGGAAAGTGATTGCTTCCATACCAGTGATTTCGCCTAAATATTTATCTGCTAAATCAATAACTTCTAAAGCACCCTGTACACTTTCTACATCTTGTAATGGGTGAATATCTTTAAATCCTGCCAAACTTGCTACTTCTTCATTAATTTTAGGATTATATTTCATTGTACATGAACCTAATGGATAAAAACCGTTATTCACACCATGTACATTTTCTGCTAATTGCGTATAATGTCTACTCAATTCATTTTCAGATACTTCCGGTAAGTTTAAAGCAAGTTTACGCTGTGATTTCAACTCTACTTTTGCTACATCACAAGGCGGTAAGATACTGCATTTATGATTTTTTTTACTTAATTCAAATATTAATTTCATATCTACACCACCTTAACTAAATCAACAAGTTCATCAATCTCTGCTTTACTATTCATTTCAGTAGCACACCATAAAATTTCATGATCATTCAATGCAAGACCACCCAAAATACCATTTTCAGCAAGTTTTGCCAAAACATCTTCAGATTTTTTTTCTGAAACAGTTACAAATTCATGGAAATACTGCTGATTATATTTTAAATTTAATCCCACTTCAGCTAATTTTTCTGCTAAATAATGAGCCTTAGCCACACACTGCTGTGCTACTTCTACCAAACCATGTGCCCCCATAGTTGCCAAATAAATTGACGCTGTAAGTGCACACCATTGCTGATTAGAGCAAATATTCGAGCTTGCTTTTTCACGTCTAATATGTTGTTCTCTAGCTTGTAAAGTCAATACAAACGCACGTTTTCCATCAACATCAACCGTTTGCCCTACAAGTCTACCTGGCAATTTTCTCATCATTTTATCAGTTGTCGCCATAAATCCTAAATATGGCCCACCAAATCCTAATGATAAACCTAATGGCTGAGCTTCACCTACAACAATATCTGCATTAGCTTCTGTTGGTGTTTCTAAAATTGCTAATGCTATAGGATTTGCCCCAACGATATATTTAGCTTTTACATTATGCACAATTTCGCCTAAAGTATTAAGGTCTTCAATATTGCCATAATAATTGGGCTGTTGCACATAAAAACAACTTGCTTCTTTATCTATCATTTTGATTAAAGCATCTTTATCGGTAAGACCATCTTTGGCTGGAACAATTTTTACTTCAATATCTTTACCAAAACAATAAGTTTTTATAACTTCAATTACTTGAGGATTAGTTGTCTCTGATACATATACTATATTTTGACGTTTACGTTCATGGCACATTGCTGTTGCTTCCGCAGCTGCAGTAGCTCCATCATAAACTGACGCATTGGCTACATCCATACCTGTAAGCTCACATATCATCGTTTGAAATTCAAATATGGCTTGCAAGATACCTTGGCTAATTTCTGCCTGATATGGTGTATATGCAGTAAGAAATTCTTCTTTACTTGCAATATTTTTTACAGCCGAAGGAATATAGTGATTATATGCACCTGCTCCGCGGAAAATATGCTTATAGACTTTATTTTTTTCAGCCATAGTTTCCATAGCACGTTTTACAGCTAATTCAGATAAACCTTCTGGTAAGTTTAAACCATTTTTTACTAAAACTTTTTGTGGAATATCTTTATACATATCTACAAAATCATTAAATCCTAAACGATTCAATAATTCTTGTTGTTCTTGTTTACTATTAACAACATAAGACCCCATAAAATCACCCCAATATTTATTTAATCGAGAGTTTGTACGTATTCTTCATATTCTTTGGCACTTAAAAGTTCTTCATGGTCAGTTAAATTATTTACTTTAATAAACCATGCACCATATGGGTCGTTATTAATAAGCGCAGGGTCATCTGCTAAATCTTCATTTACTTCTTCAATAGTTGCACTTACTGGACAAAATACATCAGATACAGCTTTTACTGATTCTACATCAGCAAAAGTTTCGCCTTTTACTACTTCATCGCCCACTTCTGGTAAATTAATAAATACTAAATCACCTAAAGCATCTTGTGCATAATCTGTAATACCAATTAAATAAGTCCCGTCTTCTTGTTTTTGTACCCATTCATGAGATTTTGCATATAATAAATTTTCTGGATAGTTCATCTTAATTTCCTCCTAAAGTTGCACTTATTTTTTACTTTTTTATTTTTATTTTTAACTCTTTGTTTTATTTACTGCGTTTATAAAATGGTAATTTTACAATTTCTGCATCAACCATACGACCACGAACATTTACTTGTACTTTTGTACCTACATCTTTATGAGCTACATCTACAATAGCTAAAGCTACTGCTTGTTTTAAATAAGGACAATGTGTTCCGGAAGTAGTTATACCGATTTTTTCACCTTCAAAGAACACTTCTTGTGCTTCACGAATAATGCCTTTACCTGTAACTTTTAGTCCTACACGACGTCTAGTTGGGGCACCTTTTTCTACTAAGGCTTGTTTACCAATGAAATCGGCTTTATCCATTTTTACAAAAATACCAAGACCTGCTTCTTTTGGTGAGATATCATCATTCATTTCATGACCATAAAGTGGCATAGCTGCTTCTAAGCGAAGTGTATCTCTTGCACCAAGTCCACAAGGAATAAGTCCATCTTCTTTACCATTTTCCAATAATAAATTCCAAATAGCAGGAGCGTATTTACTTGCTACATAGATTTCAAAGCCATCTTCGCCTGTATAACCAGTACGAGAAATAATACATTCTATATCATCAATTTTCGCTTTAAAATTACAAGTATAGTATTTTTGTGGAATGTCCTCTTTATTGGCTATACGAGCTAAAATATTTTCGCTATTTGGCCCTTGAAGTGCAAGCTGAGCATATTCACTTGATACATCTTTAAATTCAACATGACCAAATGCATGTTTTTGCATCCAAGTAAAATCTTTATCTTTATTAGCTGCATTTACTACTATAAAATATTTACAATCATGTTCTTTATATACAATTAAATCATCAACGACGCCACCATGTTCATTACACATTGGACTATATCTTGCTTGATTTGCTTCTAAATCACTATAATCATTACTAAGCAACATATTTATATTGGCTAAAGCGTCATCACCTTCGCAAATTATTTCGCCCATATGTGATACATCAAATAATCCACAAGCTGTACGTACTGCCATATGTTCTTTTATCACACCTGTAGGATATTGTACTGGCAAACTATAACCTGCAAATTCTACCATTTTTCCTTGGGCTTTAATATGTTCTTCATAAAGCGGTGTTTTTAGTAATTCCATAAGCTTTCTCCTTAATCTTATAATTTATAAACATTATTTTATAAACTAAATACTATATTTAACTATTCTTCATATAACGGAAATCTTTTACAAATATCAGCAACTTGAGCTTTTGCTTTTTCAATAGCATTTTTGTCTTCACGATGTTCGATAGTTTCAGCAATAATATCTGCTACTTCACGAATATCTT
>CAUWIH010000043.1:0-18138 GCA_963558795.1 uncultured Megamonas sp. | reverse complement strand
AAAGGATAGACAAAAATTTGTCTATCCTTTACCCCAACATTTGACAAAGAACCTATTTTCTATAATAACAACATTGTAGATTTTAAACTTCATCAATTTATTAAATTATTTTTGCACCTTGAGCATCAATATCTAAAACTAAATATTTTGCTTTTATATCATGATTTAAAAACGCCTCTACCATTTTTTGACCAATAACTTCAGCATTTTCTACAGTATATGCGATAAGCGTAGGACCTGCACCACTTATTGTAGTTCCCAAAGCCCCATTTTTTTGAGCTATTTCAAATACATCATACATACCAGGAATCAATTCAGCTCGGTATGGTTGATGTAATTTATCCACAAAAGCACCTTTTAAAGCATTTACTTTACCTTGACTAAGTGCTGCCACAATCATTGCTGTATGACCAATATTAAAAATAGCATCTTTTAATGATACTTCTTTTTTTAGAGCTTCTCTTGCTTTTTTAGTTGGTAAATAAAAATCCGGTATAGCTACTACCATTTTCAAAGCAAAATTTGGCATAAATGATACATATTCTAATCTATCTTCATTTTTCACACTGACAGTTATTCCCCCAAATAATGCTGGCGCAACATTATCTGGGTGACCTTCTATCTGTGTTGCCATTTCAAAAATATCTTGTTTCGTAAATATATTTCCTAGCCAAGCATTAGCTGCAAACAATCCCGCTACTATAGCTGTAGCGCTACTTCCCAAACCTCTAGATAAAGGTACATTATTAGTCATTTTTATATATGCACCTTTATATTTTTCAGCTAAATTTGCTTTTACTAATAATTTTTTTATCGAACACCATACAAGATTTCTATCATCACAAGGTATATTACTTGCACCATCACCATAAACTTCGATACAAAACTTATCTTCTTCAAGTAATTTTAATTCTAATTCATTATAAATACTACAGGCAATTCCTAAAACATCAAAGCCTGGACCACAATTTGCAGTCGTTCCAGGTACTCTTATTTTTACAAAATCACTCATAATCTCAAACCTCCTGAGACATAATTACACGAATTACACTAGAAATTCTATTTACTACCTCAAGATTATTTAAACGAATTTTTAAATCTTCAATTTGATTATTATTTACATTATGAGTAATTGCTACAATTTCAGAGAATTCGCCCACTCTACGTTTTTGAATTACTGAATATAAACTTACATTACTTTCACCAAAAGCTGTAGCTATAGCACCTAATACCCCTGATTTATCTTCTACTAATAAACGTACATAATAACCAGATAAAATTTTATCTGGTGGGCATAATTGTTTTTCTTTATAACAAGTACAACGAATTCTACCAAAACGTTCTTTACCCATATCTCTTGCTACATCAATAATATCTGCAAGAACAGCAGATGCGGTTGGTCTTTCGCCTGCACCTTTTCCATAAAACATAGTATCGCCCACAGCATTTCCATGAATAAAAATCGCATTAAATACATTACGTACTGATGCAAGTGGATGTTCCTGATCAATAAATGTTGGATGAACTCTTACATTTATCCCATCTTCTGTATATTTAGCAATTGCTAATAATTTAATAATATAACCCAATTCTTTTGCATAAGTAATATCTTCTGGGGTAATTTTAGTGATTCCTTCTACCTCTACATCAGATAGACTTACACGAGTATTAAACGCAATAGAAGATAAAATAGCTGCTTTTCTTGCCGCATCAAGGCCTTCTACATCTGCTGTTGGATCTGCTTCGGCATAACCTTTATCTTGTGCTTGTTTCAATGCAGTATGATAATCCATTCCCTGCTCTGTCATTTTTGTAAGCATATAATTAGTTGTGCCATTTACAATACCCATTAGCTCTGTAATTTTATTTGCAGTTAAACACTGTTTTAAAGGTGTAATAATTGGTATACCACCAGCTACACTAGCTTCAAACATAAAATCCACATCATATTTGGCAGCTGTTTCAAACATCTCTTTCCCATGCTGAGCTAATACATCTTTATTAGCAGTAACTACATGCTTACCATTTTCCATGGCTTTTAACATATATTCTCTAGCTGGGTGAATACCGCCTAATACTTCTACAACAATATCTATATCTTTATCATTTAAAATATCATCAACATTATCCGTAACCACAGCATTAGCTAAAAAATCTCTTTTTTTATTTAAATTACGCACTAATACCTTGCTTATTTCAATATCATTGCCTATTTTTGCTTGGATATCATGATAATTTTCATGTAAAACCTTTAAAACACCACTACCAACTGTGCCACAACCCAATAGACCTATTTTTATCTTCTTTGCCATAAAATTATCCCTCTCTCAAGAACCTAATTTTAAACTTGACCTATAACCTCTAAACGTCTAACACCATTTACTAAACGTAATTTATCAAGTAACGCTTCAAGATCAATTTCCATATTCTTAGTTTCAATAGAAATTGTTGCTACAGCTACACCTTGAAGAGGAATTCCTTGGTTAATAGTCAATACGTTTCCTTTATCTGCCGAAATCATATTTAATACATTAGACAATACACCTTGTTTATTATCTAACACAAAAGAAACAGAAACGATTTTATTGATACTTGCTTCATAAAATGGCAATACAAAATCTTTATATTTATAGTATGCACTACGGCTTAAGCCCATTTGGGATACTGCATCATTTATAGTCATATTGTCATGACGACGCAACATTTCTTTTACTTTAATTGTCTTTTTTATTGCTGAAGGCAAAATGTCTTCTTTTACTAAATAATATCCTGAATCTTTTTTTGTCATTATTAAATCCTCCGTACTTTTACAATGGATAAAATTCTTTTTATAGCAGACATTATATCATTTTTTGGCTACAATAGTAAAGGTCTAATTCCAATATTTATTTAATTTATTGATATATTTCTTTTATCTATGGCCAGCTTTTATTTTATTTTCATTACCTTGCAAAAGACGTACTATATTAGTTTTATGTCTATAAATAACAAATATAGCCGCCACTATGCCAAAAACAATGAACGATAATGATAAATTAAACATATATGCTAATATTGGTACAAAGGCTGCAGCTATAATTGACCCCAATGATACATATTTACTAATCATTACAATTACTAACCAAATAAAAAATACACACACAGACACTGTAGGCATCAACATAATTAATACCCCAAGACCTGTTGCTACACCTTTACCACCCTTAAAACGCAAAAATATCGAAGCGGAATGACCTACAATCGCTAAAATCCCACCAGCAATCATAGCAATTGATGTTCCTACTAAAATTAAACCCAAATAAACACCAATCATTCCCTTTAATAAATCCATAAAAAAGATTGTAAATCCTGGTAATTTTCCCAGTGTACGCCAAGCATTAGTAGCACCAATATTTTTACTACCATGTTCACGTAAATCCACATGCCAAATCAATTTACCCAAAATTAAACCGTTTGGTATAGAACCTATAAGATAACTACAAACTAAGACTATTACAAAATTAATGTCCATTATTCGTCGTCATCCTCTTTTCTACCACGAACAATCAATTTTAAAGGTGTACCTTCAAAACCAAAACTTTCACGTAATTTATTTTCTAAGAAACGTAAATATGAAAAATGCATTAACTCAGGGTCATTAACAAATACCAAGAATTTTGGTGGTTTAATATCTGCTTGAGTCATGAAATAAATTTTTAATTGTTTGCCTTTATGTGCAGGTGGTGGATTTATCGATACTGCATCCATTACTAATTGGTTCAATACACTTGTTTGTACACGCATTGCTTGTTGGTCAGCAACATATTTTACTAAATCTACTACACGATGTACACGTTGTTTAGTGAGTGCAGATGTATAAAGTACTGGTGCATATTGTAAAAATCCTAAT
The DNA here is from genome assembly GCA_963558795.1 of uncultured Megamonas sp. Lineage (GTDB taxonomy): Bacteria > Bacillota > Negativicutes > Selenomonadales > Selenomonadaceae > Megamonas. The sequence goes on along the minus strand of CAUWIH010000043.1, from coordinate 14,249 downwards.
TCATCACGAATATCTTCGGTAAAACGAAGAGATGTTTTATCATCTTTTTCAATTAAATCCCATTTATTTACAACAATAATACAACCTTTACCAGATTCATGAGCATAGCCGGCTATTTTTTTATCTTGTTCAGTTACACCTTCTGGTGCAGAAATTACCATTAATACTACATCTGCTCTATCTACTGCACGAAGAGAACGCATTACACTATAACGTTCAATAGGCATATCTATTTTGGCCTTACGACGCATACCTGCTGTATCAATTAATGTAAAATGCGTATCACCGTCATCAAATTTTGTATCAATAGCATCACGAGTTGTACCTGCTACATCACTTACAATTACACGTTCTTGTCCTAAAAGAGCATTTACTAAAGAAGATTTCCCTACATTTGGACGACCAATTACGGCAATACGAATTTCATCATGTTCTAATCCTTCATCTAAATCTTTTGGGAAGTTTGCAACTATTTCATCTAATAAATCCCCTACATTTAATGCATTAGATGCAGATATACCGATTGGGTCACCTAATCCTAAATTATAAAATTCAAATACATCTAAATGCTGTTTAGGACTATCTATTTTATTTACTGCTACTATAACTGGTTTTCTTGTATTACGTAAAATATGACCAATTTCTTCATCATCATGTGTCATACCTGTACGACCATCTACCATAAATACAATTACATCAGCTTCTTCAATAGCCAAACGTGCTTGCTGACGCATAGATGCTAAAATTTTACCTTCACCATCATTTTCAAGTTCAATACCACCTGTATCAATCATTGTAAATTGATGGTCAAGCCATTCTGCATCCATATAAATTCTATCTCTAGTTACTCCAGGAAAATCCTCTACGATAGAAACTCTTTTTTTACCGATTTGATTAAAAAACGTAGATTTTCCTACATTTGGGCGACCTACAATCGCAACTATTGGTTTACTCAATATCTTCACCTCATCAATAATATTATTCAAATTCATCATTACTTATCAACAAACTAATAAGTATTTATTTATAATGCTATTATTCTATTATTATTTTGTATAACTAGCATTGGATTGCCATGTATAAATTGCTTTAGTTCTTTCACATTCAATTTCATGCCAATTAGCAAGTATATTCTTTAAACTAATTGCATCACTTACAACTTTCACACTTTCATTAGGAAATGCATTTTTTATATCATCTAGAGTATAATCATCTAGAAAAATATCTTCCCCATCACGCAAAGAACACGCAGGAATAATTATACCATCTCTATTTTGTGCTGTTTTTTGTAGATTTTTTATAATATCTTGTCCTGTAAGCAGTCCAGTAACTGTCACTTCATGACCAAAAAAATCATTTTCCATAGCACGAACATTAGCACTAAGATTATTTATCTGTAAATCTGATACTAAGTTTTTAATCACTTTAGCTGCGGATTTACCACAAACAATATCTAAATTTAATGGCTCAGTATATTTATTATTTTCAACTATAGTATCTTTCCATTGTTCAATAAAATTACGTGTAAGACCTATCCCATTATCTAATTGGGGAAAGCCATCATATTCTTTGGCTACAGGTAAAGGCATATTAGCCATCAAATAAAATTCATCACTCAAATATACAAAAGCTTTACCTGTTTCTTTACGCATTTTCTCTTGCCAAACACTTACTTGCTCTATAACTTTTTTTGCACCTTTTTCATCAAAAGTAGTAAGTGGATAACAATTTTCTCTAAATTTCGTAAGCCCTACAGGTACAATCCCTAATGTTTGAGCAAATGGTCGCATACTGATAATGTCTTGTATTGTTCTATCTAATTCTTCACCATCATTTAAACCTGGACAAAGTACTACCTGTGTATGATATTCTACATTAGCTTTATTTAAATTTTTAAGCTGTTCCATAACTAATTCAGCACGTTTAGTTCTAAGCATTTGACTACGGAGCTTAGGATTTGTCGTATGCACTGAAATATAAAGTGGTGATAAATGTAACCTTTCAATACGTTTTAAATCATTTGGCCCCATATTGGTCATAGTAACAAAATTACCATATAAGAAAGATAATCTATAATCATCATCTTTTATATATAAAGAATCTCGCATATTCGGAGCAACTTGGTCTACGAAACAAAAATAACAATTATTAGCACATTGACGAATCTTACCAAAAACAGCGGATTCAAATTCAGCACCTAATTCTTCATCAATATCTTTTTCAAAACCAATTATTTCTTGCTCACCATCAGTATGTTCAATAAGCATTTCAATTTCTTCATCAGCTAAAGCAAAACTCAAATCAATAATATCTGTTAAATCTTGCCCATTAATTGCTAAAATTTTATCACCAGGCACAAGTTCTAATTCTTCTGCTAAACTTCCTTGATGTATAGCTGAAATTATTCCACCTTTTGCCAAAAAATCACCTTCTTTTTTATATTTATTTGTTTTATTATACAATTTTTAAAATCAGAAAAAAAGAGTGATGTTTTACACCACTCTTTTTGCATTTAATATCTTATTAAATAATCTATTATTCGTTTACTTCTTCACCAATAGTAACAGCTTTAGCTTCTTGATTTGCTAAGAATTCTTGATACTCAGCTTTTTCAGCATCTTGCTGTACTCTTGTAATACTAAGAGCAACTTTTTTATTATCCATATCTACATGGATAACTTTTACAGTAACTTCATCACCAACACTTACAGCTTCAGCAGCTTTTGTAATATGTTTTGGAGAAAGTTCACGCATACGAATCAAACCATCAAAGCCTGGTTCAATTTCCATAAATGCACCAAAGTCAGTTAATTTTACAATTTTACCTTTTACATAAGAGCCTACAGGATATTTTTCAGCTTTATCGAACCAAGGGTCACGAGTAATATCTTTAATGCTTAAAGAAATACGTTTTGTTTCTGGATCAAAAGCTTTTACTAAAACTTCTACTTCTTGACCTACAGTAAGTACATCTGCTGGGTTTTTAACGTGATCCCAGGAAAGATCAGAAATATGTGCAAGACCATCAATACCACCGATATCAATGAATGCACCATAATCTACTAAACGTTTTACAATACCTTTACGTTTTTCACCTTCAACAATACTTGCTAAAGCTTCTTCACGTTGTTCATCACGTTGTGCTTCAAGTACACTACGACGGGAAAGAACAAGGCGTTGTTTTTTAGAATCTGCTTCGATAATTTCAACTTCTACTTTTTTACCTACAAATTCATTTAAATCTTTTACAAAATGAAGAGCGATTTGAGATGCAGGAATAAATCCACGAAGACCAAAAGCAGATGTAAGTAATCCACCTTTTACAACTTGAAGAATTTCTACTTCAATAATTTGTTTTTCTTCTTTAATTTGTTCTACTTTTTCCCATGCTACTAAACGATCTGCACGAGTTTTAGAAAGAGTTAATCCATTTTCGCCACCTAAAGCTACTACATATACTTTAATTTTGTCGCCAACTTTAACTACATCTGTAGCTTGTTCTGGTTCTGGATATGCTAATTCTCTTTTTACGATAGGAATTTCTGTTTTGTACCCAATATCTACATAAGCTTCATCACGGTTAACCAAAACAACGGTACCTTCTATAACTTCATGTGGATTAAATTCCTTCATAGATTCTTCTGCTAATAAGCTTGCCATGTCTTGCACTTTTCATATACCTCCTTGATAATCCAGTCGGGTGTTGAAGCACCGGCTGTAATACCAATTTTTTTAATATTATTGAACCACTCATCTTGTAACTCATCAACTGTTTCTATATGATATGTTACGCAATGTGCAGTGCATAATTGCGCTAATCTAGTTGTATTAGCACTGTTGCGACCACCAATAACTAACATCATATCTACATCTTTAGCTAATTTTATAGCTGCAGATTGACGTTTATCTGTCGCAGTACATATAGTTCTCAATATCCTGATATCATATGATTTTTCTATTAAAATAGATACTATCTTCGTAAAAGCCTCAGCTGAAAATGTAGTCTGTGCTACTATTCCTAGTCTTGGTACAAAAGCTACATTTCTTGCTTTTTCTTCTGTATCTAAAACCAAAGAATTTTCTCCAGCCCATTCTTTTATACTTTTTACCTCAGGATGTTCTTGTTCGCCTATAATAATAACCTTGAAGCCTTCATCAGCTAGTGATTTAGCTGACATCTGAGCTTTCTTTACATGTGGACAAGTAGCATCTGCAAGCTCTAGCCCTTTTGCTTTTATCGCATCATATACACTCGGACCTACACCATGAGAACGAATTATTATTTTCCCACAGTCCATTTCATCAACTGAATTGACTGTTCCGATACCTTCATCAGCTAATGCCTTTACCATTTGCGGATTATGAATAATTGGTCCTAAAGTACAAACAGGCTTAGATAAATCAACATTATCTTTTGCTGTTTTTATTGCTCTTTTTACACCATAACAAAATCCATAATCGTCAGCTAAAATTACTTCCAAAATTAATCACCATCAAAATTTATATTACTAAGCCTATCATATAGTATATCATACAATACTACTTTTATTCTACTGCATTTTTAGCATAGACGCAATTTCTTGCATTATTTTTTCAGTAAATTCTTGTAAATTTTCTTTATCTGCTTTTTCTGCTGTAAAAACTATTGGTTTTCCATAAACCACAGTAATTTTTCTAAAAGGTTTTAATTTAAATGTCCCTGTTATAGCTACTGGGATTACTGTTGCTTTTGATTTAGCTGCAATTAATGCTACCCCTGGTGCGCCTTTATGCAAATTTCCATCTTTACTACGTGTACCTTCTGGAAACATACATATACATTCACCAGCTTTTAACATGGTTAATGCTGTTTTTATGGCACTTCTATCTGAAGCCCCTCTTTTTACAGGGAATGTATGTACCGCTTTTAATACATATTTCAAGATTGGTACTCTAAATAATTCTTCTTTAGCCATATAAGCCAAATGTCTTGGAATGAATGCCCCTACCAATGGTGGGTCCCAATTACTTAGATGATTTGATGCTAAAATCACTGCTCCATCTTTTGGTACATTCTCTTTACCAATTGTTGTTGTAGGAAAAATTACTGAATAAATAAAGATAAACATTAATTTAAGTATTTTATATAACATAACAATGCCTCAATAATTCATTAGTTTTTAGCTAAATTTATAATAGCTTGTAATACTTCTTGTATATTCATATTTGTAGTATCCAATAATATCGCATCCTCAGCTTGTTTTAATGGAGATATTTCTCTATTCATATCAGCCTCATCACGCATTGTAATATCTTGTTTTATCTTCTCTACATCTACATCATAGCCTTTTTCTTGCAATTCTTTGGCTCTTCTTCTTGCTCTTTCTTCTACAGAAGCTGTTAAATATATTTTTAAATCAGCATTAGGGAGCACGCAAGTCCCAATATCTCTACCGTCCATTAATACAGCACCTTTTTGTGCCATTTTGCGTTGAAGCTCTACCATTTTTGCACGAACCTGACTAATTGCTGCCACTTGAGAAACTAGTGCTGTAACTTCTGGTGTTCTAATTTTTGTACTCACGTCTTGATTATTCACATATACAAGCATTGTACCATTTTGGTCATATGCTAAATGAATATCTATATTTTCTAATACTGATAAAATGTCTTTTGTTGTTACTGGAGTGTTATATTTTTGCAATACTAACCATGCTACTCCACGATACATCGCACCTGTATCAATGTAAATATAATTTAATTCTTTAGCTGCCATTTTGGCAATAGTAGATTTACCTGCTCCTGCTGGTCCATCAATAGCTATTACTGATTTTATCATTTATTATCACCTATATTTTTTATTTAAAACGAGCTAATATCTCATAAAATTCAGGATATGAAATATTTACACATTCACTATTTTTTATTTCTAGCCCCACACCACTAGCACCTAAAATAGCTAAAGCCATCGCAATACGATGATCACCATATGAATCACATACTGCATTTTTAAAGTTAATTTTATTATTTCCTGTAATAATCATACCATCTTCGGTTGCCTCGATACATGGACAAACTTTATTAAACTCATCAGTTATCACTTGTAATCGGTCAGTTTCTTTTACACGTAATTCCCCTGCACCGGTAATTATAGTTTTACCTTTTGCTACCATAGCAGCTACTGCAATAATTGGTATTTCGTCAATTAAACGTGGCATGATTTCTGCACTTAAAGTTATTCCATGTAATTTAGCATAACGTACACGAATATCAGCTATTGGTTCTACTTCATTACGAATATTAATTAATTCAATATCTGCTCCCATAGCTTTTAATACATCAATTATTCCTGTACGTGTTTCATTTATCCCCACATCTTTTAATATAACATCACTATGTTCAATAATAGATGCCGCTACTAACCAAAAAGCAGCTGAAGATATATCGCCTGGCACATGAATTTCTTGTGGTGCTGTCATTTTGTCCACTTTACTAATAGTGATACTTGTTCCAGATTTTTTTAAATTCACCCCAAAACCTGCCAACATACGTTCTGTATGGTCACGAGAAGTATATGGTTCAATTACTGTCGTTTCACCTTCGGCATTCATTCCTGCAAGTAAGATAGCGGATTTTACCTGTGCACTTGCCATTGGCATTTCATAAGTTATACCTTTTAAACTTTCTTTTTGTGGAATTACGGTTATTGGCAGTAATTTATTTTCTTTTCTTCCTACAATCTTTGCACCCATTTTAGACAATGGATTGATTACTCTTTGCATAGGACGACGGCTAAGTGACGCATCACCTGTAAATGTTGTTAAGAAATTTTGACCTGATAATATTCCCATCATCAAACGAAGTGTTGTTCCTGAATTACCTGCATCAATTATTGTTTCAGGTTCTTTAAGTCCATAAAATCCATTACCTTTTACCACTAATGTTTGTTCATCAATTTCGGTTACATTTACCCCTAAAGCACGCATACAATTCACTGTAGACATACAATCTGCTGCATGTAAAAAATTAGTGATTTTTACTTCACTATCACAAAGACCAGCAAACATTACACTTCGATGTGATACAGATTTATCACCAGGAATTACGATTTCTCCTTTTATTCCTGAATTTATAGATTGAATTTTTTTTAAATTCCCCATAGCCTCAAACCTTTCTTTCGCAAGTTTTATTTTAAAAATAATTATAACACTATTACACATACATTGTAAAAATATTTGCAACACTTTATTTGTTTTTTATTATTTTTTCCATTTTTTTATTCTAATATTTTTTTCAAAAAAACTCTTGACTTTTTTTAATGAATAGTTTATCTTATACATAACGTAAAGTTGTAAACATGAAAACAAATATAATACATTCAATGAACAGACTAGTAGCTTATATTAAAAATCTACAGAGAGCTGATGATTGGTGCGAATCAGTGTGTTGATATAAGTGAATATCTTCTGGGAGATTTTTTATTTAACCGTAAATATTTAATATTTACTTAGTAAATAAAAACGATTTTTCCTCGTTATCGGAAAATACATTTGTTTATTATTCAAGTACTTTTGATGAAAATATATCTAGATGTATTCTGAGTGTTGCTATTTTTAGCAAAATTTGGGTGGTACCACGAATTAAAAAGTTCGTCCCTTAATTTATTAGGGACGAACTTTTTTTATTATATTAATGCATGTTTGCATAAACTACAATTACAAAAGGGGATTTTTATTATGGCAAAAATTTATTATCAAGAAGATTGTAATCTTAATTTATTAAAAGGTAAAAAAATTGCTATTATTGGCTATGGTAGTCAGGGTCATGCACATGCATTAAATTTAAAAGAATCTGGCTTAGATGTTGTTGTTGGTCTTTATGAAGGTAGTAAATCTTGGGCTAAAGCCGAAGCACAAGGTCTTCAAGTTTTTACTGCTGCTGAAGCTAGTAAACAGGCTGATGTTATCATGGTTCTTATCAATGACGAAAAACAAGCTAAAATGTATCAAGAATCTATTGCTCCAAATTTAACTGCCGGCAAAATGTTAATGTTTGCTCATGGTTTTGCTATTCATTTCAATCAAATTGTTCCGCCAAAAGATGTAGACGTTACAATGATTGCACCAAAAGCACCTGGTCATACTGTACGTAGTGAATATCTCATTGGTCGTGGTACTCCTTGCCTTGTAGCTGTACATCAAAATGCTACAGGAAATGCTCTTGAGCTTGCACTTGCTTATGCTAGTGGACTTGGTTGTGCTAGAGCTGGTGTATTAGAAACAACTTTTAAAACTGAAACTGAAACTGACCTTTTCGGCGAACAAGCTGTTTTATGCGGTGGCGTTTGTGCTTTAATGCAAGCAGGATTTGAAACACTTGTAGAAGCTGGTTATGATCCACGTAATGCTTACTTTGAATGTATCCATGAAATGAAACTTATCGTTGATCTTATTTATGAAAGTGGTTTTGCTGGTATGCGTTACTCTATTTCTAATACTGCTGAATATGGTGATTATATCACTGGACCAAAAGTTATTACTGAAGATACAAAGAAAGCTATGAAAAAAATTCTTTCTGATATCCAAGATGGTACTTTTGCTAAAGATTGGCTCATGGAAAATCAAACAGGTTCTGCACACTTCCTTGCTATGCGTAAACGTGCAGCTGAACATCAATGTGAACAAGTTGGTGCTGAACTTCGCAAACTTTATAGTTGGAATGATTCTAACAAACTTATTAATAACTAAGTATTAATATAGCGGCGAAATAACGCAAAGAGATGCTGCAAAGCATCTCTTTTTTTATCAAAAATACACAAAATCAAAATCTTTTATCAATAATAAATATCGCACTACATATATAAAGGAGGAAAATTAATGCGCATAAACGGAGCTCAAGCAGTTATTGAATGCTTAAAAAAAGAAAATATAAATCTTGTTTTCGGCTACCCTGGTGGAGCAGTCTTAACTTTATATGATGCTTTATATCAAAATAACTTCCCTCATATTCTCACTAAACATGAACAAGGTGCTGTTCATGCCGCTGATGGATATGCTCGCTCTAGCGGAAAAGTAGGCGTATGTTTTGCCACTTCTGGCCCTGGAGCTACAAATTTAGTTACTGGAATTGCTACTGCAAATATAGACTCTATTCCTCTTGTTTGTATTACTGGGCAAGTAGCTACTCATTTAATTGGCAAAGATTCTTTTCAGGAAGCTGATGTTTGTGGCATTACTGCTCCTGTTACTAAACATAATTATCTTATAAAAAAAGTTGAAGATTTGCCACGTATATTTAAAGAAGCTTTTCATATAGCCGCCACTGGTAGACCAGGGCCTGTAGTTATTGATATTGCTAAAGATGTATTTGAACAAGAACTTGATTTTATTTATCCTGATAAAGTCAATCTTCGTGGCTATCAACTACAAAAAGATGGTAATTCTCAAGATATTGATAATTTAATCCAAGCTTTAACCGTTGCTGAAAAACCTGTTTTCTTTGTCGGTGGTGGTGTAATTTCTTCAAACACTGCAGCTTATATAAAACAACTCGCAGATATTACAGGTATTCCTGTTGTAGATAGTCTTATGGGAAAAGGTGCTATATCTTCAAATCAAGAAGAGTCTTTAGGCATGATTGGTATGCACGGTACTTATGTAGCAAATATGGCTGTTATGAAATGTGATTTGCTCATTGGCTTAGGAGTGCGTTTTGATGACCGTGTTACTGGCAAAACTTCTGAATTTGCCCCTAATGCTAAAATTGCTCATTTTGATATAGATAATGCTGAAATCAATAAAAATATTCATGTTGATTATCCTATTGTTGGTGATTTACGTTGGTCTTTACCATTATTTACAGCCAAATTATCAATTTTAAGTAAAGAATTAAAACCAAAATATCAATCTTGGCATAATTATCTTTTAGATTTAAAAAATAACTCATTAAATACTTCTCAAAAAAATGCACCATTTATCTTACCTGAATATCTTATTTCATTGGTTAGTGAACTTTGTAATGAAGATACAATTATCGTTACCGATGTAGGTCAACATCAAATGTGGACTGCTCAATATTACAAATTCCAAAAAGCTCGCACTTTTTTAACATCTGGTGGCCTTGGTACTATGGGATTTGGTCTACCTGCAGCTATCGGTGCTAAACTTGCACACCCAGATAAAAAAGTTATTTTATTTACCGGTGATGGTAGTATTATGATGAATTGTCAAGAATTCGCTACCGTTGCCGATTATGATTTAGATATAAAAATCATTGTACTAAATAATCATATGTTAGGTATGGTCGCTCAATGGCAACGAATGTTTTACAATCGACATTATTCACATTCCATTTTACGTGGAAAAACTGATTTAGTGAAATTAGCCCAAGCAATGGGGGTAAATGGCCATCGTATCCAAGATAGCTCTACACTAACCAAAGAATTAGCTAATTATTTAAATACAGATACAGCGGTATTACTTGATATATTTATCCCTGATGAAGAAAACGTCTTTCCTATGGTTCCTGCTGGTGGACGACTTGACCAAATGGTATTGGAGGTAACATTATGAATTACCAATTAACATTATTAGCTGAAAATACTCCTGGCGTTCTCAGTCATATTAGTGCACTTATTAGTCGCCGTTCATTTAATATTAATACATTATCTGCAGGATATACTGAAGAAAATAATGTAACTAGATTAAGTCTTATTTTGACCGCAGATAACGAAAATGAAGTAGAACAAGTCATCAAACAAATCAGCAAATTAATTAATGTAATAAAAATTGTCAATCTTACGCATATCGATTCTATCCATCGTGAGCTCGTACTCATTAAAGTAAAAGCCGACCCAGTAACTAGAAATGATATTGTAAATATCGTAAATATTTTTCGTGCAAAAATCGTTGACGTTAATCGTGAAACATTAGTTATTGAATTGACTGGCGAACATACCAAAATAGACGCACTTTGCGAAATGCTTGCTGATTATGAAGTAATTGAAGTGGCTCGCACTGGCACACTCACTATGTCACGTGGCCCTATTCCTATAAAAAATATGTAAAAAAAAGACATTCTTTAGTTTTATCAACACTAGAGAATGTCTTTTTTTTAGTTACTATTCATTTATTATCACTTTTTTTCTTTTTAAATACATACCCTATACCTAATACCATAATCCAAAGTGGTAAAATATATAAAGCATTTCTTGTGTCTGGAATTTGATACATCATAAAAGCAATAAACACTAAAAAAGCAATACAAAAATAATTAATTATCGGATAACCTATAGATTTAAAATGTAAATTTTTCTCTTCACCAATTAACTTTTTAGCTTTTCTAAATTTTAAATGCGTAACAATAATTATAAACCAACTAACTAATACAGCTGCAACCGCGATAGAAAGCAAATACATAAATACTTTTCCTGGGAAAAGATAATTTAAAATTACCGCAATCAACGTAATACCCGAAGAAATGAAAATTCCAATAACAGGCACGCCATTTCTTGATAAAGACATCAAAATTTTCGGTGCATTACCTTGACTTGCCAAGCCATATAACATACGTGAATTACTATAAATCGCACTATTATATACAGATACTGCTGCAGTCAATACTACAATATTTAACAAATGCGCAGCTGCTGGTATACCGATATTCGAAAAAATCTGTACAAATGGACTTGCCTCTAAGCCCACTTCATTCCAAGGATATAAAATCATCAATACTACTAAAGTACCAATATAAAATATTAATATTCTCCAAATAACTTGATTTATTGCTTTTGGAATAGATTTTGTAGGTTCATCAGCTTCGCCTGCTGTAATACCAATTAACTCAATGCCTCCAAAAGAGAACATAACTACAACTAAAGACAAAGCAAGACCCCACCAGCCATTTGGCAAATATCCACCATGACTCCATAAATTACTCATATTATTAGGAAAAGAGCCCATATCAGTACAAATAATATATATACCAAAAATTATCATACAGCAAATAGCCACAACTTTTATAATTGCTGTACAAAATTCAAATTCACCATAAAGTTTTACATTTATTAAATTTATAAAAGTAATAATAACTAAACAAATAAGTGCAGATAGCCACTGTTCTACATCAGGAAACCAATAATTTATATAAATTCCTACAGCTGTCAGTTCTACCATGCTTACGATGACATAATTCATCCAATAATTCCAACCAGACAAAAAACCTATAAATTCATGCCAATACGTATTTGCATACACACTAAAAGAACCAGACACAGGATTATCCACTGCCATTTCGCCAAGCATACGCATAATAAAAAATATTACGCAACCACCAATCAAATATGATAGTGAGATTGCCGGACCAGCAAGCTGGATAGTAGATGCTGAACCATAAAATAAACCAGTACCAATAGCACCACCTAAAGCAATCATCTGCAGATGGCGATTTTTCAAACCACGCTTCAACTTTTGTTGATTAGCTTTTTTCATTAAATGACCTCCTTATTTGGGTTATAACTTTGCACCTTTACAAAAATTAAATATCAAAAATATCACAATGTCTAATATCATTAATATATCATTTTGTGGCGAAAGTAATTCTATTATTACATATCTAGCTATTACATTCAAGTATTTTCTTTTTAATATTTCATTTTATTTCAATTTATAATATATAAAATTGCATTTTTCATCTAAAAAATAACCATTTCTTTTAAAAATTATAATTATCGTTATTAAATATAAGTATATTCTTCAATAAAAAGTATCAAAAAATATATATTTTAAAATTAAAACAAATTCTTTAATTGTCTTTTTATAGTAGACTATGTATTTTTTCAAAACAAAAAGGCTATCTCTAATCATTATCGATAGCCTTTTTATCCTATATAAACTTATTTATATAATTATTTTTATAGCCAAATCTTATAACTTTAACTCTTATTTATAAGTTAAAAGACCTTTTTCACCAGCAACAACATTTTGACCAACTTTAAATACTTCCACTTTATTATTCGCAGTGAAAGCAACTGGAGATACTAAAGATTTGCCAGCTTCTTCAACAGCTTTTAAATCAACAACAACTAAAACATCACCTTGTTTTACTTTGTCCCCCATTTGAACTTTTGGCTCAAAACCTTCGCCTTCCATTTCTACAGTATCGATACCTACATGAATTAATAATTCTGTACCATCTTCAATAGCTTTTAAACCAAAAGCATGACCTGTAGGGAATGCAGCTGTTACTTCAGCATCAAATGGTGCAATAACTTTACCATCTGTTAATTCAATACCACAACCATCACCCATCATTTTTTCAGCAAATGCAGGATCTGGAATATCTTCCATTGCTACTACTTTTCCAGTCATTGGAGAAACAAAATTTTTTTCTCCACTATTAAAAATTTTTGAAAATAAACCCATTATATAAAGCCTCCAAAATAAAATAAATTAGATTTGTTATATATTATATAATAAAAACTATAAACATCGCAATAATATTCAAATTATTTATCTTATTTATCAATTTTAATCAAACTAATATGTTCTACTATTACCATCTATGATGTCTACCATGATGATATCTATTAACATCACAATCATAATCGCAATCATATCTATGACCACGATGATAACCCTCACCATCACAATATTCTTGACGTTCTTTTATTCGTTCAATAATTTGGTCTGCTCTTTCTTGACTCATCGAGCCTTCTTGCACACATTTCGCTAATTCATCTTTTTTCAACTCTAACATTTCTTGTTTAAACTCTGCTAACTTACCAGCTTCATCTGCAATCATACCGAAAGTCTTACCAGTTTGATAGCGTTCATCAACTACACTATCTACACTACGATTAGTAAGCGCTGCTACAATTTGTGCTGGATTTGTATAATTACTTGTCGCAAAAGCTGTAGTAGCTACACCCAAAGACAATAATCCGGTTATTAACACTTTTTGCCAACGTTTCATATTCATACCTCCAATCTTTTTATATAACGTTTATTCTTATCTTTATTTTATCAAAAAATATCACAAAAATATATACTTTATTTCTTTCAACTTTAAAATATCTTTTTAAGAATAATTATCGTCACTAAATAATTTTATACAAAAAGAATCCTATAATAAATCTTGGGGTAAGAAACGATTCTCTTACTTCAACATTTATTATAGAACCAGTAAAATATGTGGTGATGGATATGAATAAATCTTTTATACAAATGGATTTACAGAAGGAAAAAACAATAAGATAAAAGTTTTAAAAAGAA
>CAUWIH010000042.1:0-18453 GCA_963558795.1 uncultured Megamonas sp. | reverse complement strand
TGGATAAATTCTAACTTTTTTCGCAAGTATCATCTTCTATTAACTCCTTATTTTACCTGCAAATTCTCCTATTGAGCAATATTTCATGTTATCACCTCAATAGTTTCATACCATAATATATAATTTTATAGATTCTTAATATAAAATTATATATTATTTATAATAGCGTTAAGCCTCCTAATTAGCTATATCGATACTATTACGCTTATTTTTTTATTTATAAAGCCCTATTTTAACCTGCTACATTATATCATTCATTATTTTTTTTGTAAAACGCACTGAATTTTATCAAAATCGACTAAATGCTAAAATTTTTTATAGTTTTAGAACTACTTATTTCTTTATCAAAAGCATGCTCTTTATTATCTAATAATAAATCGACTAAACGCATTAAATCCTCTTCATGATAAAATTCAATCTCCAAACGAGATTTTTTCTTGCCCTGTTTTATATTTACATTCGTACCTAAAATACGTTTCAATTTTTCTTTTACGTCATCAAAATAAATTTGCTCATCAATTTGTTCTGGTTGTTCTTCTTTCACTACAGCTTCATTAGCTAAAGCCTTTTTTACCAAAGCTTCTGCCTTTCTTGCAGATAATTCTTGCTCACTAATCAAATTTGCCAATTCTAACTGTAATTGTTCATCTTTTATCGCTAATAAAGGCTTTGCTTGCCCCATAGTTAGCTTATCTTCAATTAATAAAGCTTTTACTTCATCTGACAAATTTAATAAACGTAAAAAATTGGCAATATATGAACGACTTTTACCCACTTTACGAGCAATTTCTTCTTGTGTTAAACAAAATTTTGTAGATAAAACTTGATAAGCATTAGCTTCTTCAAGAGCATTTAAATCACTACGCTGTAAATTTTCAATCAAAGCAATTTGTGCTGTTTTTCGGTCATCATAATCTTTTAAAATTACTGGCACTTTCGTTAAACCTGCTAATTTAGCAGCCTTTAATCTACGTTCACCAGCAATTAATTCAAATTCATCATTATTATTTATACGCACAATTAAAGGTTCAATAATGCCATATTCTGCTATAGATTTGGCTAATTGTGTAAGTTCTTCTTTATCAAATTGAATACGTGGCTGGAACGGATTGGGTAAAATTTCTTCAATTTCTAAATACTCCATAAAAATTCGTCATTGTCTCCTTTTCTTAATATCTAATTATTTTAACTTATTATCTAAATAATTTCATTATAATTTGAAACTATAACTAATCATAAAAAATTAATTTACCTAATAACAGTATAATTATACTAACTTTTATGATAAAATTCATTCTATAATAATTCTTAAAAAATAACTTTTTAGTTAAACTAATAATCACCAAAAATATAAAATATTAAGGAGTGTTTCGCTATGCCTAAATATAATACCGCTTTAATGTCTATTGATCCTAGCGAAACTAGACGTTATGCTGGATTAAATAAAGCCCCTAATTTCAATAAAAAAACTATTTTAGAAGCTTGTCGTGAAGTTTTATATATTTCTGAACCACAAGGTATTTGGGAAATATACGATTATGATGCTAAAAACGGTATCGTCCTTGCAGACACTCCATTTAAACTAGATGGGAAAAAAGTCACCAAACATCTTTGTCGTGCTACTAAAGTTGCTATTATTACTGTAACTATTGGTGAAACTGTAGAAAATGAAATTGCTCGTCGTTTCAAAGATGGTGAATATACTCTTGCAGTACTCATGGACGCAGCAGCCACTACAGCTGTGGAACAAGTTGCTGATGGTATTGAACACGCTATTGACCAAAAAATTGCAATGCAAGGTTTAGTTCGTCGTTGGCGTTTTAGTCCTGGTTATGGCGATTGGCCTATTGAATGTCAACCTGAAATGCTACGCCTTGCTAAAGCTGATGAAATAAATCTAAGTCTTACTTCTTCTTTCATGCTTACGCCTAGAAAGTCCATTACAGCAATTATTGGTCTTATTCCTAAAAATGAAGATACTGAGCCAGAAAAACAATCTTGTAAATTCTGTCCAAATCCAAATTGCAATTTTCGTATAAAAGAATTTGATCCTGAGGCTTTTAAAGCTCAACAAAATCTTTAATTTTAATTATTATTTTAGCCATAATTAATTTTATGGCTAATTAACTACAAAATTATTACTCAATCTGGGAGGTTTTTATTATGATACATATTTTTGATGGGGCTATTGGTACTATGTTACAAAGTGCAGGAATGAAACCCGGTGAATGTCCTGAACTTTTAAATATAACTAAACCACAAATTGTACAACAAGTGCATGAAGCATATTACAAAGCAGGCTCAACAATTGTTGAAACTAATACTTTTGGTGCTTCTCGTATAAAATTAAATGAATATCAGCTTGGTGATCGTGTAGAAGAAATCAATATAGCTGCTGTAGAAAATGTACGCCTTGCTACTAATGGTAAAGTAAAAATAGCTGGTGCTATGGGTCCTACAGGGCAGTTTATTGAACCTTTAGGCGAATTAACCTTCGATGAAGTTTACAATAATTATTATGAACAAGCTCTAGCTTTAGCTAAAGCTGGGGCTGATTATATCCTAATTGAAACATGTATTGAAATCCAAGAAATGCGTGCTGCTTTACTTGCTGCTAAAGATGCTTGTAATTTGCCTGTAATTTGTCAATTATCTTTTAGCGAAGATGGTCGTACTGTTACAGGAACTGACCCCCAATCTGCTGCTATTATCCTTGAAGCTATGGGGGCTGATGTTATTGGGGCAAACTGTTCTTTAGGCCCTGAACAATTAATCCCCATTATTCAAGAATTGGCAGACAATTGCTCTTGTCCTATCAGTGTTCAAGCCAATGCCGGTATGCCTCATCTTGAAAATGGTCAAACTATCTTTCCACTTTCACCTGAAGATATGGCTAAATGGGCCCCAAAACTCATTGAGGCTGGTGCTACTTATATTGGTGGTTGCTGTGGCACTACACCTGAACATATCAAAGCTATTTTTAATGCAGTAAAAAATATTCCTGACCCAGTTCGTAAAGCGCCAAATCCGAATTTAGCTTTAGCTAGTCGCTCTAAAACAGTATTTATCGGTAAAGATTTACCTACAAGATTAATCGGCGAACGTATTAATCCTACTGGACGAAAAAAACTTGCCGCAGAAATAAAATCGGGTTCTTTCATTTCGGTAAAACGTGAAGCCATTGAACAAACTCAAGCTGGTGCACAAATTCTTGATGTAAATATGGGGGTTGCTGGTATTGAACAAGCACCTGCTATGCATAAAGCTATCACTGAAATTTCTCAATTAGTAAACACTCCTCTTGCTATTGATACTAGTGATGTAGAAGCCTTAGAAGCTGGACTTAAAGCTTATCCTGGACGTGCTCTTATCAATTCTGTAAGTGCTGAACCAGATAGATTAAAATATTTTTTACCGCTTGCTAAACGTTATGGTGCAGCTATTTTATGTTTACCATTATCCGATGAAGGTATCCCTAAAACTGGTAAAGAACGTTTAGCTGTAGCTCAAAGAATTATTAAAGAAGCCAAAGCTCATGGCTTAAAAGATAATGATTTCTTATTAGATGCTCTAGTTATGACTATTGCTGCTGATAAAGATGCTTGCAATGAAGTATTAAATACTCTAAAACTTTATCGTGAACATATTGGTGCACCTTCTACTATGGGACTTAGCAATATCTCCTTTGGTTTACCAAATAGACCATTAATCAATAGCACTTTCTTCACTATGTGTTTAGCCTATGGACTTGATGCTCCAATTATGAATCCATATGATGAAGCTATGCAAAATGCACTATCTGCGTCTAATGCTTTACTTGCTAAAGACCCTAATGGTAGAGATTATAGTCTTGCTCATTCTGGACAAAATATCCCTGTAGCTAAAGCCAAAACAGTAACCTCATCTGGCGATATTATCGAAGATATTAAAAATTGTATTATCAGCGGTGAAAAAGAATCTATTGCCGATATGGTTGAACAGGCACTAAATGAAGGCCATAAACCTAATGAAATTACTGATAAAGCATTAAGTAGTGCGATGAATGTTGTTGGTAAAGATTTTGGTGCAAAAAAAATATTTTTACCACAAGTAATGCTTTCTGCTGAAGCTATGCGTGAAGCTTTCTTAAAAATCAAAGAACGTATTCCTGCTGATACTGTAAATAATAAAGGTACTGTTGTCATCGCTACTGTAAAAGGTGATATTCATGATTTAGGTAAAAATATCGTATCTGCCTTACTTGAAAATAACGGCTTTAAAGTAATTGACCTCGGTAAAGATATCGATAAAGAAGATATTATTCAAGCAGCCAAAGAACATCATGCTGATATGATTGGTCTTTGTTCTTTAATGACTACAACTATTACTCAAATAGATAAAGTTATTGAAGCTGTAAATCAAAGTAAATTATCTGCTAAAGTCATGATTGGTGGAGCTGTAGTAACTCAAGAATATGCAGACAATGTCGGTGCTGATGCGTATGCTAGTGATGGTGTAGAAGCTGTAGAAATTGCCAAACAGTTAATTAATAAATAAGCAAAGGATTTTTTTTGATGAATTATAAATATAAACACATTTTTTTTGATTTAGATGGTACATTAATTGATTCTGGGCCTGGTATTATTCATGCTGTAGAATATGCTTTAAATAAATATGGTATTATCGAAAATAATTATAGTGTTTTAAAAAGTTTTGTTGGTCCGCCACTAAATGAACAATTCATGAATTGCTATGATTTTAGTCCTGAAAAAAGTTTAGAAGCTATAAAATATTTTCGTGAATATTACACAACACAAGGGATTTTAGAAAATACTGTTTACCCTGGAATCCCTGAGCTTTTACAAACTTTAGCGAAAGATAATGTAAATATTTTAATTGCCTCTTCTAAACCGGAAAAATTCATTCATGAAATTTTAACAGAGCATGATTTATTAAAATATTTTACTTTTATCGGTGGTAGTTTATTTGATGGCAGTCGTATACGTAAAGATGATGTTTTAAATCATGTATTAACTAGTATGAATATACAAAATCCTGATGAATGT
This sequence comes from uncultured Megamonas sp., assembly GCA_963558795.1. Lineage (GTDB taxonomy): Bacteria > Bacillota > Negativicutes > Selenomonadales > Selenomonadaceae > Megamonas. The sequence continues at coordinate 13,408 of CAUWIH010000042.1, read as the reverse complement.
ATCATGATTGGTGATCGTAAATATGATATTTTAGGAGCTAAAAAATTTAATTTAGCGTCTATTGGTGTAACATATGGTTATGGTACTTATGATGAATTACAAGAAGTAAAAGCCGATTATATTATTGAAAAACCACTAGATATTTTAAATATCGTACGTTAAAAATAGCGTAGAGCAAAGCTCTACGCTATTTTTTCTTCGTAAAATTCTTTCGAATAAAACTCATAAATTTTCTTGAAGCAAATGACATTGTTTTCCAATTTTTCCACGCTAACGCTACATTTCTTTCTGGACATTCTTTAATTGGTCTGATTGCTAATCCCTTTTCAAAGCCAGTTAGCACCAAACTATACATAGCCGAAATCCCTAATCCTTGGCTAACCATCGCTAAAATAGAATAATCATCATATACTTTATAATCTATATGTGGCTGAATTTTATGCTTACTGAAAGCATGCATGATTACACTATCTTTACCTTCATCTAATAAAATAAACGATTCTTTGGCCAATTCTTTTAACGAAATACTTTCTTTCTTTGCTAAAATATGTTGTTCTGGTAATACTGCTAACATTTCATCTGTATATAATATTTCTTTTTCTATCCCCGAAACTACATCGCTATTTACAAAACCAAAATCTATTTCACCTTTTTGAATCCATTTTTTTATACTTGTATATTCGCCTTGTTTTAATACAAAATTAACATTCGGATATTTTAATTTAAATTCCTTCATTAATTGCGGTAAGATATTTCTACTCACACTAGTAAATGTCCCTATACGAATAACACTATGTTCAAGACCTTGCATTTCTTGTTGTTTTTGTTGCAAAGCTGTTTCAGCACTTGCAATTGCTTGTATGTACGGATAATATTCTTTACCATCTTTAGTAAGCTCTATACCTTCTTTACCTCTACTAATCAATATCGTATCCATTTCTTGTTCTAAAGCTTTTATTGTTTGACTTACTGCACTTTGTGAATAACCAATCTGCTGAGCTACCTTAGTAAAACTCTTAGCCTCTACTACTTTACAAAAAATTTTATAACGAGAAATCATCTTCCACCTCATAAGTTTTTCTTATTAAATCATTATAAATATTCGTTTTCTTAATGTAAATATACTTGATATAATATTTATGAAAACTATATTTTTATAAATACAGTTTAAGAATTTTAAATGGAGGGAATCGCTATGAATGAATTGAGTTCTACTGAAGAAATTTGTCCATCCACTTCAAACTCAACTGTAAATCCAACTACTTTATCCATCAATAAACAAGCTTTCAAAGACGGTATTCATGATGGTATTCCAATTGCTCTTGGCTATTTAGCAGTTTCCTTCTCTTTAGGTATTACTGCAAAAAATGCTGGCTTAACTGCTTTTCAAGGTTTTTTTACTAGCTTTTTGGTAAATGCATCTGCTGGTGAATATGCAGGTTTTACTGCTATCGCTACTTCTGCAACATATTTAGAAATTTTACTTGTTATTTTAATTGCCAATTCTCGTTATTTCATTATGAGTTGTGCTTTAAGCCAAAAGTTAAATACAAATATTCCTTGGTATCAACGAATGCTCATTGGCTTTGACGTTACTGATGAACTATTTGCTATTTCTGTTGCTCGCTCTGGATATTTAAATCCATATTATTATTTTGGTGCAATGTTTATTACGCTACCATGTTGGGCTGGAGGTACTGCACTTGGCATCGTTATTGGTAATTTACTGCCTATTGCTTTAATCAGTGCTTTTAGTGTAGCCTTGTATGGTATGTTTTTAGCCGTAATCATTCCACCAGCTCGTAAACACAAACCTATTGGGATTTTTGTTATACTTAGCTTTATTTCTAGCTACTTAGCTAATTATTTACCGTATATTTGTGAACTTTCTGATGCTACTAGAATCATTATTTTAACCGTTGTTTTAGCATCTATTGCTAGTATCTTATTTCCGATAAACACGAAAGATGGTGACAATAATGCCTGAGGTTTATATTTATATTTTAATTATGGCTCTTGCTAGTTTTGCCATTCGTATTTTACCTTTAACTTTTATCCAAAAAGAAATTAAAAATCCATTTTTAAAATCTTTTTTATACTATGTACCTTATGTAACTTTAGCAGTCATGACTTTCCCAGCAATCATTGAAGTTACCCAAAGCCCTATTTCCGGAGCTATCGCTTTAATTATTGGTATTATTTTAGCTTGGTTTGGAGCAAATTTATTCCAAGTAGCAGTATCTTGTTGTTTTTCCGTATTTCTTATCGAAATGTTATTTATTTGATTTTATAAACTGTAACTTAAAATTAAAAACAATTTTGAGTTACAGTTTTTTCTATATATAAATATTTTTAAAAAATTTTTCTTAAAAGATTTATAATGTTAATTAAAGATATTTTAAGGAGACGATTTTTTGAAAAAATTATATATATTAATATTAATTTTATTAACAATCAAATCAACATTATATAGTTTTAATATTCATTTACTAGATTCTATTAAATTTGCTCTTTCTAATTCTTATTATACTTATAGATTAACGCATTACAATTATACTCAATATATTCCTCTGGAAGATACATTATTAACATCCATTATTCAAAAAAAACAACCATTCGATGAGCATATACAACAAATAATGACCAAAGATGTTTACGATACTTTATATTATAAATTTAAAAATTATAAAGAAGTTGAACCTATACTATCTATAAAAATAATCGATCAACGTATTGATAAAAATGATCCTAATCTTATTTACATTGATTTTCTTATTATTCAACCGTTTAAACCTAATAATGATAGTTTTTTTAATTATCATTTTGATTTATTGAATTATCGTTTTACTTTTGATCAAATTATTGTTAAAAAAAATAACACTCAAGACTGGAAATGTATTTTTTATGAACAACCTATAAAATACCATGCAGATAGAGTATTTTTTAGCTATTGGAATAATTTAGAATACGACCATAACAATATTATTAATTATCAGATCATTAATGAATTAGATATATTAACTATAGCTTATAATCATAATGATTTTCTCCAAGCATACATCCATTTAAAAAATATTGCTAATTTAATTTATAACTGGTATTTATATAATTCAAAATAAAAGATGATTTTATAAAAAATTGCACCTCAAAAAGTTGTTTTTATGTACAACTTTTGGGGTGCAGTTCATTACATGATAAAAGATATGGTACTTTTTAATTGGACTTACATTTATGTCTTCAGGAATTGTTTTAATCATCAAATCGGCGTTAGGGACTTCTCCAATTTCTAATGTACCATATATATTGAGCTTGGCATTGCCATTTACAATTGGTCAATTTAATTTTGCTGTTAGTTCATTGATGTTTATTTTACAACCTATTATTTTACGCAATAAATTTGAATGGGTGCAGATTTTACAAGTGCCAATGAGCTTTATTTTCTGTGCTTTTATTGATTTATTTATGTATATATTTAGTTGGCTCCATCCTCAAGCTTATTATCAACATATTTTAGTATTGTTAATCGGTTGTATCTGTATAGGAATAGGTGTTACATGCCAATTATTAGGACGTGTGGTTATGCTTCCTGATGAAAGCTTAGTGAATGCGATTGCTACTCATTGGAAATTAGATTTCGGCAAGATAAAGGTTATTTTTGATTGGTCACTTGTTGCTATAGCTGGTGGATTATCATTATATTATTTTGGCACTATTGAAGGAATACGAGAAGGAACACTTATTTCAGCTTTTGCTACAGGGTTATTAGTAAAATTCTTTATGAATATGCTTTTGAAATTTAGAGTGAAGAGATTTGGAAAATTAAGACAGTAATATAAGATATAGATTAAATTATGATATAATTATATTATTAAAATTGAATTGGCAAATATTTGTATAATTTTATTATATGTCTTTTTTAGAAGATTATGTTTAATGATTATATAAATATTTGTCATTTTTACATATATTTAATTTAATAATTATGAGAGTATAAAGGAGGTTTAATATTGAATAAAACTACAAGACGAGAATATATTTTGCAATTATTAGAATCAAAGACAATGTATGCAATACAAAAAAGAAATTTAACAAAAGATATGGCTATAGAAACTATACAGTTAGCAAAAGAAATGTCTTTGTTAAGAAATAATGTTAGTATGGAATTAAACTTATTAGTTAAAACTGGTTTAGCAATAAAAATAATTGGGAAACCTGTTTATTATTTTGCAACAAAGCCAATAGAAAAATTTTATAATGTAAAATTTAATCATAATATATTTAAAAATTTTTTTGAATTAATAAGTTTTGTTGATAAAAATAAAGACTTAGATAACAAAAAAAATAGAAAATTTTTTTGCGAAAAAAATGTAAATAGTGATATAAAAAGCTCATTAAGCGAATCTAAATTAAATAATAAACAAGATATATTTTCAGCTTTAATAGGATTTAATGATGATTTACAAGTACAAGTAAAACAAGCAAAAGCAGCAATGTTATATCCGCCAGATGGTTTACATTTATTAATAACAGGTCCTACCGGTACAGGAAAAACAACTTTTGCTGGTATTGTACATCAATTTGCTACAGAGGAGGGATGTATTGGTAAAGGTGCACCATATGTTATTTTTAATTGTGCAGATTATGCAGAAAATAAACAATTATTATTATCGCATTTATTTGGTCATATAAAAGGTGCATATACAGGAGCTACAACAGAATCTAAGGGATTAGTAGATAAAGCAAATGGAGGTATTTTATTTTTAGATGAAATACACAGATTACCTCCAGAAGGTCAGGAATTGTTATTTTCATTAATTGATAGGGGGCAATATTCCCGTTTAGGAGAAACAGAGGCTACTCATAAAGCTAAGATTTTGCTTATAGGTGCGACTACGGAAAATTTAGAAGATGTAATATTGCAGACTTTTTTAAGACGAATACCTATGGTTATTAATTTATTACCTTTAAATAAACGACCTTTAAGAGTAAGAATGCAATTGATTTGTTTGTTTTTACGTGAAGAAGCTAAAAAAATAGGAAGACCTTTAGTTGTAGAAAAAGAAGTTTTAAAAGTATTATTATTATATAAATGTCCTGGAAATATAGGTCAATTAAAAAATGATATAAAAATTATTTGTGCTAATAGTTTTATTGAATGTATAATGCAAAATAAAGAGGCACCAATAGAAATAAAATTGTCACAACTTATTGAAAATATGGATAAAAAATTTTTTTATTTTGAAAAGAATAAATCAGAAGTTGTTCGTAATTTTAATCTTAATGATAATGAAAATATTGTTTTTAATGGACAAGAAGAAGATATGCGAGATAATCTGAGAAATATTTTTTTTGACAATAATAAAGATGATGCCTTTTATAAAGATATTTTAAATGATGTAAAGATATTAATAGATAAAGGGTTTTCAATAGGAAGAATAAAACATGATATTAGTATAGATGTTAGTAATAAATATAAACTATTATTAAATAATAATAATATGAAACAAATTGAAATAGCATCTAAAATAGTAACTCCAGAAGTTATGCGAATTGTATATGAAGAATTAGATAAAGAACGTAAGTTCTTTAATGGTGTAATAGATTCTAAAATGACTTATAGTTTAGCTTTGCATGTAGAAACTATGGTTAGTAGAATACATCAAGGACAGAATAAATCATATTTAAATATTGCTAATGTTATGGAGATATATCCAGAAGAATATGCTATTGCAAAAAAAATTATTAAAAGAATTGAGACTTTATTAAATTTGGATGTACCAAAAGAAGAAATAAATTTTATAGGAACATTTTTACATTCAATAAAGTCTATTCCAGAAGAAGATATTATTCCAATATTAGTTATGGCTCATGGTGAAGCTACAGCAACAAATATGGTAAAAGTAGCAAAATCATTATTATCTTTAGATAATATATATTCTTTGGATATGGCTATGGATGAAAAAATTGATGATGTATTGAAAAAAGCGGTGAATTTAGCAAAAGAAATAGATAAAGGAAAAGGTATCCTTCTTTTAGTAGATATGGGATCATTAGCTTCTTTTGGTTCTTTTATAACTAAAAAAACAGGTATTTTGACAAAAACTATAAAGATGGTAAGTACACCGATGGTGATTGAAGCTGCTAGAAAGGGTATTACTCCAGGTATAACATTAGATGAATTAAATGATTGTGTGCAATCTTTAAGTACATTTATAGGAGATAGAGTTAAGTTAATAGACAATAATGAAAAAAAAATAGATACTATAGATGTTAGTATTATAAATAATTATCAAGGAAAAATTTTTAAGATGTTGGAGAATATATTGACTTTTTTAAATGTAAAAAAATCATATGATTTATTAAATTGTATAATAAAGAATATTGAAACAGATTGTAAGCAAGAATTTGATTATATTTTAAAAATTAAATTTTTTTTCCATTGTGCATGTATGTTAGAAAGAGCTGTAAGAAAAGAACCATTACCATATAAGAATGTTGCAATAGAGAAAGAAAAACATACTAAATTATATACGATATTAAAAAAAGATTTTGTTATAGCCGAAGAAACTTTTGGTATAGAAATAGCTGATACAGAATTAATATATATTGTAGGATTATTTGAACCTTATATTATATTGTAAAATTATTGAAAGAATGTGTATGATACACATTCTTTTTTTATTATACACATATTAAAAATAATTCTTTTAAATAAAATTTTTATTTTATGAAAAATCATTCTTTTTAGAAAATATAAGGTTTTTTTTAGAGTTATACACATATTTATGTGTATTGGCACGAAAATTGCTTTATATATTTAGTGTAAATAAGAAGTATTTAATATAAATAAATTATATATTATACTTAATTTTTATTAGTTAGGAGGACAGATAAATGAAACTAATCATTGGTAGTGATCATGGTGCTGTGGATTTAAAAGAAGAAGTAAAGAGAGTATTAAAAGAAGAATTTGCTGAAGTAGAAGTAAAAGATGTAGGAACTTTTGGCACAGAATCTGTAGATTATACAGATATTGCTGAAAAAGTTTGTACACCAGTAGCTAAAGGCGAAGCTGATAGAGGTATTGTACTTTGTGGTACAGGTATTGGTATCTCTATTGCTGCAAATAAAATAAAAGGTATTAGAGCTGCTCTTTGCCATGAAACATATACAGCAAAAATGTCTCGTGAACATAATAATGCTAATGTTTTAGCAATGGGTGGACGTACAACGGGTTTTGGAATTGCAGATGAAATTATACGTATATGGATGAATACAAAATTTGTTGGTGGTCGACATGAACGTCGTGTAAATAAAATCATGGCTTTAGAAGAGAATTAAAAAAGTGAAAAGGAGTTCATTATATGATTGGTATACTTTTATTAACACATGAAGATTTTGGCTCAGCAATGATAAAAAGTTCGAATCTCATTGTAGGTGAAGCTAAAAAACTTGCTGCAGTAGGTTTAAATAGAGGAGATGATATATTAGATTTTAGAACTCGTGTAAAAAATAAAATGATTGAGTTAGATGATGGTAATGGTGTTTTAGTTTTTGTTGATTTATTTGGAGCTAGTCCTTATAATACTACGGCAATAATAAGCAAAGATTGTGAAGTAGAATATAAATGTATATCAGGTCTTAGTTTTCCAATGTTATTAGAAGCATTGATGATGAGAGATATACATGAATTATCTACTTTAGCAGATATATGTATGCAAGCTGGTAAAAATGGAATAAAAGAGTTATTTACAGAAATGAAAAATGCTTAGGAGGATATATTATGTTAAATATTGTATTAACAAGAATTGATGACAGACTTATTCATGGACAGGTAGTAACTGCTTGGGCAAAAATTACAAAAGGTAACTATATTATGGTTATTGATGATGAAGTAGCACAAGATGAATTTATGATTAGTATATTAAAAATGGCAGCTCCAAATTCATTTAAGATAGGTGTATATACTATTGAGGAAGCAAGCAAAATTTTACAAGGTGAAGATACTGGTGAACGTGTAATTCTTTTAGTGAAAAGACCAGAAACTGTATTAAATTTAATAAATAATGGTGTTGAAATAAAAGAATTAAATTTAGGTGGAATGGGAGCTACTGTAGGTAGAAAACAGTTATATAGAAATATATCTATTTCTGAAGATGAAAAAAATTGTTTTAAAGAATTAATCAATAAAGGAGTACATGTATTTGTACAAATTGTACCTGATGCTTCTGCTATGAATATTCAAACAATGTTGAAGTAAAAGTTTGTTAATAAATGTAAAGGAAAGGGTGTTGTAAATGGAAATAACATTTTTTCAAGCAGCATTAATAGGTTTTTTCTATTATTTATCATGGAGCCCATGGTGCACATATGTAGGATTTTTTACACTTAATAGACCTCTTTTAGCAGGTTTTATTACGGGTATTATTTTAGGTCAACCAATGGAAGGTGCATTAATTGGTGCAGGAATAAATGTAATTTATTTAGGATTTATTTCAGCTGGCGGAGCCCAAATGGGTGATCCATCTTTTGCAGGATATGTGGGGACAGCATTAGCTCTTATCTCTGGATTAGACGTATCTACAGCAATGGCAATTTCTGTACCACTTGGAACAATTGCAACTGTATTATGGATTGGTAAAATGACAGTAAATTCTTTTTTTGTTCATTGGGCAGATAAAGAAGTTGAAAAAGGTAATATAAATATGGTTGCTTTTATAAATATGATACCTCCACAAATTTTTCTATTTTTGTTAAGTTTTATTCCAGCTACGTTGGTAGTTTTTTATGGACCAACAGCAGTAGATGGAATGCTTTCTGTATTAACTGATGATATATTGCATATTTTTAATGTTATTGGTGCTATGCTTCCAGCATTAGGTATTGCAATGAATTTAAAACTTATTGGAAATTCTTTTACAATGCCATTTTTTGTTTTGGGAATTATAATGGCTGTGCAATTTAATATGGATATTATTATTATTTCTATTATTGGTGTAATAGTAGCTTTAACTATAAGTGCTATTCGTTATGATAAGAAAACTGCTTAAGAGGTGAATTCTAATATGCCTGATAAAAAATTAAAAAAAATAGATATTATAAAATCGTGGCTTAACTGGTTTATGTTTGCACAATCTAATTATAATTATGAACGTTTACAAGCTACAGCATTTGCACATTCAATGTTGCCTATAATGAAAAAATTATATTCTAATGATAAAAAAGAGCAGAAAGATGGAATACAAAGACATTTATCATTTTTTAATACAGAGCCTATTTGTGGATCAGTAATTCATGGAATAACTATAGCTATGGAAGAAGAAAAAGCAAATGGCAAGCCTATTTCACAACAAGCTTTTGATGGAATTAAGACAGGTTTAATGGGTCCAGTTGCTGGTATAGGGGATACATTAACACAAGGTGTAATTACACCTATTATGTTAGCAATTTGCATCGGAATAACAAATAATAATAATATTGCAGGACCTATTATTTTTGTATTAGCACAGTTTGCAATAATGACATCAATATCATTTAGTATGTGGATGAATGGATATAGTTTAGGTCGTAAAGCAGTAGAACAGATTATGTCTGGAGGAAAAATAAATAAGGTGATAGAAGCTGCTTCGATTTTAGGAACTATGGTAATGGGAGGATTGGTAGGACGATTTATACCTCTTGAATGTGCTATAACTTTTGATTTAGGAGGACAAAATCCTTTTAGTATACAAGCAGATTTATTAGATAAGCTATTTCCAGGATTAATTCCATTAGTATTAACATTAAGTGTATTGTATTTGGTAAAAAAAGGTGTATCACCTATTAAACTTATGGCTATTTTAATTATTTTGGGTGCATTTACAGGTTGGATCGGTCTATTTTAAGAACTAAGTGAATTTAATAGAGAGAATTAGAGAGTAGGAGTAATTTATAATGGATTTTGAATTAAATAAAATAAATATTTATTCATTAAATGATTTATTAAATAAAGAAATTGTTTGTGATTGTGGAAGAAAACATTATACTAATATGAAAAAAGTTTTGATAGAAGAAAATGCTATTGAAAAAACAGCAGATGTTTTAAGAGAGTTAGGATATAAAAAAGCATTAATTTTATCAGATCAAATTACTTGGGATATTGCTGCACATAAAGTTGCTGAAGTATTGGATAAAAAAGATTTTGTATATGATACGGATATTTTACAAGGAAAAGTTATTCCAGATGAAAGTAGAATAGGCAATATTGTAATAAATACAGCAAAGGATATTGATATTATTTTATCTGTAGGAACAGGTGTAATATGTGATTTAGGTAAATTAGTTGCATATAAAATGGGTATAGATACAGGAATTATTGTAACAGCACCATCAGTTGATGGATTTGCATCTAAGCATGCTGCTATGGTAATAGGAAAATTAAAAATATCATATAGTGCAGTTTGTCCGACAGTATTAATTGGAGATGTGAATATTTTAAAACAAGCACCTATGTCAATGATTATTGCTGGTTGGAGTGACATTATGGGAAAATTTTCTGCTCTTAGTGATTGGAAAATTAGTTCTATTGTAAATAATGAATATTATTGTAATGTAATTTCAGAAATGGTTAAACGTTCTGTTCAGACTTGTAGAAATAATTTAGAAAAAATAAAACAGAGAGAGTCTAGTGCAATCAAAGAAGTTATGGAAGGTTTAGTGTTAACGGGTATTGCTATGAGCTTTGTTGGAACTTCTCGTCCAGCTTCTGGATCTGAGCATCATTTATCGCATTGTTGGGAAATGAAAGCTTTGGAAAATGGAGAAAAAATTGCTCCACATGGAATACAAATTGGAGTAAGTGAAATATTAATAGCACGTTTATATAAATGGCTTTTAGAGAAAAAAAATGAAATAGATTTCTTAAATATTAAAAATCAAATGAAAAATTTTAATGAAGCTATATGGGAAAAAAATATAGAAAATTATTTTGAAGAAAATGCTAAAAATATAATAAATGAAATAAAGACAGATAAAAGATATGCTTTAGAAAAGAGAATGAATAGATTAAAAACTATTGAAACAAATTGGAATGAGATTTGTAAAATTTTAGAGCATATGCCATCAGATAAAGATATGTGTACATTAATGAAAGATGCAGGAACAGCCGTTTATCCAAAAGATATAAATATATCCGAAAAAGAAGTTGCGGATTCTGTAAGAATGGCAAAAGAAGTACGTTCTAAGTACACTATTTTAGGTTTGCTTGACGATCTTGGCTTATTAGAAGAGTTTGCTAAAAAAATGGAATTTGTATGTAACCAATAGAAAAGAGATGTAAACTATGAATATAGAAGATTTTTCAAATTTAGTAAAAAATATAAGAATTGATATTATAAAAATGATAACTGAGGCAAAATCTGGTCATCCAGGTGGTTCTTTATCTATTGTAGATATATTAACAACACTTTATTTTGATGAAATGAAAATAGATCCTATTAACCCTAAATGGGAAGAACGCGATAGATTTGTCTTATCTAAAGGTCATGCAGCTCCAGCTTTATATGCAGTATTAGCACATAAAGGGTATTTTTCTAAAGATATTTTAAAACAATTAAGAAAATGTGGCTCTATACTACAAGGTCATCCTGACATGAAAAGAACACCAGGTATAGATATGTCTACAGGTTCTTTGGGACAAGGTTTATCAGTAGCAAATGGTATGGCATTATCTGCTAAACTGGATAAAGCAGATTGGAGAGTATATGTTGTAGTAGGAGATGGAGAAATACAAGAAGGTCAAATTTGGGAAGCAGTGATGAGTAGTGCTCATTATAAATTAGATAATTTGATTTTATTTGTAGATCATAATGGTCTTCAAATAGATGGTAGTAATGAAGAAGTAATGAATATAACTCCTATTGAAGAAAAATTTAAAGCTTTTGGATGGAATGTTTTGAGTATAGATGGACATTCATATAATGAAATAAAGGCAGCAATTGTTTTAGCTAAATCTGTAAAAAATAAGCCTACAGCAATTATTGCTAAAACGAAAAAAGGAAAAGGTGTTTCATTTATGGAAGATAAAGTTGGCTGGCATGGTAAAGCACCAAATGAAGATGAATGCATTAAAGCAATATCCGAATTATCAGGAGGTGTTTTATAATGAAAATTGCAACACGTGTAGCATATGGTAATTTATTAGAAACAGAATTATATAAAAATTCTAATATAGTTGTTTTAGACGCTGATTTAGGAAATGCAACAAAATCTATTTCATTAAAAAAAGTTGTACCAAATAGATATTTTGATATGGGCATTTCTGAGCAAGATATGATGTGTACAGCAGCAGGCTTTGCTACTTGTGGAAAAATTCCTATTGTAAGTACATTTGCTATTTTTGCTGCTGGAAGAGCTTTTGAACAAATACGTAATTCTATTGCATATCCAAATTTAAATGTGAAAATTGCTGCTACTCATGCAGGTTTAACAGTAGGAGAAGATGGTGGTAGTCATCAAGCTATTGAAGATATATCACTTATGAGAAGTTTACCTAATATGATGGTAATTTGTCCATCTGATGCGATTGAAACAAAAGCAGCTATAAAAGCAGCTGTAGAACATTATGGACCTGTATATATTAGATTAGGTAGAGCCGCAGTAGAAAATATTCATTCAGAAGATTATGTATTTGATTTTAGTAAAGGTCAAATTTTAAGAGAAGGAAATGATGTAGGAATTATTGCTACTGGGATAATGGTTGAAAAAGCTTTACAAGCAGCAAATGAATTATTAAAAGATGGTATACATGCAAGAGTAGTTAATATATCTACGATAAAACCTATTGATAAAGATTTAATAATAGAAACAGCAAAAAAAACAAATTATATAGTAACAGTAGAAGAACATAGTATAATAGGTGGATTAGGTTCAGCTGTTAGTGAAGTTTTAGTCCAAAAATATCCTACAAAACAATTTATGATTGGAATAAAAGATTCTTTTGGAGAGTCAGGTACACCAGAAGAGTTACTTGAGAAATATGGATTAACAGTTGAAAAAATAATAGAAGCAGTAAAAAAAAGATAAATTATTAAATAGATAAGCAAAAATCAAATTATTTTTTTATTATTTGATGGATTGTATAATGAAGTGCGACACTTAAAAAAATAAAAAACTCATTATGAATTTTCGTGTAAAATAAAGTTACCACACCAAACCTACACGAAAGGAAAATTCATAATGAGCTATCATCATCTTACCATATCTGAACGTATTCGTATAGAGATTCTTTCTATCTTAGGCTATTCTAATCGTTTTATTGCTAAATTTTTACATCGCCATCATTCTACTATTGCTCGAGAACTTTCTCGTAATAATTTTGAAAATAATTATTGCTCTACATCTGCCCACAATAACTATCTTAAACGTCGTA
>CAUWIH010000041.1:0-19102 GCA_963558795.1 uncultured Megamonas sp. | reverse complement strand
AATTAAACAGGCTATTGCAGAAGTTCTTAAAGAAGAAGGTTTCATTAAAGACTTCACATTCGCAGAAGATAACAAACAAGGTGTTATCACAATCAATTTGAAATATGGTCCAAACCGTGAACAAGTTATCACTGGTATTAAACGTATTTCTAAACCTGGTCTTCGTGCTTATGCTAAAAAAGATCAATTACCACGTGTTCTTGGTGGTCTTGGTATTGCTATCATCTCTACTTCCAAAGGAATTATGAGTGATAAACAAGCACGTCGCGAAGGTGTTGGTGGCGAAGTTTTAGCTTACGTATGGTAAAATTAGTTTTAGACTAGGAGGTGTACAGATGTCAAGAATTGGTAGAGAACCGATTACAATCCCTGCTGGGGTTACTGTAACAGTTGATGAACATAATCACGTAGCGGTTAAAGGTCCTAAAGGAGAAATTAGCCGTGACTGTCATAAAGATATGAAAATTACAGTAGGTGAAGGCGTTGTAACAGTAGAACGTCCATCCGAAGATAAAATGCATAGATCTTTACATGGCCTTACTCGTACTCTTATTAACAACATGGTTGTTGGGGTAACACAAGGCTTTGTAAAAAATCTTGAAATTAACGGTGTAGGTTACAGAGCTGCACAGGCTGGTAAAAACCTTAACTTATCTTTAGGTTTTTCCCATCCAGTAGTTGTTGAACCTCCTGTTGGAATCAAATTAGAAGCTCCTGCTCCTAACAAGATTATTGTATCTGGTATCGATAAAGAAGCAGTTGGCGCTATTGCAGCTAAAATTCGTTCTTACAGAGAACCTGAACCTTATAAAGGAAAAGGTATTAAGTACGAAGGCGAACATATCCGTCGTAAAGCTGGTAAAACTGGTTCTAAGAAATAATAATCTTTAGTTAGAAAAAGAAAGGAGTGGCTGGTTTTGTTTAATAAACAGGATAAAAATAAAGCTCGTCAGAAACGTCATTTAAGAGTTCGTAATCATATTTCTGGTACAGCTGAAAGACCTCGTTTAAACGTATTCCGTAGCTTAAGCAACATTTATGCTCAAGTTATTGACGATGTTAATGGTGTTACAATCGTATCCGCAAGCACTAAAGATAAAGATTTTAGCGCTTATGGTGGTAACATTGAAGCAGCTAAAGCTGTAGGTGCAGCTGTAGCAAAACGTGCTCTTGAAAAAGGTATAACTGAAGTTGTATTTGACCGCGGTGGCTATGTATATCATGGTCGTGTAGCAGCTTTAGCAGATGCAGCTCGTGAAGCTGGTCTGAAATTCTAATATTGGAACAGGAGGTAAATTAATGGCCAAGATTGACGCAAACGCACTTGAATTAGAAGAAAAAGTTGTGTATATTAATCGCGTTGCTAAGGTTGTAAAAGGTGGCCGTCGCTTCTCTTTCAGCGCTCTTGTTGTAGTAGGCGATAAAAACGGTCATGTTGGTGCAGGTCTAGGCAAAGCTAGTGAAGTGCCAGAAGCAATTAGAAAAGGCATTGAAGATGCTAAAAAGAATCTTGTAGAAGTTTCTTTAGTAGATAAAACTATTCCACACGAAAGCCTCGGTATTTTCGGTGCAGGTCGTGTGCTTTTAAAACCAGCTGCAAAAGGTACTGGTGTTATCGCAGGTGGTCCAGCTCGTGCAGTTCTTGAACTTGCAGGTGTTGGTGATATTTTAACAAAATCTTTAGGTTCTTCTAACCCTAATAATATGGTTCGTGCAACTATTAAAGGTTTAGAACAGCTTAAAAAAGCTGAGCTTGTAGCTGAACTTCGTGGAAAATCCGTTCAGGAACTTTTGGGTTAAGGAGGAAATATTTCAATGGCAAAAGTGAAAATTACCCTTACAAGAAGTCTGATCGGCAGACCTGACACTCAGAGAAAAACAGTTCAGGCTTTGGGATTACGTAAATTAAATTCTACAGTAGAACATGAAGATACAGCTACAATCAGAGGTATGCTTCATAAAGTAGAACATCTTATTACAGTAGAAAAAATCGGCGAATAATTTAGAGGAGGTGTCCAGGTTATGAAATTACATGAATTATCACCAGCACCGGGCTCTAGAAAAGTTCGTATTCGTGTTGGTCGTGGTTTAGGTTCTGGTTTAGGTAAAACTTCCGGACGTGGTCATAAAGGTCAGAACGCTCGTTCCGGCGGTGGCGTACGTACAGGTTTTGAAGGTGGCCAGATGCCTTTATACCGTAGATTGCCAAAACGTGGCTTCAAAAATGTTTTTGCAAAAGAATATGCTGAAGTAAACGTTTCTTCTTTAAATCGTTTTGAAGATGGCGCAACAGTAGACCCAGCAGCATTAGTAGAAGCAGGAATTCTTAAAAACGTTTGTGATGGTGTTCGTGTTCTTGGTAACGGCGAAATTACTAAGAAATTAACAGTTATTGCAAATGGCTTCACAAAATCTGCTGAAGAAAAAATCACAGCAGCAGGTGGAAAAGTAGAGGTGATCTAAGTGCTTTCAGCTCTTAGCAATATCCTCAAAATCACCGAATTGCGACAGAAAATTGTTTTTACACTTATTATGTTTGCAGTCTTCAGGCTCGGGACTCATATCCCGGTGCCTGGAGTAAATCCTTCAGTAATTGAACAACTATTTAACAGCGGTAGTTTGTTTGGTCTTTTGGATTTATTTTCTGGTGGTGCTTTAAGTAAATTTTCTCTCTTTGCTATGAGTATTACCCCATACATCAATGCGTCGATTATTATTCAATTATTGACTGTAGTGATACCGACTTTAGAACAATGGTCTAAGGAAGGTGAAGAGGGACATAAAAAAATCACCAAGACGACCCGTTATTTGACTGTTGTCTTGGCATTTTTACAGGCAGTAGGTATGTCTATTGGTCTTAAACAGGCCATAATTAATCCTAGTATTACATCAATTCTTATTATTGCTATTACCCTAACAGCAGGAACAGTGTTCCTCATGTGGATTGGTGAACAGATAACTGCACATGGTGTGGGAAATGGTATTTCACTTATCATTTTCGCAGGTATCGTAGCAGCCTTACCACAGAATTTGGGTACTATATATAACTATTTGCAAGCAGGTACAATAAGTTATTTTAATGTACTATTTTTTGCAATCATTGCCCTTGCTATGATAGTATTTGTTGTTGCTATTCAACAAGGACAACGTAGAGTTCCGGTTTCCTACGCAAAACGCGTTGTAGGTCGTAAAACTTACGGTGGCCAGTCTACGCATATACCGCTCAAAGTAAATCAGGCCGGCGTTATTCCAATCATCTTTGCATCATCAGTATTGATGTTTCCGCCTACATTAGCTCAGTTCGTACAAACTCCATGGATTAAGACTATTGCAGAATACTTCCAGTGGGGAACACCATTTCAAACTGCGATGTATGCTTTATTGATTTTGTTTTTTACGTATTTTTACACTGCGGTTACATTTAAAATTCCGGATCTCGCTGATAATTTGAAAAAATACGGTGGTTTCATTCCTGGAATTCGTCCAGGACAGGCAACTGCAGATTATTTAGACCGTATTATGACACGTATTACATTAGCGGGTGCATTTTTCCTTGCATTCATTGCAATTTTACCAACAATGCTTGCAGGTGCTACACATATTGAAGGTATTCATTTTGGTGGTACTGCGTTACTAATTGTGGTTGGGGTTGCGCTTGATACGATGAAACAAATTGAATCAATGGTCGTAATGCGCCATTATGAAGGTTTTATGAAGTAAGGAGGATTCTTATGCACATCCTTTTAATGGGCCCTCCTGGTGCTGGTAAAGGTACTCAGGCAGCTAGGCTAGTAGAAGAATTTAAAATTCCTCATATCTCTACTGGGGATATGTTTCGTGCAGCAGTAAAAGAAGGTACTGAACTTGGAAAACAAGCAAAAGCTTGTATGGATTCAGGAAAATTAGTTCCAGACGAAGTTACAATTGGTATTGTAAAAGAACGTTTAGCAAAAGCTGACTGCCAAAAAGGATTTATTTTGGATGGTTTTCCTCGTACAGTAGAACAAGCTGTGGCTTTGGATAAGATTTTAAATGAATTAGGTTTGAAACTTAACTGCGCTTTGAATATTGCTGTTCCAGCAAGTGAGTTGATAAGAAGAGCAGTTGGTCGTCGCATTTGTAAAAAATGTGGTGCCACTTATCATGTAGAATTTAAG
This sequence comes from uncultured Megamonas sp., assembly GCA_963558795.1. GTDB lineage: Bacteria > Bacillota > Negativicutes > Selenomonadales > Selenomonadaceae > Megamonas. The sequence continues at coordinate 14,945 of CAUWIH010000041.1, read as the reverse complement.
CCATCTAAGAAAGACGGAATTTGTGACGTGTGCGGCGGTGACCTTTATCAAAGAGCTGACGACAGCGAAGCAACAATGAAAAACCGTCTTTCTGTTTATGAAGAACAGACAAAGCCTCTTATTTCTTATTATGAAAAAGAAGAACTTTATAAAGAAGTTGACGGTAGTCAGTCAATGGATAAAGTATTCCAAGACATTGTTGCAATTTTGCGCAGTTAATTGATAATATAATACGCTAATATATCTGTAAAAAAAGTGTTAAAAAAATCACTGATAATGATATATTTAAACGCTGTAATATGTTATAATTAATATTCGGGCAGTAAACAGAGATGTTTTCTGCGGCAGATAACAATAATGTTGGGCATGGCATTGCTGTAAAAACGGATTACTGACAGGTTTGGGCATATCATGGGCATGATAATTCAAACCTCAAAGAGTTTTCGGCCCAACTTAAGCTTTAATTGAAGGAGAATTTCATGTCTAAGCAAGATGTAATTGAAGTTGAAGGTAAAGTATTAGAAGCTTTGCCTAATGCAATGTTTAAAGTAGAGTTAGAAAACGGACATGTGGTTCTAGCTCATGTTTCTGGTAAAATTCGTATGAATTTTATTCGCATCCTGCCGGGTGATAAAGTTAATATTGAACTTACGCCTTATGATTTGACCAGAGGCCGAATCACTTACCGTTTTAAATAAGACCTATTTTAGATAGGCATTATAGCAATGTAAAAGGAGGTACATGCAGTGAAAGTTAGACCATCAGTAAAACCTATTTGTGAAAAATGTAAAGTTATTAAACGCAAAGGTCATGTAATGGTTATTTGCGAAAATCCTAAACATAAACAAAAACAAGGATAAGGAGGTGCTCATTGTATGGCACGTATTGCCGGTGTAGATTTACCACGCGATAAACGAGTTGAAATTGCTTTAACATATATTTTTGGTATTGGTCTTAAAACTTCTCAGGATATCTTAGCTGCTACTGGTATCAATCCTGATACTAGAGCTCGTGATCTCACTGAAGATGAAGTTGCTAAGTTACGTGAATATATCGACAAAAATCATCTTGTAGAAGGTGACCTTCGTCGTGAAATTTCTTTAAACATTAAACGTTTAGTTGAAATTGGCTGCTATCGTGGTAGACGCCATCGTTTAGGCTTACCTGTACGCGGTCAAAACACTAAAAACAACGCACGTACTCGTAAAGGTCCTAAAAAGACTGTAATGGGTAAAAAAGGTTAAGAAGAAGGAGGTTTAATAAGTGGCAGCAAATAAATCATCTCGTCCAAAGAGAAAAGATCGTAAAAATGTCGAATACGGTGTGGCTCACATTCGTTCGACTTTCAATAATACAATTGTTACTATCACTGATAAAAATGGTAATGCTTTATCCTGGGCTAGTGCCGGTGGACTTGGTTTCAGAGGTTCCAGAAAAAGCACTCCATTTGCAGCTCAGATGGCAGCAGAAGTTGCAGCTAAAGCAGCAATGGAACATGGTTTAAAACAGGTTGAAGTGTATGTAAAAGGTCCTGGTGCAGGTCGTGAAGCTGCAATCAGATCTTTACAGGCAACTGGTCTTGAAGTTAACATGATTAAAGATGTTACTCCAATTCCTCATAACGGTTGTCGCCCACCTAAACGTAGAAGAGTATAATTAGGAGGTTGAAGTAGAAATATGGCTATTGACAGAGTTCCTTCTCTGAAAAGATGTCGCGCTCTCGGCTTAGAAGCAGCTGTAGTTGGTCTTGCAAAAAGCTCCAAAAGACAGCCTAAACGTTCTGGCCGTAAAGTAAGCGAATACGGAATGCAGTTAAAAGAAAAACAAAAAGCTAAATTTATATATGGTGTATTAGAAAAACAGTTTAGAGCTTATTACGATAAAGCTAAAACTATGCCAGGCGTAACAGGTGAAAACTTACTTGGTCTTCTCGAACGTAGAGTAGATAACGTTGTTTTCCGTTTAGGTCTTGCATCCACTCGTCGTCAGGCTCGTCAACTCGTTGCCCATGGTCACATTACTGTAAATGGTAAACGTCTTGATATTCCTTCTGCTTTAGTTAAAGTAGGCGACGTAATCGGTGTTAAAGAAAAAAGCCGTGGTACTGCATTATTTAAAGAAATTGCTGAAAGCAAAAATGCTTTAAGCGTACCAGCTTGGCTTACTGCTGATATCGAAAATCTTACTGGTTCTGTGACTAGATTCCCTAACCGTGACGAAATCGATATTCCAGTTGATGAACAGGCGATTGTCGAATTGTACTCCAGATAATATGTCTGTGTTTTATAACGCATAGAATAGGAGGTTAGTTCAGATGATCGAAATCGAAAAACCAAAGATTGAGATTGTAGAAATAAGTGAAGACAGTCGTTACGGTAAATTTGTCTGCGAACCATTGGAACGTGGATATGGTACTACTCTTGGTAACAGTTTACGTCGTATCTTGTTGTCCTCTTTAGAAGGTGCAGCAATCACATCTATTAAAATAGATGGTGTTCTTCATGAATTTTCTACTATTCCTGGGGTTCGTGATGATGTTACTAACATTATTTTAAACTTAAAAGAATTGTGTTTAAAAATGCACGATGAAGAACCTCATACCATTCGTATAGACGTTACTGGTGAAAAAGAAGTTACAGCAGCAGACATTATTGTAGATTCTGATATTGAGATACTTAATAAAGATTTGCATATTGCTACTGTTGATGAAACTGGTTCTTTGAAAATGGAAATGGTAGTTGAACGTGGAAGAGGATATACCCCTGCTGATAAAAATAAAAAACCAGACCAGGTAATTGGTATTATTCCTATCGATTCCATTTTCTCTCCTATTCAAAGAGTTAACTACACAGTAACTGATACTCGTGTTGGTAATGTTACCGATTATGATAAACTTACATTAGAAGTATGGACAGACGGTTCTATAAAACCAGAAGAAGCAGTAAGTAAATCAGCTAGTATTTTGATTACTCATTTGCGTCTATTCCAGAATATGGGTGGTTCTGTAGAAGAAATTCCTGTTGATGAAGGTATCTTCAATACACAGGAAGAAGATAATACTTCTAAAATCATGGAAATGACAATCGAGGATCTTGATTTATCTGTACGTTCTTACAATTGCTTAAAGAGAGCTGAAATCAACACTGTTGCAGATTTAATGCAAAAAAGTGAAGATGATATGATTAAAGTGAGAAATCTTGGTCGTAAATCTCTTGAAGAAGTTAAGAAAAAATTACAGGAATTAGGATTAACACTCGCAGATAAAGAATAACAAGAAAGGATAGGCTGCTAATGGGCTACAGTAAATTAGGACGCAACTCCAGCGCACGTAAAGCTTTATTCCGTAGTGTGCTAGTTTCCCTCTTTAAACATGAACGCATTGAAACTACTGAAGCTAAGGCTAAAGAAATCAGCGGTCTTGCTGAAAAACTCATTACCCTTGCAAAACGCGATGACTTAAGTGCTCGTCGTCAGGTTATTGCTGAACTTGTTGATAAAGAAGTTGCTAAAAAATTATTTGATGAAATTGCACCTAAATATAATGACCGCAACGGTGGTTATACTCGTATTCTTAAATTAGGCGTACGTCGTGGTGACGCTGCTCCAATGGCTCTTTTAGAGTTAGTAAAATAATTTTAGAATAAAGTAATTCATTGAATTATTGATATGTGAGGCGGTCAAAAGGCCGCCTTCGCCTTATCAAGTAAGAAAAAAATTGATAGATATTTAAATGTTAATATTTAATTTTTTGTTTACTTGACAAGACGATTGTGTTAACAATTAAAAATGAGTATAATAAGAACTGTGATTTTCGCAGTTCTTATTTTTTTATGAAATTATAGGTGATAAAATTGAGTTTTATAGAGGTAAAAAATCTTACACATCTGTTTAAAGAAAATGACGAGGTCCAAACAACTAAATTAGCGTTAGATAAAATAAATTTAGAAATAGATAAAGGTGAATTTATAGCGATTATAGGTGTTAATGGTTCAGGAAAATCTACATTAGCAAAACATTTTAATGGTCTATTGTTACCTACAGAAGGTAGTTGTTATGTAGATGGGGTAAAAGTAGATAATACGGAAGAAATTTGGAAAATACGTCAAAAAGTAAGTATGGTTTTTCAAAATCCAGATAATCAAATAATTGCAACGGTAGTAGAAGATGATATTGCTTTTGGTCCAGAGAATATGGGTCTTGAGCGTGATGAAATAAAAAAAAGAGTAGAATTTGCTTTGAAATCTTTGCATATTGAACATTTAAGAAAAATGCCACCACATTTATTGTCTGGTGGACAAAAACAATTAACAGCAATTGCTGGTGCGATAGCTATGCGTACAGAATGTATAGTATTAGATGAACCAACAGCTATGCTTGATCCACAGGGACGAAAAGCGGTAATGAATGCTTTGCAGGAATTACATAAAAAATATAATATAACAATTATAATGATTACTCATTTTATGGAGGAAGCTGTAAATGCAGATAAAATAATTGTTATGGATGATGGTAAAATAGTGCAAACAGGAACACCGATGGAAATATTTAAAGATAGTAATAAGCTAAAAAAAATCGGATTAACTGTACCGTTAGCTGTAGATATTGCAGAAGCTTTGCGAAAAAAGGGCTTGCCTTTATTAGGTGATAATGTTTTTGATAATGATAATTTAGCTAAAGCATTAAAAAATATGATAGAAAAATAAATAAGTTAAAGTGGTGAGAATATGCCAATTGAGATAAAAAATATAAGTCATATTTATATGGAAAATACACCATATGAGAAAGTAGCTTTAGATGATGTTAGTTTGACGATAGATGATGGTAGTTTTGTAGCGATTGCAGGACATACAGGTTCTGGAAAATCTACATTGATGCAACATTTAAATGGTTTATTATCACCAAAACAAGGTGAAGTAACAATCAATGGTGTAGATATAAATAAAAAGAAAAATAAGGAAACTTTGCTTGCTAGACGAAGTGTAGGTTTAGTATTTCAATATCCAGAACAACAATTATTTGAGGAAACAATTTTTGCAGATATTGCTTTTGGACCTAGAAATTTTGGCTTATCTGAAGATGAAGTAACTTCTCGAGTAAAAGAGGCTATGGATTTTGTAGAATTAGATTATGAAGAGTATAAAGATAAATCTCCATTTTTATTAAGTGGTGGTCAAATGCGCCGTGTAGCTATTGCTGGAATTATTGCGTTAAAACCGAAATTTTTAGTATTAGATGAACCTACAGCTGGTCTTGATCCGAAATTAAAACATAATTTGTTAAGCAAAATAAAAAAATTGCATCAAAAAGAAAAAATAACGATTATTATGGTTTCACATAATATGGATGATATTGCACTTCTTGCAGATAAAGTGGCAATTATGAATCATGGTAAATTAATGATTTATGATGAACCGCGTAAGGTCTTTGCACAAAAAGATATTATTGAATCAGCGGGTCTTTTAGAGCCAGAGGTTGTACAATTATTGAGAGCAATAAAACAAGTAGGTTTAGATGTAAATTTAAATGTATTAAATAAACAAGAGGCTTTAGATAGTATAGTAGAGGCTTTGCGAAAGAGAGGGGTAAAATGTTAACAGATATAAAAATTGGTCAATTTTTCCCAGCTGATTCGCTATTACATCGTTTAGATGCTAGATTAAAAATCGTAGCTTTATTTATTTTGATAGTTGGGTTATTTATTTTTGATAGTCAACTTGATTATTGTATTTGGTGTATATTAATTGGTATGTTGATGTTTATGTCAAAGATACCGATGAAAATGTTTTTTAGCTCGATAAAACCTATTTTATGGATAATTATTTTTACTTTTGTATTGCATTTGTTTACTACTCAAGGTAAAGTTTTAGTGGAAGTTTGGAAGTTTAGTATTACTTGGGAAGGTCTTAGTAATGGCAGTTTTGTTTGTTTAAGGTTATTATTGTTAATGTTTGCAGCAAGTTTGTTGACATTTACGACGCCCCCATTGGTACTATCTGATGCGTTAGAAGATTTGATGAAACCACTAAAAAAAATAGGTGTGCCAGCACATGAACTTGCGATGATGATGACGATTGCTTTACGTTTTATACCTACTTTATTAGAAGAAACAGATAAAATAATTAAAGCACAAAAATCTCGTGGTGCTGATTTTATGACAGGAAATATATTTAAACGTATGAAGGCTTTTATGCCTGTTTTGATACCTTTATTTATTAGTGCTTTTCGTAGGGCTGATGAACTTGCGATGGCTATGGAAGCAAGATGTTATCATGGTGGCGTGGGTAGAACACGTTTAAAAGAATTAGTGTTTAAACCGAGAGATTATATTACTATGGCAGTTTTTATATGTATTTTGTTAATATTAATTGTAATAAAATTTGTTTTTCCTAATGTGATATTGTTTTCTATGTAAAATTTAAAATTAAATAGATATGATAAAACTAGTTTATAAAATTTGTTTAAAGTTGAGTAAGCTAGTTATTTTTTTGAGTTTATTATAAGGAGGTAAATATATGAAATCAGAACATAAAGCGATGATGAAGGCAAGAAAACGAAATATAAAGATCACTTTAAGTTATGATGGGACAGATTATCATGGATTTCAACGTCAAAATAAAGTTGTTGCTGTACAAAATGTTTTAGAGCAGGCTTTATTTAAATTATTTGGTGATAGTATAGAACTTGCGGCGGCGGGCAGAACTGATGCAGGGGTGCATGCGTGCAATCAAGTGGTGAATTTTTTTACAGATGGAACAATTCCTATTGAAAATGTAGTGCGTGCAGGAAATCGTTTATTGCCTGAAGATATTGTTTTATTAAAGGCAGAAGAAGCAGACAGAGATTTTAGTGCTCTTCATAGTGTAAAATCTAAAGTTTATATTTATAAAGTATATGAAGATGATTTACCAAATCCATTTAGAACAAGATTTTTTTGGCAAGTGCATAAAAATTTAAATTTAGAAAATATGCAAGTAGCGTTAAAATATATAGAAGGAGAACATGATTTTTCATCATTTCGTTCAGTAGGGGGGAATGATACTAGTCCTGTTCGTGAAATATATGAGGCTAGTTGCCGTAAAGAGGGAAATATGTATATTTTTAAATTTTGGGGTAGTGGATTTTTATATCATATGGTACGAAATATTATGGGATTAATTATAAATATTGGTTTGGGTAAAGTTGATAAAAATGAAGTGCCCAAAATTATAGAAGCTAAAAATAGAGCATTAGCAGGAAAAATGGCTCCAGCTAATGGTTTATATTTATATAAAGTGTTTTATTAATAATTTTATAGATTTTGAGTAAAAGAAAAGACCAGTAAAATATATACTGGTCTATTTTGATTGAGTATTTATTAGTTATTGCCAGAGCAACCATGTTTATGTTCATGGCATTGACCATGACCTTCACCGTGATGACCACCGCAAGAATGACCTTCGCCATGATGATTGCATTGAACATTTGGATTATAGTTTAATGCCCCAGCAAGATAAGCTTTTACAGCGTCATCAGCATTTCCAGCAACGCCACCGAAAAGTTTGATGCCAGCTTTAGCTAAAGCATTTTGAGCGCCACCGCCGATACCACCGCAAATGAGGATATTTGCTTTAGCATTATTTAAAAATGTAGCTAGAGCACCATGACCTTGTCCATCGGTGTCGATAATTTGTTCGTTAACGATTTGATTATTTTCGATGTCATATACTTTGAATTGGGAAGTATGACCAAAATGTTGAAAAATTTCTCCGTTGTTATAAGTAACTGCTATTCTCATGATATTTACTCCTTTGAGATTTAAAGTTTGATTTATACAATGATTCATCTTAGGACAATTTTTATTGCAAGATGAATTACCTTGGCAAAGTTGATAATTGCCACCGGAAATTAAAAGTGGTAGACCATGTACAAGACTTTTGGCTATCTTATAGCGAGCTAATTCATAAATTTCACTTACAGTTGTGCGTGAAATACCCATTTGCTTAGAGGCTTGGGCATGAGTAAGTTTTTCTAAATCGATAAGGCGAATTACTTCGTATTCATCTACTGTCAAAATAATTTGCTCATCACTAGTAGCGATTCCTTGTGGGATGAAAACATCGTAAGTTGGTTCAAAACAAATTTTTCGACATTTACTAGGTCTTGCCATAAAATCACCTCTTATCATTTCCGACATATGTCGTTAATTAAATTATAAACTATTTTAGCTAAAATTACAAGAAATAATTTTGTATAGAAAAAAGACATGAACTAAATGAAAGTTCATGTCATAAATGTTTATTTGTTAATAGTTAATTTTATTTTGTATTTATAGTCATCAGAACGATAATACATTTCTACGTATTCAATAGGAATATTATTAATGTCAAAAGTTAATCGTTCGCGATAAAAAATAGGAATATTATTAGGTAAATCTAACAATTTTTGAACAGATTTGGAAGGCATAATAGCTTCTATATTTTCTTGAGCAGAATATAATTGTATATTATGTTTTTTTAATTGTTCATATAAAGATGCATGTTTATCTTTAAAATCAAATTCTGTTAAAGATATATTATTTTTTTGACTTATATAGCTTCTATGGATACCTATTTTAGAATTATTCATGCAACGAATACGTTCTATATAATAAACTTTATCGTTATTTAATAAATTTAAAGCATTTTTCACTTTTACTGGAGGTAATATATTTTCAAATTTTATTAAGATAGAGTATGAATCAATACCTTTAATTTTTGTTTCATTAGAAAAACTGTCTAATTTTTGTAAATCTAAAATAATTTTTTGCGATTGTATAATAGTTCCTTTTCCTGAAAATTTTACTACATATCCATCATTTTGTAAGTCTTGAATAGCTCTACGAATCGTAATACGACTAACACCATAATGTTCTTGTAATTCGGTTTCGGATGGAAGTTTATTGGTATCTTTAAATTCATTATTAATAATTCTATTTAATAGTTTATCGTAAATAACAGCATGTAGACACTTATTACTCATGGCTCTCCTCCTCTGCCAATATTGTAACATTAATTATTCTATTTTTCTATTGCTATTAATAGTATCCATAAAAAGTTTTGCTTTTTTAGGGTTTATAGGATTTCTCATATTACCATCTTTTATCCAGGTAGCTATAGAAACGCCATCATAATATTTTATTAAAGTAGAGATATTATTACCATTAGCGCCACCGCCTAAAAATATAGGTGTATTAGGAACTCTTTGTTTAATTTCATTTATAATAGATATGTTTTCTTCAATAGATTTTCCTGATACAAATAATCCATCAGCAAAAGCTTCATGTACAGCTTCCCATGCAGCATCCCCCCAGCTTTTTTTACCAATAGGAGTGCCATGAACTTCATATATATCAGCAAAGATAGGTACTTTTGATCCTATTTTACGTTTTAATTCTAGAATTTCTACACATTGAGCTTGTAAAATACCAGCACTAGTTACATTTGCTCCAGTATATAGATGTTCTACACGTATAAAATCAGCACCACATGCATCGGCAATAGCAAGAGCAGCTTCTCCATCCCAGTTTACTAATATACCTAATAGTAAAGATGGATAGGCTTTTTTTAATTCTTGAGCTATTCTTGTCATATAAGCAACTGTTTGAAAATTTGAATGTTGTTTAATTGGCATATCATTCATATTTTGTAAAATAATTCCATCAAAATGATTTTCGAATATCATTTTAGCTTCTTTTAAACAATCTTTGACTATATCTTCAATATTTTTTCCTGTGCTGGTATATGTTCCAGGTAAAGGTGGTGGTTGGAGCATAGCAAGTGCAGGTTTATTTAATAATCGTTTATCCATTAATATTCACATCTTTCTGTAGGTTATTAATATAATTTAAGGAAATATTATACATTTGATTAGCAGGAATAATACCATATTCAGTAATGTATGCGTAAATAAAATTGGGTTTAACAGGAACAAGTTCAGGGGTTTCAAAATTTATATTATTTTTATTAATATTTAAGTCCCAAGTTTTAGTCATTTTATCATATAAATTATCAATGACTAGTTTTTTGTGTAATCCTTGAATGCTATAAGTGTTCAATTTTATCATTGGAGTTAAAAAATATAATGGGATATGATAATGATTACAAATTAAACCTACAATATCTGAACCTGTTGTATTAAAACCAGTTCCATCAGGATAAAATGTTTCAGCACCCATAAAACAAGCATCTACATTTTTCATAAAATAAAATAAAGAACAATCTGGAATAAAGTTAATATTATAATTTTTTATAGAAGATATTTTTTTTATAAAAGGATATCCTCCATTAATAATTCTGCTTTCAGGAATAATTAAATTACGTGTGATATTATCTTTGGATAAGTTTATTAAAAATTTTTCAACAGTACTAGAATAATCATATGCTAGAATAGTTTTAAAGTTTTTAGATTCATTTATTGCATAAGATAATATTTTATCTAAATTATTTAATGAATTATAAAAGTATTTATTTTTATTATTAATAATATCTAAAGCAAAATTAGGTGAATCTAAATTAATATTATTAATATTAGAGATCATAATTAATATTGCATTAGAAATAGCTTGACTAGCTTGTCCCCTAGTTTGTATATAATAATTACAAATTAACTTTATGTTTTGAACAATTTTATTAGGGGGATTATTACTATTAGCAATGTTTTCAATCATATCGCCAATAGCTTTTATATGATTGGAAGCACCTAATAAGGTATGATTTTCAATTTGATCAAATATTATTTGATCCGAAGGGGTTAGTAAAGAACGAATATTTTCTTTTGTATTCATATTGAGTTTCTCCTAAATAGTTGATGGCAAAATTAAATTTTTAATAAAGTACGAGCGTTAGAATTAAATATTAAGTCTAATATTTGAGTATTTAATTTTAGCATATCAAATATTTTTAAGCCGGTACTAGTCAATCTATAAGGATACATAGAACCAAATAAAATTTTATGAGGATCTATTGTATGAATAGCTTTTCTTAATATTTGTAATTCGTATTGATTAGATGTTTCAATAAAAATATTTTTATTTCTATTAGCTACATCTATACAAGTATATCCATAATCAAAGCAACCCATATGAAGGAAGATAAATTTTATTTTAGAATATTTTTTAGCCCAAAATTCCCATTGTTGAGGAATAGAACGAGCACCAATACCTACAAAAACTTTTACAGGTTTATTTGTAGTTTCAATAATAGAAAAAATTTCATTTAAATTATCCTGTAAATCAGGATAATAACCATGTTCAAAAGAATTGAATTCAAACATAACAATATTATCGTTAGAACAAGCTAGTTTAACACTATCAATGCAAGAAGGATCTTTGGGATTTATAATAGCGCAACCTAGTAGTTTATTATATTTACTAACAATATCAATAATATTTTTTGTATTTTCAATATTACTTAGATTGTTTAGAGAACCAATGACTCTGTAATCAATATTATATTTATGAAGATCATCTAATAATGGAGATAATTCATATTGTTCATTGGTATATTTTATATATGAGTGAATATCAATATACATAATTACTCTCCTAACCAATAATACCTAAGTAAGTTCCAGCAATACCAATTATCATTGTAGAAAAAATTAATACTGTTGCAGAAATTTTCTTTTTAGTAATTAATATATACATTAATAGAGTATACATTAATCCTAAAAATCCAGGCATTAACCCATCTAAAGTATTTTGTAAAATAAGTACACTATCTCCGCTACCAAATTGAATTGGAGTAGTTATTACAACTAAAGCAGGTATAAATCCACCAACAATCATAAAAGCAGCAAGAGATGCTAAATCGGTTATTTTATCAATTAAGCCACTATTTTGGATGGTATCTAATAATTTTATACCTTGTGAATATCCATGAAAAACACCAATATAACGAGTTCCTAATGATACAATACACATGCCTAATACAAAAAATAAAGGACCGAACCAACCTAAACCACTTTGAATAAATGATATTGCTAAACTAGCTAAAATAGGGCGAGCTGTACCATTTAATAAAGAGTCGCCTAATCCAGCAAGTGGACCCATTAAAGCAGTTTTAATATCAGTAACAATCGAACCATCAAAATCTTTATTATTAGCATTTTCTTCTTCCATAGCAGCACTTATACCTACTGGAATGGCAGAAGTAATATCATTTGTTAAAAAATATTCCATATGACGTTCATATGCTAATTTTTTTTCTTCATCTGTATCATATAATTTTTCAATAGCAGGCATCATAGCTTGAGTAAATCCAGCATTTTGTTGACGTTCATAGTTATTGCAAGTACGAATAGTCATTTGATTTAAAAATATTTTCCATAAATCTTTATTTGTAAGCTTTTTTTCCATAATAAAATCTCCTATTCATTTACTTGTTTATTACCAAAATAATAATATATTGCACAACAAGCAACTGCTAATAAAGCAATACCAATCATATTTACATGAAGATAAGAGGCAAAGAAAAATCCAATTATAAAAAACGGCCACATTTTTTTTGATTTTATAGTGGATAGTAATAATGCAAAACCAACAGCACCAATCATTCCACCGCCAACAGCTAATCCGGTTATAATTTTTTCAGGAATAGCAGCTATAATGTTAGATACAAAATCAGCACCAAAATATACTGCTAAGAATGTTGGAATACCATATAATAAGATATTCATTAACATAGGATATACTGTATTGTTGCGAATAATAGCGCTACGATTCATTTTTTCAACAGCGTGGTCTACTCTGTGCATGAAATAAACATTTATTAAAGAATTTTGAAAGGTTGTAGCGATTTGTCCAATAAAAGAAACAGGTAATGCTGTTGCAACAGCTAATTCAGTTCCGCCACCACCTAATATCGCAATAGCAGTTGCAATTGCAGTAGAAATTGTAGGATCTGGAGGTGTAGCTGTACCTACAAAAATTACGGCTAAGAACATTAGTTCAATAGTAACACCAACAGCAAATCCAGTGGCAACATCTCCCATAATTAATCCAACAATAGGTCCTACAACAATGGGCCTAAAAATATGAGTTTGAAATGTATGTGAATCAATAAAAGCAATAGTAACAAATATAGAAACTAATAAAGCTTGTTCGAAAATGCCCATAACAAATACTCCTTTTACTTTAAATTATAAATTAGCGTTTTTTATTAATTCGAAAGTGTTTTGACTATTATCATTAGGAACAGTTCTAAATTCGCAAATAAAACCTAATTTTTCTAATTGTTTAAAAGCAGAAACATCTTCATCAAATAACCAAAAATTATCTAAAATTTTATTTTTTCCTTTTTTCATATTTTGATTACCAACATTAATAGTTTTTATTGTTAAAACATTAGCTAGTTGTAATGCAGTAGAAGGTGAACCAGCAAGTAAAAGTGTATTGTCGGATGAAGTATCAGTTTTTAATATTTGGATAGCATCATCAACAGTTAGTACTTGTAATTTAATATCTTTTGGTGTAGCCATACGGAGTAATTTTTGTCGAAGTGCATTTTTAGCAGCACTATCATCAACAACAATAATTTGTTTAGCATCTGCATATTGAAGCCAAGCAGTAACAATTTGGCCATGAATTAAACGTTCATCAATTCTAAAAACAGTAATATTCATAAATAATCTCTCCTTATAAATCACTAATACCTAGTGTTTGAATAGCATTTGTAGAAATAAAATTTTTTATATCTTTTAAATTATAAGAATCTTTATTTATATAGCATTCGATAAATATAGGTAAATTTAAACCATATATTATAGTGATATTATTAAATTCAGAAGCTACTAAAGTTGCAACATTAAATGGTGTACCACCAAGAATATCTGTAAAAATAAGTATTTCATCTGATTTGTTTTCTTGAACATAATTTCGAATAGATAGTTCTAATTCATCAATGCCCATTTCTTCATCAAATGAAATATAATCAACATTATTTAATTTTCCAATTAGCATTTTTGCAGAATCTAATAGTCCTTCAGCTAGTTTTCCATGCGTTATAAGTAAAAAATTCATATTATATCCTCCATAAATATTTAGCATTTTTACAGAAAATTTGTTCAAGTTGAGAATCTTTGAAACCAAGATGATAAAATTTATCTATTTCTATATTTATAGGTTTATATGGCCAATCAGTACCAAAAACAACACGATTAGCGCCTAAAATTTTAACAGCAGATTTTAAAACATCTATATCCATTTGACCAGATGTTTCTACCCAAACATTATTTAAATCTTTAATCGCCATAATAGTAGACATTCCAAATTCATAATATCCAATATGAGTAAAAAGAAAATCAATATTAGGAAATTTTTTAGCCCATTCAGCCCAAATATACGGAGTGCTTAGTGGAGCTGTACCAACATGCATTTGTACATGTACTTTATATTTTGAAATTTCTTGAAAAATATTAAATAATTCTGGTCTATTATCTGGATAATAACCTTGCTTCCATGAATGGAATTTAACACCATTCATTTTATATTGACCAAGACATAAATCTATTTCGTTAATAGCATTAGAATCTTTAGGATTAATAAAACTATATCCATAAATAATATCTGGGAAAGCTTTCATGGTATTATATATTAGATCATTTTGTTGTCTAGTTGAATTTCCTGAAAGACAGCTTATTCCAATTTTTGAAATACCATAATTTTGTAATTCTGAAATCATATTATCAGCTGAAACAATTTCACCAGAACTAGTAGGTCCAAAATGAGAATGAATATCAAATATTTTCATTTGCTCCTCCTTTAAAATTATAATGTTATAACGTTATAATGTTTACAAGATTAGTATAAAGTAAAATAAGAAAAAAGTAAATAGATTTTAAAAAATAAAATTAATATAAAAAAAGCAAACTACAAAAAAGGGTTCTATAATAAATGTTGGGGTAAGAGAAAATTCTCTTGCTTCAACATT
>CAUWIH010000040.1:0-19167 GCA_963558795.1 uncultured Megamonas sp. | reverse complement strand
GAAGGAAAAAACAATAAGATAAAAGTTTTAAAAAGAATAAGTTTTGGTGTAAGAAGATTTGATAGATTTAGGAAAAGAATATTATATTTGGCTTAAAAAAGAGAAAAAGGATAGACAAAAATTTGTCTATCCTTTACCCCAACATTTGACAAAGAACCAAAAAACTTAGAGTATTTTTGTTTTTAGGAGTTTAAAATTGATTTGTATCTGTAAAGACATCGTCCCAAAAAGTATAAATGAAGACGACGATTACTAAAAAGAGTAAATAAATATCACCAAATGACATAATAAAATCTCCAATGATAAAATTAATTTGTATATTTTATAATAAACATACGTAGTGGTTTATAAACGTTATATAAAATAACGGTTTTTATTGGTAATAAAATAATAGATTTTACGATACGCATAAGATAAAAAGAACTTGCAGCATCTTTATACATTAAAGTAAGCCAAATATTATTTAGTATACAATCTACAATAAGGAAGATAGCAAAAAACATTAAGCTTAAACGTTTAAGTGAAATCTCTTGTTGATATAAAAATTTGCTATAAATATAGCTTGTAACAATAGCACTTAGTGTAAATCCTGGGAAATATAATCCTGGCATAAATAAATTACTACCAATAATATCAGCAAGTGCTGCCATAATGATCGTTTTTCCTGTGCCAAAGCGTATGGCATATAAACAAAGCGGGATAAATGCAAAATCAATGCGAATAAAGGTGGTCTGTATAGCAAATACATAGGTAAATAAAATAGTAAGTGCCATAAATATGCCACCATAAACAATAGATGTTAAAGAGTTATTTTGAGTCAATAAAATACACCTCCATAATATTTGCGTTGCCACATAGGAGGAATATTCCTTCATGTAGCAGCGGGATGCGATATTTGTACCGCAAGAAAAACTTTTCGTTCAAATAGCAACTCCCCGTCTATTTGACACTTAACGCACAAATATCTACTCTGCTTGAGTATTTAAATATATAATATTCATCATAACATATTTTAAATTTAAAAACTAGAGATAACGCAAGTTTTCTAAATAAAGCGATTTTAAAAATAATCTATATTGGATAGTCATTAAAAAATATGATATGATGAAAAGATAAAGATATTTTAGAGCAAAGGAATAGTGATTAGTATGAAAAAGATTATGACTTTGATACTTTTGGGGTTGATGATGGTATTAAATACTGTTGCATTCGCCCAAGAACCAAATAATGAGGTAGAAAAAGTAGAAAAGGTTACTAAAATAAATGCGAAGGCAATTAATAATCTTACGACTAATAATAGTAATCGTTGGATTTTGATAAATATACCGGCACGTTCTTTACGTTTATATGACAAAGATAAGTGTGTAGCAATGTATCCTGTTGGTATAGGTACAGTGAATACCAAAACTCCTGTTGGTTATTTTAAAGTAGTAGAAAAAGTGGTAAATCCTACATGGACAGACCCAGATGATTTAAAAGTAGTGATACCATCAGGGGAAAACAATCCTTTAGGTTATCGTTGGCTTGGTATTGGTGGAAATTATGGTATTCATGGGACAAATCGTCCGGAATCAGTAGGACATTATGTTTCTAATGGTTGTGTACGTATGGTAGAAGCTGATGTAGAAAAAGTTTTTGATAAAGTGGAAGTAGGTACACCTGTACAGATAATTTATAATTGCTTAGTTATAGATAAAACATTTGATAATCGTATAGCGTACTATATTTATCCAGATGGGTATAATGTACAAAAATTAACAGTGGATTTTGTGAAACAAGGTTTAAAAGGTTATGGTGTAGCTGATTTTACTACTGATGAAGCAATAAAAAAAGCTATTGAACTTGCCAATGGTCAGCCAAATTTTGTAGCAGGTCCAGTAAATATATTTTTAAATAATCAAAAGTTAAACTTTAAAGCAGTAAATTATCAAAATTTGATTTATGTACCAGTACAAGAATTGGCTAATAAATTGGGTATGGCTATTACAATACAAAATAATCAAGTAACTAGCTCAGTTGGCACAGCAAATGTAAATTATTATAATAATGTGGCATATATGCGATTAACAGATATTCCTGTAGTGTTCGATTATAGTTATAGTTTAAATAAAAATGTAACAGCTGTAACAATTTCACCTATAAATCATGTAAAAACTATAGAAAAACAAGGTACTAATTTACCAGAAATTCCTACAAAAGAAGTAAATGATATAAATAATGTAGGCAAATTACAACAACCTGTGATGAATGATGATAAAAATTTAGAGTCATTAGATGAACAAGTAGATAAAAATGTTAAAGAAACAAAAGATGTTAAAACTGTGGTAACTAAAAATATAGTAAAATAAATTATGTTATAGGAGACTATTGTGAAGAAAGAAAAGCAAAGATTTATAATTATTGATGGTAGTAGTTTAATGTATCGAGCTTTTTTTGCCTTACCATTATTGAGTTCTTCAAGTGGTATTTATACAAATGCTATTATGGGTTTTGCTAATATGTTGGGGAAAATTTTAACAGATTATGAACCAGATAATATGGTAGTAGCTTTTGATAAAAGTAGAAAAACATTTCGTACTGAGATGTATGCAGAATATAAAGGTCAACGTGAAAAAACGCCCGATGAGTTAAAGTCACAGATTCCATTACTACGTGAATTTTTGGAAGCATTAGGAATTGCTTTTATTGAAAAAGATAATTTTGAAGCTGATGATATTATTGGTACATTAGCGACTAAAGCAGCTAAAAAAGATTTTGAAGCCTTAATCGTTACAGGAGATAAAGATGCTTTACAATTGATTCAGCCAAATTTAAAAGTAATGCTTACAAAACGTGGCATTATGGATATGCAGATATTCGACGAGGAAGCATTTAAAGAAAAATATGCAGGTCTTGAGCCCCAAAAATTAATAGATATTAAAGCTTTAATGGGTGATAGTTCAGATAATATTCCGGGAGTACCTGGTGTTGGTGAAAAAACAGCATTAAAATTATTGTCACAGTATCAAGATTTAGAAACTTTGTTAGCTAATATTGAAAATGTATCGGGTAAAAAATTAAAAGAAAAATTAACAGATAATCAAGATTTAGCACGATTATCATATAAATTAGCAACTATTTGTTGTGATGTAGATGTAGATTTTGTACCAGAAGAATTTTTAATAACGCCGAATATGCAAAAATTACAAGAGTTTTGTCAAAAATATGAGTTGAAAACAGTACAAACTCGTATGAAAAAAATCTTAAAAGACAAATTTGTAATAGATAATGAAATATCTTTGGGTCAAGATGGTGAATTAACTTTAGATTTTACTATGGCAGTTCCTGAGTATAAAATTTTTACGCCAAAAGATATAGATGCAGTATTAGATAAAATAAAATTAGCCCAATATGTATCAATAATGCCTTTAACTATAGGAAAAGTACCAGATGTGTCATTAAAAATGATGGCTATTTGTACGAAAGATTGTTTAGGTATTATTGAAGAAAATAATAGTGCATTACAAACTATATTAGAAGATAAAACTATTATCAAATATGCCTATGATGTAAAAACATTGTATCATTTAGGTATGAATTTACATGGCAAAGTTTATGATACTTTGCTTATGGCATATTTATTAGAACCAGCTAATCGTAGTTATGAAATGAATTTGCTCTGGGAAATGGCGGATATTGACGTAAATGTTTTATGGGAAAATTTAACACAAGAGGAAAAATTGATTTGTAGTGTAGAGCATTTAGCCAAATTAAGTCAATGTTTAGCTGAAAAATTAGCCAATGAAAAAATGGTTAATCTTTATGAACAAATAGAATTGCCATTAGCAAAAATGCTTTCAGATATGGAAACTGTAGGTATTTACATTAATGAAGCGAAATTAGATACAATGAATGCACAAATGAATACCCAAATTATAGCATTAGAACAAGATATCTATGAGCTTGCTGGTGAAATGTTTAATATAAATTCGCCAAAACAATTAGGTGATATTTTGTTTAATAAATTGGGCTTACCTGCATTAAAGAAAACCAAAACAGGATATTCTACGAATGCAGAAGTTTTAGAAAATCTAATTTATGCTCATCCAATTATTACTAAAATTTTAGATTATCGATTGTTAAATAAATTAAAAACTACGTATTTAGATGGCTTAAAGGTCTTAATAAATCCACATACTAAACGTATTCATACAAGTTTTAATCAAACTGTTACTGAAACAGGTAGATTGAGTAGTTCTGAGCCAAATCTACAAAATATTCCAGTACGCAGTGCTGAAGGTAAAAAAATTCGTAGTTTATTTGAACCTGGAGAAGGTTATGACTATATTTTATCGGCAGATTATTCTCAGATTGAACTACGTATAATGGCTCATATGTCAGAAGATAAACATTTTATTGAGGCATTTTGTAATGAGCAAGATATTCATGCGGCAACTGCAGCTCAAGTATTTAAAGTGCCAATAGAAAAAGTAACGTCAGAACTTCGTGGTAGAGCAAAAGCTGTTAATTTTGGTATAATTTATGGGATTAGTGCATTTGGTTTATCTAAAAATTTGCATATATCGCCAAAAGAAGCAGGTGAATATATAGATAGTTATCTTAAAGAATGTAGTGGTGTAAAAAGATTTATGGATGAGATTGTAGAAAAAGCTCATCAAGATGGTTTTGTAACTACATTGTTTGGTCGTCGTCGTTATTTACCTGCGATAAAGAGCAAGAACTTCAATCAGCGTTCTTTAGCTGAGCGTATGGCGATGAATACTCCAATTCAAGGTACAGCAGCAGATATTATAAAAATTGCGATGAATAGAGCAAGTGAAGCGATTGTAAAAGCCAAGTTAAAAAGTAGAATTTTACTTCAAGTACATGATGAATTAGTATTAGAAGTTGTCGAAAGTGAAATACCGAAGGTGAGTGAGATTTTAAAAACAGCTATGCAAAATACAGCAAGTTTAAAAGTACCACTTACGATTGATATTAATTATGGTAAAAATTGGGCAGAAGCAAAATAATTAAATAAAAATAACTAAAAAATACTTGGTATTTAGCTAAAATACAAAATTATAAGGCTAAATATCAAGTATTTTATAAATTTATAGAGTAAGGTGGTGGTTTTGTGCCAGAAATGCCAGAAGTAGAAAGTATAGTGTCGGGAATTCGTGATTTTATCGAAAATCGCAAAATTATAGGTGTAAAGATAATAAAAGGCGATGTGATAAAAACGCCTACTCAAGAACAATATAAAAACTTATTAATAGGAAAAACTATTCATAGTTTGAAGCGTAAAGGTAAATATATTATTATGCAATTAGATGATGAGTATTTAAATATTATTCATTTAAGAATGACTGGAAAATTGTTATATACTAAAAAAATAGATGAAATAGATAAATATAGTTGCATAGTGTATTATTTAGATAATGGTGATAAGCTTATTTATGCAGATATTCGTAGATTAGGAACGCTAGATTTGGTTTTAACGAAAGAGTTATCGAAAATAAAGGGTTTATATACGTTAGGGGCAGAACCACTCTCTACAGAGTTTACAACAACGTATTTGGTGAAACATTTAGCAAAAGCTAAGGGAAAAATAAAGCCATGGTTATTAACTCAAAAGAATATTGCAGGATTGGGTAATATTTATGTTGATGAAGCTTTAGCAATTAGCAAAATACATCCTGAAAGAATAGCAAATTCTTTAGAGAGTAAGGAAATAGAAAGATTATATAATGCTATTAATTTAGTAATTCGTGAAGGTATAAAAGATGGTGGTACAAGCTTTCGTGATTATCGTAATGGTTTAGGTGAAAAGGGGCAACACCAAGATAAGTTGTATGTATATAATCGAGAAGGTAAACCATGTAAGTTTTGTCATAATTTGATAAAAAAGATAGTGTTAAATGGTAGAGGAACACATTTTTGCCCAAATTGTCAAAGGTTAGTTAAAGATAATAAGTGAGGAAAAAAGATGAAAATAATTGGATTAACTGGCGGAATTGCTTGTGGCAAAAGTACAGTAAGTGCATATTTAAAGCAAAAGGGAGCATATATTATTGATGGAGATGAGATAGCAAAAGAATTATCTGTTCCTGAAAAATCTATATGGAAAGCTTATGTAGAGCATTTTGGTGATAAAATATTAAATCCAGATAATACATTAAATCGTAGACTCATTGGACAGATTGTGTTTACTAATGAATCTGAAAAAGCATGGATGAATAGCACTATGCACCCATTAATTAAGCAAGCAATTATTGAAAAAATAGAAAAATATAAGCAAAATAAAGTGAAAGTTGTAGTTTTGGATATACCATTATTGTATGAGGCTAATTGGGATAAATTTGCTGATGAAGTTTGGGTAGTAAAAATAGATGAGCAACTACAAATAAAACGCATTCAAAATCGTGATAATTTAACTAAAGAAGAAGCGATTAGTCGAATAAAAGCACAAATGCCTGTAATAGAAAAAGCAAAACGCGCTGATGTAGTGATTGATAGTAGTAATACACCTGAAATTACTTGCAAATTAGTAGAAAGAATATGGAATGAAAGAATAAAATAGTAAAATAATAAAAGGATTGATTAGTAGTGGCTAATTTGCTTAGTGAACGTGTAAATCAAGGGGTAAATTCACAAATAGGATATAAGATGAAATGGTTATTAAAATTAATAAGAAATTTATTATTATTGAGTTTATTAACAATGATGGTGTTATATGCAGTTTGGCAAAATGAGGATTTTCAAAGAAAATATATTTATCCATATCCTTTTAGAGAAAAAGTAGAATATTATGCTGATAGATATAATATGGATAGTAGTTTGGTAGCTGGCGTAATTTTGGCGGAAAGTAAGTTTAAACAAGAAGCAACATCTAGTCATGGAGCAAAAGGGGTAATGCAACTTATGCCTGAAACAGCAACATGGATAGCAAAACAAATCGAAGATGATAACTTTTCAATAGAAAAGTTATATAGTCCAGATACAAATATAAAATATGGTACATGGTATCTAGCAGAACTACAAGATGAATTTGAAGGCAATGAGGTATTAATCTTAGCAGCATATAATGCAGGTAGAGGAAATGTACATGATTGGATGAAAAAATATCATTGGAATATGGATTTTAAAGATTATGAAAAAATACCATTTCCAGAAACTAGAGAATATGTAAAAAAAGTGCTAAATAATAAACAAGAATATAATAGATTGTATAAATAAAAGAATAGGATATTTATCCTATTCTTTTGTTATAATTAATATGACAAAGACATATTAAAGGTGAATTTTTAATTTAAGAGAAATAATAGATATTGTAAAAGATTATATTAATTCGTTAATCAAAATTATAGGCAATTTAATAATATTTTGTAGGTGAGTATAGTGTCTGAAATAAAGTTATTTAGTATAAAAAATGATGTAAAACAGTTAATATCATCAGAAGTTTTGTTAGAAAAAGAATTACAAAATTTAATAGAAAATAATATGGAAAAGTTTTTTGGAGTTCGATTTTTAAAAAGTGAATATGTTATAACTAATGGAAGAATAGATAGCATAGGTATTGATGAAAATAATTGTCCTGTAATTGTTGAATATAAGCGTAGTAGTAATGAAAATATTATAAATCAAGGATTGTTTTATTTAGATTGGCTTTTGGATCATAAAGATGCTTTCCATATGTTAGTTGCTGAAAAGTATGGTTATGAATATGTTAAAAATATTGATTGGGCAGCACCATGCGTTATTTGTATTGCGAGTAATTTTACTCGATATGATATACATGCTATTAATCAAATGCAAAAAAATATAAAATTAGTAAAGTACAAAAAATATAGTAATGATTTAATTTTATTTGAACATTTAAATTCACCAAAAGTAGAAAATGTTATTCATCAAAAAGATTTGGCTAATAAAAAAAGTAATAATTATAAAAGTCATGTAGAAAAATTAAAAATTGTTCCACAAAAAATAAATATATTATATGATTCTATTTGTAATTATATAGAATCTTTAGGTGATGATATAGAGTCTAATCAGTTGAAATATTATTTAGCATATAAAAAAGTTCAAAATATGGCATGTATTGAAATTTATAATAAATGTGTTATTATTTATTTAAAATTAAATCCTGATAATATTAAATTAGAGGAAGGATTTACTAGAGATATGAGAAATATAGGTCATTATGGTACTGGTGATTTAGAAGTGATTATAAAAGATAAACAAAGTTTTGAAAAAGCTAAAAGTTTAATAGAAAGAGCATATAATGAAATTTAAAAGTAGGTAAATATATTAAATGATATATTTTTTTATCTTTATTATGTGATGACCGCCACAAAGAATTAACCTTAAAATTTTTAAATAGCATTTTAAATCGAACAGGTGATGATGCTTTTCGTGATATTGAATTTTTGGATAAAGAAATTGATCCTATTATTGAAACGGGAAAAGTTTCTATACTTGATATTCGAGCAAAAGTGAATGATAATACTTACGTAAATGTTGAGGTACAAATTGCCAAGCCTGTTGATATGAAAAAACGAGCAATGTTCTATTGGTCAAAATTATATTCTTACCAATTAGGTGAAAGTGAAGATTACTCACTATTAAAAGATGTTATCTCTATAAACCTACTAAACTTTATTTTATTTAAAGAACATAAAAGATGTCATTCATCTTGTCATATTACAGATGATTTTGATAAAAATACTGTTATTAAAGATTTTGAAATGCACTTTATAGAATTACCAAAATTTAAAATTAGTGATATAAAACGTTTGAAAAAATCCGAGAAATGGTTTGCTTTATTTTCAAATAAATGTACTGATGAAGAACTGGAGGAAATAGCCATGAATGAACCAGCTATAAAAAAAGCTTTAGAATATCAAACATATTTTATGCATGATGAAAAACTTCGTTATAAATATGAACTACAAGAAAAAGCCATTCGTGATTATAATTCTAGTATGCTTGCATCAAAACAAGAAGGCATAAAAGAAGGTATTCAAAGTGAACGTAAAACTATCGCTATTAATTTATTAAAAGCTAATATGTCCATTGATTTTATATCCAAAAATACTGGACTAAATGAGCAAGAAATAATTCATTTACAACAATTATTAAATAAATGAGAAAATAGCTATGAATGAACGAGCTATAAAAAAGCTTTAGAATATCAAATACATTGTATGCACGATGAAAAATTTCGTTATAAGTACAAATTACAAGAAAAAGTTATTTGTGAGTATAATTCTAATATGCGTGGCTCGGAACAAGATGGTATTCAGAATAAAAAGATAAAAACTGTTTAGTAGTGAATAAATACTAGGCAGTTTTTTTATAAATAATAAATCAATAGTATTAGTGGTTTTAATTAATGGATATGTTAAAAGTTTTTAAAGAAGTAGTATGGATTTTATAAATTTAATATTGTATAAAGTTTAATTTGCTAAATTGATTTATTATTGTATAATGTATGCAGAAATTAATATTATTGGGAAGATTGGGAGTTTAAAGGAAAGGTGGTTAATGATGCTTTTTTTGTGGACTTTTTTTGAAGTTGCAGGGACGATTGCGTTTGCGATTTCTGGGGTATTAGTAGGGATATCTAGACGAATGGATATTTTTGGTATTTTGGTACTAGCATTGAGTACGGCTATTGGTGGCGGTATTATTCGTGATGTATTGGTAGGTAATATTCCTCCAAATACATTTCGTACTTCGGTATATATCGTTTTAACTATAATAATTACTGTTATTATGTTTTTTATTTATCGTAATCAAAAATTAAGATATATGTCGAGAAAGAAATTTCGTAATTTGTATTTAATCACAGATAATTTAGGATTAGCGTCATTTACGGTTACAGGGACGACTATCGGGTTTAATGCTTATCCGGAGTATCCAATATTTGCTGTTACTTTAGGGCTTATAACGGCAGTAGGAGGCGGTATTATTCGTGATGTATTAGCTCAGCGAATACCGTCAGTATTAAAAGAGGAAATATATGCTTTACCTTCTATTATCGGTGGCGTAGTATATTATATTATTGCTAGTATAAGTAGTGAATATTGGTATTTAGCCTCACCAATAGCATTTATCGTAGTATTTGTACTGCGAATGATTGGTATACGTTATCGTTTAAATTTACCGAAAGTACATCGTTGAGAGAAGTAAAATAGATGACATTACAGCAGTTAAAATATATTATTGAAATTGTAAATTGTGGTTCAATGAATATGGCGGCACAAAAATTATTTATATCTCAGCCTAGTTTATCTAATGCAGTAAAAGAGTTAGAAAAAGAACTAGGTATTGAGATATTTATTCGTACGAATAAAGGGGTAAGTTTATCGTCTAGTGGACAAGAATTTTTGGGTTATGCCAGACAAATAATTGAGCAAACAGCATTATTAGAAGAACGTTATCATAAAGATAAACCCACACGTAGATTATTATCTATTTCTACACAACATTATGCTTTTTCGGTGAATGCTTTCGTTAATTTAATAAAAGAATTCGCACAAGATGAATATGAATTTACTTTGCGTGAAACGAAAACACATGAAATTATAGATGATGTAAAAAATATGCGTAGTGAAATAGGTGTATTGTATCTGAGTAAATTTAATGAACAGGTAATAACGAAGATTTTGCAGGAAAATGATTTATGCTTTAAAGAATTATTCACAGCGAAACCGCATGTCTTTTTATCTGCAAAACATCCACTTGCACATAATGAAATAGTTACTTTTAGTGATTTAGAGCCATACCCATGTTTATCTTTTGAGCAGGGAATTTATAATTCGTTTTATTTTTCAGAAGAAATACATTCTACAATGTCGCATCAGAAGAATATTTATGTGAGTGATAGAGCGACTTTATTTAATTTAGCGATTGGATTAAATGGCTATACGATATCTTCAGGTATATTAAGTGAAGATTTAAACGGAACTAATATTATTGCTATACCATTAGATAGTGAAGAAGAGATATGTGTAGGATATATCTATAGTAAATATAATCATTTGAGTAATTTGGCTAGAATGTATATAAAAAAATTAGAACATTATATTTTACTAAGCACAAAGTAATAAACTAATATTTATAAATTTTTTATGTAAAAATACAAATTCATATAAAAATATTTTAAATTTCTCAAAGAAAACACTTGACTTTATAAACCTTTTACTTTAAAATATCTTCGTATGACGTTCGATGACGGCTTCCACTAGCCCCGGAACCGTGCACAGGACATCTATTAAGAAATATTTTAAATAAAATAGTTGAAAATTGTACAGGGAGGGATATACAAGTGAAAACAACATTCATGGCTAACGCTGCTAACGTTGAACGTAAATGGTTCGTAGTTGATGCAGAAGGTCAGACAGTAGGTAGATTAGCTGCTGAAGTTGCAAAAGTACTTCGCGGTAAACATAAACCAACATTCACACCGCATGTTGACACTGGTGATTTTGTCATCGTAGTTAATGCTGATAAAGTGGTATTCAGCGGTAAAAAATTAACTGATAAAACTTATTTCCGTCATTCTGGATATCCAGGAGGAACAACTTTCGTAACTCCTGAAAAAATGCTTGCTACACAACCTGAAAAAGTTGTGGAAATGGCAGTTCGTGGCATGCTTCCTAAAAATAAATTAGGTGCACAAATGTATAAAAAATTAAACGTTTATGCAGGTCCAGAACATCCACATGCAGCTCAAAAACCAGAAGTTTTGGAATTAAATATTAGATAATACTTGGAAGGAGGACAATAAAATGGCAGTATCCTACTACGGCACAGGCCGCAGAAAGACTTCAGTTGCTAGAGTTCGTCTGGTTCCAGGTGAAGGCAACGTTGTAATTAATGGTCGTCATATTGATGAATATTTCGGCATTAAAACTTTAGATTTAATCGTAAAACAGCCTCTAAACTTAACTGAAACAGCTGATAAATATGATGTTATCGCTAATGTTCAGGGTGGCGGCCCTTCCGGTCAGGCTGGCGCTATTCGTCACGGTATTTCCCGTGCATTATTAGAACTTGATGCAGAACTTCGTCCTGCTCTTAAAAAAGCTGGTTTCTTAACACGTGACCCACGTGAAAAAGAACGTCGTAAATACGGTCTCAAAAAAGCTCGTAAAGCATCTCAGTTCTCCAAACGTTAATTTATACAATTATCGAAAAGAGTACAAAGCTCACAATCTTTTGGTTGTGGGCTTTTTCTTTTATACTGTATGTGTTAATATATAAGTTAATGATGATCGAACCTATGATAATAATTTAGGGATAAATCTAAAGGAGAATCAAATGATTAATGGAACAAAATAAAAATAGATTGAGCATCGATGTAGCAAAATTATATTATAAATCCGATTATAGTCAGCAACAAATAGCGAATAAATTAAACTTATCAAGACCAACAGTATCTAGATTATTACAATATGCAAAAGATAAAGGTTTTGTGCAAATAAATATTAGTGACCCAATAGAAGATAATATCTCTTTAGAAGAGAAATTATGTAAAAAATATAATTTAGATGTAGTAAAAATAGCGTATTCTCCATTAAATACTTCAAGTGAAATAAAAAAATCTATTAGCATGAAAGCTGCTGAGTATTTGTATGAAATAGCTAAAGACGGAGATATTATTGGAGTTAGTTGGGGCACAACTATTTATAAAATGGCTTTGAATTTAAAGCATAAAGCTTTAAAAGGTGTACAGATAGTACAATTAAAAGGCGGTATAAGTCATTCGCAAAATAATACATATGCGTATGAAGTAGTAGAATTATTTTCAGAAGCATTTTCCACAGTAGGTAGGTATTTACCGCTTCCTGTAATGTTTGATACTGTACAAATAAAAGAATTGATTGAGCGAGATAAACATATTAGAAATATTTTGGATTTAGGTAGACAAGCTAATATCGCTGTATTTACAGTAGGTACAGTGAAAGATGATGCTTTATTATTTAGATTAGGTTATATTGACGAAAAAGATAGAGAAATTATTCAAAAAAAAGCAGCAGGTGACATCTGTTCAAGATTTTTTGATTTAAATGGTAATATTTGTGATAAAGATTTAGATGAACGAACAGTTGGTATAAAATTAGAAGAGTTAAAAGAAAAAGAAAAACGTATTTTAGTGGCAGGTAGTCAACGAAAAATAACAGCTATTGAGGCTTCGCTTAGAGGTGGTTTTGCTAATATTTTAGTTACTGACCAATATACAGCAGAAGAGCTCCTCAATAAATAAATATGAATAAAAAACTTTCAAGTATCATATAAAAATTTATATGATACTTTTTTTTATGTTTTTAATCATTAAGAGCTATATTTTGAAAAAAATTTCAAAATAATATTTACATATGTGCAAAATTATGATATTATCATTTTGTAAATAAGTTAGCTAACACGATTTTAGGAGGAATATTTAATCATGAATTATGCAAAACTAATAGATCATACATTATTAAAAACTGATGCGGTAAAAGAAGATTTAGATAAATTATTAGCTGAAGCTAAAAAATATGATTTTATGTCTGTATGTGTAAGCCCTATTTGGGTTGAATATGCTTATCAGCAATTAAAAGATACAGATGTAAAAGTTTGTACAGTAATTGGTTTCCCACAAGGTGCTACTCCAACAGCTGTAAAAGTTTTTGAAACTGAAAATGCTATTGAAAATGGTGCAACAGAAGTAGACATGGTAATTCCTGTTGGTTTATTAAAAGGAAAAGACTATGATGCAGTGAAAAAAGATATTGAAGGCGTAGTAAATGCTGCAAAAGGTAAAGCTTTAACAAAAGTTATCATTGAAACTTGCTTATTAACTGATGAAGAAAAAGTTATTGCTTGTAAACTATCTAAAGAAGCTGGTGCAGATTATGTAAAAACTTCTACAGGTTTTTCCACTGGTGGCGCAACAGTTGAAGATATTAAATTAATGAGAGAAACAGTAGGCCCTGAAATGGGTGTTAAAGCTTCTGGTGGTGTTCGTTCTAAAGAAGATGCTGAAGCTATGGTAAAAGCAGGTGCTAGTCGTATTGGTACAAGCAACGGTGTAGGTATCGTTGAAGCGTAATTATAAATAATGAATTTGTGTATAAAGATACAGTTCTTTATACACAAATTTAATATAAAGTAAGAAAACTAAAAATATAAAAATAAGAAAAAATTTTATGGCAAATATGCCGGGCAATAATTTTAAGGTGATGAGGAGTGCATAAAGGTGAATTCTAACGATAATAAAATTATTCAATATGATGATGGTTATTTAAATAGAACCCCGATTTTCCAATTTATTTTACTGTCTTGTTTATTCCCATTATGGGGTGCAGCAGCAAGCTTAAATGATATTTTGATTACTCAGTTTAAATCTGTATTTACTTTAAGTGACTTTGCTAGTGCATTGGTACAAAGTGCGTTTTATGGTGGTTATTTCTTGATTTCTATTCCAGCTTCAATCGTTATTAGAAAAACTAGTTATAAAACAGCGATTTTATGCGGTCTTTTATTCTATATTGTAGGTTGTAGCTTATTCTTCCCAGCATCACATATGGCTACATATACTATGTTCTTATTTGCAGTATTCTCTATTGCGATTGGTTTGGGCTTTTTAGAAACAGCTTCTAACACATATAGTACAATGCTTGGCCCACGTGATAAATCCACACTTCGTTTAAATATTAGTCAGACTTTCTATCCTATCGGTGCTGCTTCTGGTATCTTACTTGGTAAATATTTGGTATTCCAAGAAGGTGAAAGTTTATCTGCTCAAATGGCAAATATGACTCCTGAACAAATTCATGTTTTCCGTTTGGAAATGTTACAACATACTTTAGAGCCATATAAAGTAATGATCTTTATTTTATTAGCTGTATTTGTATTATTCTTATTAACTAAATATCCAAAATGTAAAGTTAAACCTGTAGAAAAAACAGCTGAAAATAAAACTGGTTTAGTAGAAACTTTAAAATATTTAGCTAAAAATGGTAAATTCAAACAAGGTATTATTGCTGAGTTCTTATATGTAGGTATGCAGGTTGCTATTTGGTTCTTTACAATCAGATTAGCATTAACATTAGATACTAGTATCAATGAGCGTATGGCTGCTGACTTCATGGTAATAAGCTTTGCATGTTTCTTTATTGGTAAATTCGTAGCGAACTTCTTAATGACTAAATTTTCAGCAAATATAGTATTAGTTGTATATTCTATTATCGGTTGCTTATTAATTTTATATGTTTCCTTTGTGCCAAGTTTCACAGCTGTATATGCAGCAGTTGCTATCAGTATCTTAATGGGACCATGTTGGGCAACTATTTATGCAGAAACATTAAAATCTGTAGAAGAAAAATACACAGAAACAGCTGGTGCTGTTTTAGTAATGGCAATCATTGGTGCAGCTTGTGTACCAGCAATCCAAGGTTTAGTTTCTGATATGCTCGGTTCTATGCAGTTATCCTTTATCGTAAACTTCTTCTGCTTTGCTTATGTAGGTGCATATTTCTATAAAAAATTGAAATCAGAAAACTAATTAATTTAGGAGTTGAGTTTCATGAAAACAAGAATTTTTGTAAATAGAGAATGGTTTACTAATGAACATAAAGTGATTTTAAATAGTGAAAATTTTAATGTAGAAATTTTTAAATATGCTTCTGGTATAGAAGGTTTGACTGTAAAAAATACTAAAGGTCATATCACTTTATTACCATATATGGGACAAATTATTTGGAATGTAAAATTTAATGGTATTGATTTAACTATGAAAAATATGTTTAATCAACCAAAAAAAGCAAATTGTATCGTAGATACTTATGGTTGCTTTGCTTTCCATTCTGGTTTATTATCCAATGGTTGTCCTTCTCCAGAAGATAATCACCCAATGCATGGTGAATTCTCTTGCGCAGATATGGATCGTGTTTGGATTGAATTAGAAGATGATGAAATCTCTATTGTTAGTGAATATGAATATTGTCAAGGTTTTGGCTATCATTATATTGCTCAACCTAGCATTAGCTTAAAAGCTCAAGCTACTCGTTTCAATATTAATATGAAAGTTAAAAATCTTACAAGTGTAGAAATGCCATTGCAATATATGTGTCATATGAACTATGCTTATGTAGAAAATGGTGTAATTTCTTCTAATATTCCAGAAAATGCATTCAAATTACGTGAAAGTATCCCAGCTCATGTAAAACCAACACCAAAATGGCTAGAATATAATGAAGAAATTAAAGAAATGCAAAAATCAGGAAAAACATTAACTAAATTAGAACAACCAGATATGTATGACCCTGAAATTGTATTCATGGCAGATGATATTTATAAATATGAAGAACATGCAGTATTTGAAATAGATTCTCCAAAAGGCTATGGCTTCAAAACAGAATTCTCTACAAAAGATTTTACAAGTGCAACTAGATGGATTTTATATAATGAAGACCAGCAAGTATCTGCATTTGTTTTACCAGCAACTTGTAGACCAGAAGGTTTCTTAGCAGCTAAAAAAGCTAATACGTTGGTTGTGGTAAAACCAAATGAAGAAAAAACTTTTTCTGTATTAACAGGTTTAAAATAAGTGATTTTGCTTAGATTTTAAATAAATTTCCCCAAAATAAATAGATAAATATAATTGATAATACGAGGTGAGTAAATTGAAAATAGCAGTAATTGGTTCAAATATGGTAGATTTGATTTCTTATATAGATAAAATGCCAGTTGCAGGTGAGACATTAGAAGCACCAGATTTTTCTATCGGTTGTGGTGGTAAAGGTGCAAACCAAGCAGTAGCTGCTGCAAAATATGGTGCAGATGTTTTAATGATGACTAAAGTTGGCGATGATATTTTTGCGGATAATACTATTAACAATTTCAATAAATTAGGAATCGATACTAAATATGTAGAAAAAGTAGAAGGTTTATCTAGCGGTGTTGCTCCAATTTTTGTAGACAAATCTGGTCAAAATAGAATTTTGATTATCAAAGGTGCGAATAAATATTTAGTACCTGCAGATATTGATAGAGCTAGTGAAGATTTAAAAAAATGTAATCTAATTATTTTACAGTTAGAAATAAATTTAGAAACAGTATATTATGCAATTAATTTTGGTAAAAAACATAATATACCAGTATTATTAAATCCAGCTCCAGCTACAAAAGATTTAGATATTGAAGAAGCATGTAAATGTGATTTCTTTGTGCCAAATGAAACAGAATTAGAAATCTTAACAGGTATGCCAGTAGAAACAGATGAAGACATTAAAAAAGCTGCAAGCTATTTAGTAGAAAAAGGCTTAACAAATGTAATTGTAACTATGGGTTCAAGAGGTTCTATGTGGATTACTAAAGACAGTTATCATCATTTGAAACCATTTAAAGTAAATGCTATAGATACATCTGGTGCAGGTGATGCATTCATTGGTTGCTTTGCTAGTTGTTATATTAAAAATAAAGATGTAATGGCGTCTATGAAAACTGCTAGTGCGTTTGCTGCACTAAGTGTTACAAAAAGAGGTACACAGATTTCTTATCCAACAAAAGAAGAAGTTGAACAATTTTTAGCAGACTATGACAAATAATAATTAAATTTATTTGTAAAAAAATAATAGTTATGATATAATTTACCGTATAAGTATGCAGTTATATTTAATATAATTGCATACTTTTTTTTAGCGTATTTTTAATATATTTATAGAAGGGGATTGATTATAATTATTAATTTTTGGTTAGAACTAGCAGTTATTGTAGTTTGTTTGGCTATTGGTGGACGTTTTAGTGGTATTGGTTTAGGTGTAGCAGGGGGCTTTGGTTTAGCTGTATTAACTTTAGGTTTCGGCCTTCCTGTAGGAGAAATGCCAATTAGTGTAGTATTTATTATTATGTCTGTAATCACATGTGTTTCCTTACTTCAAGGTGCAGGTGGTCTTGATTATATGATTTCAATTGCTGAAAAAATATTACGTAAAAAGCCTAGTGCAATTACATTTTTAGGGCCATTAGTATCGTATATTTTTACAGTTATTTGTGGAACTTCATACGTTGCATTTTCTGTATATCCTGTTATAGCAGAGATTGCAATTAATGCAAAAGTTCGTCCTGAACGTGCGATGTCTATGTCTGTTATTGCCTCTAATATGGCTGTTTGTGCAAGCCCTACTAGTGCTATTGCTGCTGCAATGATAGCAATTACTGCTCCGATTGGAGTTACACCATTATTATTATTAGCGGTTACTGTGCCTGCTTGTTTAATTGGTGTTTTGGCGGGTTGTTTATTTGTTTATAAACGTGGTGCTGAACTTGCAGATGATCCCGAATTTAAACATCGTGTAGCTACAGGACAGTTTCAAGAAGATTACATATTGGAACGAAATGAAAATGTGGCGACTACTTCAGCAAAAGTTTCTGTGGGGATATTTTTAACAGCTATTGCTATTGTAGTGGGTCTTACTTCTCATCCTGACTTATTACCACATGTAGGACCTGGTGGTAAAGCAATATCTGTACCAACATTATTACAAATTTTAATGTTGGCTACTGGTGCAATTATCATGGTGGTATGTAAAGTTCCTCGTGATAAATTAGATTCTGGTTCAGTATTTAAATCAGGTCTTATTGGTGCAGTAGGGATTTTAGGTATTTCTTGGATGACAGATACATTTTTTGCTACACATTTAAAATTCATTACAGATGTATTTGCACAAACATTGATAGAATATCCAATGCTTTTTGGTGCAATGTTATTTGTAACTTCGATGGTTTTATATAGCCCAGCAGCAACCGCTGTAGCATTGATGCCAATTGGTGTATCTTTGGGATTACCGGTGGAAATATTAATTGGTTTAATACCTGCAACTTGTGCGGTGTTTATTATACCTGGTGGTGCGCAAATTAGTTGCGTAGCTTTTGACCGTACAGGTACAACAAAGATAGGTCGTTTTGGTTTTAATCATAGTTATTTAATCCCAGGTTTAGTTTCTATGGCGGCATCTACAATATTATCTTTAGTATTAGCATGGATGATTTTTTAAGATATTATGAGTTATAATAAAAAAGCGGTTCTTTGTCAAATGTTGGGGTAAAGGATAGACAAATTGTTGTCTATCCTTTTTCTCTTTGTTCGCCGAATAGGTATGATTAAAACCACCAGCTAAGCTGGTGGTAAATAAA
>CAUWIH010000039.1:0-19522 GCA_963558795.1 uncultured Megamonas sp. | reverse complement strand
GGTAATTCCCCTACAGTGAGTTGATGAACAAATTCTCCACCTGTTTCTCCGGCAACGAAATTATGAGTATATTCAGCCGTTTGTACATTACCTGCAGATACTAAAGTATGCCCTGCTGATAATTTTTCCCAAGTGCCAAATCCTAAAATTTCAGAAGGATTTCTACTATCTGTTTCAGATATATAGAACTTACCTACAGCATATATATAATTTTCAAGTAGATCGCGTTTTATCTGCTGTTTTAACGCATTGGCTAAATCTTCTATTTTTGAGCTGGAATACGTAGTAGAAATATTTTTTTTAGTGTCATCTATTACGCTACCCGGCGATACACTTTCAGGAATAAAGCCACCTTTTCCGCCATCAGCAGATGTACGATATACCAGAGATGTTCCTTCGGCAATATTTGTGGCAATTATTTTTTTATCAGCTATTTTATCAGGACTGCCAGCAATATTATTAGGCAATTTACCTGCACTATCTGCTCTAGGAATTTTGTTTGGTTCAGCCGTATCTGATACATTTTTTGTAGTAATAAGCTCGCTATAATCTGTTAAATCAGTTGCCGTTAATGAGAAAATTATATTCCATGTATCATTACTTTTTTGATACATTCTTTTATTGGTTATATCTATAGCAATATCACCATTATTCCCGCCACTAGGAATAGCATTCATTATAGAAATTTTACCAATATCTCCGTTATTGTTTTTTATTAAATTTGTGTAATCAAGCATATCAGACGTAGACAAGGATAATAAGAGTGTCCACACACCATTTATTTTTTGATATAACTTTTTATTTGTAATATCAATTGCAATATTACCATTACTACCGCCGGATGGTTCTTGCGTAGTAACTTCCATACTATTAACACCGCCATTATTTTTAACAGCATAAATAGTTTCTGGGTTTATACCGAAATAATCTTTATCTAAATATCCGCAAATAATCCAATCTGTATTACTTGCATTTCTTATTAATAATGTTTTATCTGTTGAATTAACTTTAAATTGAAAAGCTTCTACATCTGAAATATTTGAGCCAGGGCTTGCATCCAATGTTCTCAAACGATTTAAAAATTCTAATATATCGTTGTCTATTTTTATTTGTTTTTGCCACGCAGTGGCTATTGTTTCCCCGCTAGACGGGCTATATTCTACGGGGTTTATTTTCCATTTTGTCATATTACACCTCTGCCACATCTAATTTTATTGAATTTATAACAAGTCTCCCGTGTCGTCCATTGCCTTTTATTGTTAAGGCTCTAGTCCGTTGTACACATTTTATAGTACTAGACATTGCAACTTCCGGATAAATCTTAGCAATATTGTTATATATCAACGTGTCGTTATCATATATAAATTCACTATCATCTGCATATTTTGTTTTAGTAGGAATGTTTAACTTTATTCTACCAATACTTATGGAATCTTTTTCTGCATCGTTAAACGCAGGAGAAACGTTTATTTGGAATTTTTTCAATAAGTATTCATGATTGCTAACCATTCGCCTAGAAGTAAAGCTCCATGCTAAATTAGTAAAAGAGCCATCGTCTATGGAATCTTCAAAAGAACCATCATATAAAGCATATATCCCATGTTTTTTTACAATAAATACATCATTTTCATTTGAAAAAACAGTTACAATTTCTGAATTAAACTGTCTAGTAAAGAATGATTTATATGTTGTGCTATATATTAAAACAAAGCCATTATCGCCAATTATCCACGCTTGATTTAAAGGTGGTACATAAACAACCTGTGCGTCTTGTGGCATTTGTTGTAATCTGTTAGCTACCTGAATAGATACACTTCCAGCTTTAATATCTGAATAATCCTGTGTAGTATCAAGCATTTGTAGATTATATTGTCCTAAAACAAGAACGGTATTAGTGAGTGAGCAAAATGACATTCTGCCGCCACAATCTAATTGCCTAGATATTTCTTGCATATTCCAGTCAGGAAAATTACCAGTAAGTCTATATACATAACCATTATCTTTAAAAATAATAATAGCGTCTGACAAGTTTACCATACCGATAAAATTACCACCATCTTTATACCCAGTTTCTACCCATTTAGAACTTGAAGTATCGTTTGTAGCTTCATCCCAATTTTCTTCATCGCCAACCGCGGAATATACTATTTTATTTTTAGTCGTATCTGCAACAAGAACACGGCCATTTCTTACATATACCCCACTGCACTTGTCGGGTGATTTAGAAATTGTCTGTATAGAATCACCACTAAAATATTGAAGTTTACCACCGCTTGCTATTAATACACCATCTTCCCACAACGTATAAATTGGCTTTAAATCGCCGGACAAAGTGGCCAATGAAGTACCCAAACTTTCTCTTGAAGGATTATTACTGCTAACAGCATATATTTTTCGTTCTGTTCCTTCTTTAGAAATTAAAATAAATTTTTTGTTTATTTTATCGTAGTATGCGCTATAAATTTCAAAAGGTACGGTAAAAACATTTCTTGTTCCCGCTACGGTCTTTAAGAGCCCACTTGCTCCGTCAGGTTCCATATTAACAACATTAAACAATTGATTTTCACCAATGTTTTCAGGAGATATAGAACTATTTAGCCCACCTGTAAAATCATACATTGTTATTGTTTGTTGGTTAGCATGCTTAGTCGATAGTCTCAAAATATCACCTACAATCTAATCGTTGCCATAATCCCAGTAACCATCAATATTTTTTTCTGCACTAGGATAGCTATATATGATATCCATAACTTGGTCAACAACCGTTTGCATTACCGAGAACTCTTGGCTCATATCAAATTCATTACCCATAGATAAACGTATAACAGAATATTCTATTAAGGCATCGTCAAAGTCATTTGGTAGTGGCGAAACTCCATCAGCTTCAACTTCCGGTGTATCTTTTACATAAAAAACAGAATAATCTACATCTTTAGTCGGAGTAGGATATAAAGCTATACATTCAAATCCACACAGATAATAACTTTCAGGGTCTTCGGCTGTTTTTGTTAAATCAACAGAAATAGGCGAAGTTGTTTTTAAACTCCGCCCATTTGCTTTTACTGCTAATATGGATAAAATTTTATCATTTAAACAAATAACACTTTCTCCTGCATTTAATGTTCCAGTAGCAGGAAAAGACATTAAAAGTTCAGGTTTATTAGCTTTTATTATTCTATTAATAAATCTAATTCCGGAATTAATGGTAAAAAGTATCGTATTATCATCGTATCCAGTTTCTAATTCATCATGAGATAAATTACGAATACGAGCGATTAATTTGTTTATAGATATCATTTAAACCACCTAATTATTATGCTGCTGGTGCGTCATCAGCAGAAGAAGTGAGAACATTAATTGTTGCAAAGTCTGTTAATGTATCGCCAATCTGATATTGTGTTTTAGCAATACCTAAAATCTGAGAAATAGCGATACCCCATTTATTGCCATAGTCAAAAGTATCTTCGTCCCAGTGAGGTTTAACTGCACGAGCAATAACGCCAGCCTGAGGGCCTAAAAGTAAAGCGTGGCCAACCATAGCGTTACTAGCTCCTGTTTTTGTACGAGGGCAAGTTTCGGCTTCATGTACGATAACTTTATCCCAAATACCTAATGCACCGGAGAATATAGGATTTTTCATACCACGAATATTAGCGTCTTTCTGAGCATTAAACCATCTTTCATCTTTTTTAAGGTCTCTAGCTTGATATGGATCGATAACCATTACATAATAGTTACCACCTTCAACGTTAACAGGTCGAATAATTGGATCCGCCATTTGTGCCATACGTTTAGCAACACCAATAATATCAGTATTAAATTTCTGTTCAGCAGTAAGTTCATTTTCTGCTTTTTTACCACCAGCGTAAATAACACGATTTTTAGATGGAGAGGCTGTCAATTTAGCAAAAATAGTTTTGTCTAAATATTCAGCTACCTGGGTTTCAAGAGCTGCTTTCGCGTCTTCTCGCATTTTTAGAATTGCTTTTTGTTCTTCCATACGACCGCTAGATTTAACCGCCCAACGTTCCTGATTTACAGTTACGCCAAAGCCTTTATATGTTAAATCTTGTTCGTGCCCTTCAAGTTCATTATCGCCTGTAATAGGGTTACCATTAAGTTTTAAAAGCAAGTTAAACCATGCTTTATCCCCTTTTGTTTTGGAAAGATTTTCATCTACCTGAATAATAGAATTAGCGTCTGTACCTGTAAATTTGCTAAAGAAAATATTATTCATAGCAGCTTTAATTGTTTTTTCTGCCCAATACTGTTTTACCAATTCTGTTGGTACTACAATTGAAAATAACTGAATGTTTACTTTTAAGAATTGCATTGCCTGTTTTGTTTTTAACATAGTTAATTTTTGTGTGTTCATTATAGACACCCTTTCTTTAAAAAATATATATCTATAAAAGCACGCCATTAGCAATTTGTTTTTGAATAGATTTTGGTATCTTATCAATATTGCCTGTATTTATAGCAGCTTTTATTTTATCTATTGTCCAAACATCACCATTATTAGAGCCACTTTCTTGAATTTGACTTACTCGTGGCATTTTATTTCTTTGTGTCATTTTAGAATTTAAATCACTAGAATTATTAGTTGGTACTGTTTGTTTATTTTTAAAATAACTACTAGAGCCTTCATTCCATAAAGACCTAATAATCATGTTATCTCTCATATCGCCTTGACTATTGTTAACGCGAACATATGCTTGTCTGATAACATCTTGCTGATATTTAGGTAAGCTATTCATATATTCGCCTGTAACGTACTTCATGATAGTTTCGTAGTTTTCAGTTTCCTGAACTTCTTTTACGAAGTTTTGAATATCAGAAATACTATCCTGACGATACTTTTCAGCCTGATACAATTGATTTTGTATTTGCGCGTTTCTAGCTTGAATATCTCTTAATACCATATCTCTAGCCATAGATTTTGCTTGGTCATAGCGAATTTTATTGATATCGCTATCGTCAGCATATTCTAAGGCTTCAATTTCTTCATTGTTTAAACCTGATAGTTCTACGGCTTTTTTGTCGGTTAACTCTTTAATTATTTTTGCAATTTCCGGAGTTATTTTAAGTTGAGGAGCATTGTTATTAATAAAATGATTATGTTGTCCTTGAGGTTGCGGAGGCTCTTGTAAATTATTAACAACTGCTTCTTCTGCTTTTTTATAACGTTCTTGACTAGATTTAAGCTTTTCTAATTCTTCTTTTTGTTGTTCATATAAAGCTTTATAGTCTATTTCGGTAGTTTCTTTATTATTATTAGCTACCGGATCGACTTCTTCGGTCATTGATTCATTGGCTTGTTCGTCTTCATGTTTTAGATTTTCGCCAACATCGCTATTATTATTATCATTATCAAAAGCGTAAGAGCTTTCTTCGCTGTTAGTTAAAGAAGAAATCTTTTTAGCGTATTCTTCTAATTCATTTTCTTTAATACCAAACACGTCGTTATATTCATCTAAATTGTTTTGAATATCTTCATCTTGTGCGTTGGCATTAGAGTTATTGGCGTTGTCTTCGTTGTTTTCAGAAAACAGTTTTAAATCTACATATAATGTTTTTAAACTATTCATTTTCTTTTTCTTCTTCCTTTTTACATTCATCATCAATATTATCAATCAGCATGTTTTCAATTAGCATATTTTTTTCTTCTAACTCTTCTTCTTTTACAGATAAATAAATACTTAATGCTAAATGAACTAACTCCGGACTATTGTTAAGGTTATTGTTGTATTTATTTAGAATAGAATAAGCTGTTTTGAGTAGTTCTTGTTTTATATCTTCTGTAGTAATGTCTTTTACTTCTTTTTTAAAAGTGGATGCCTTTTTACTTTTAACTACAGAACTTTTTTTCTCACCATTATTAATATCTTCGTCGGCTGTATCTCTAGCCACGACTAAATCACTATCAAAATCAATGTTAATTTTCTTTTCGGGGTTTCTTCTAGTCATTAATTAGCCTCCTGTTTATTTTGTATTATTTCCGCCAATAGCTCGTTGTGCAGCTATACGATTAGTTAAATCTTGAAGTTGTTCAACGTTAATATTATTAAGATTTCCAGCTTGTGCTTGCTGTTGCGTTATTGCTTGTGCTTGCTGTGCCTCTTCTTTTGTTGCTACCTGCGGAGCCATTGTTTTTACATAAACTTCCATCATGTATTGCGCCAATTGTGGGTCAACAAGTCCTTCTTTTGCGAGCATTGCCAACTGTACAGGTAATGGAACATCTTTAATATTAATAGACTTGTTAGTTCTATTATTTTGGGCTTGTACAAGTTGTAATTCATGCTGCGCTTGTGCTTGCTGTGCTTGTTGCTGGCCTTGTTGTCGTTGCTGGTATCTTTGCTTAATTTCTTCTTTATCGGGAACATCTGATAAGTCGATAAGGATATCAAATACCATATCTCCCGGTATACCAAGTTTAGATATAGCATCACATAGAGCCCAAAACTTAGCCTCTCTAACTGTGGTACTTGCGTTTACATCTGCAATTACAATATCAAATTCACCTTGACTTAAATCGTTAAGTGTTTGAGTAATAACACCTCTCAGTGGGTCATTAACCTGTTGCTTTTGATTTACCGCCATGAATTGATACTGGCCATTAGCACTTTCAATTCTATAGACCTTTTCTTCTGTATAAAATTGAGGGATTATGCCTTTATGTCCACGTTTACCCCATAGTCTATAGACTATTTCTTTTTTGGCACTTCTTAAAGAATCGAATAGTGGAACTAAATGCGTTATCGCTTGCTTTTGCTGGAGCTCAATACTTCTACCACTAGCAGTAGTATTCATATCTGTTCCAATCATCATTTCATTAATTCCTGTTACTTCCTTCATGTCATTTGCAGCGTCTGTTATAGCCTGCACGATTGACATCGGAGGATTAGGAGGAACTATTTCACGCATTTTGTTCATGTTTTTTACTTCTAGTAAAGCCCCAGCCTTACTAGCATTTTTAGCAAAACTATGCTTTTGATTTACGTCCATAGCGTCTTTTTCATATAACCAACCACTATGGCCTGACTTAGAAATAATATCTAAGAACTCACTTCTACGCTTATTTAATTCTCTTTGCGGGTCTTTAGCGCTTGATACAATACCTTGCGGCATTTTATCTTCATCAAATCTATAAGCAACAAAAGGAACAAACGGAAACTCACCATGTTCGTATGGACTTTCTTCATCTTCTAACTGTACATCGTCGAAGAATGCGCACACTCTAACCTGCGTAACAAATCTTTCTGTTTTATTTATTACACTTTGTTCCAGCATTAATTCATCTTCTAAAGATAATTCCATTAACTGGTTAGGCGTTAGTTCTATGCTTCTCCCATCGCTCAAAAGGTACATGGTCTTTTTTGTTCTTGTTTTATACCAACATTCGCAAAGACGTATTTTTTTTTTGTCTTGCTGGTAATAAAGTCTAGTATTGTAGTCTTCTTGTTCGTTTTTATCGTATTCATCGGTTTTAGCTTTTATAATATCTGCTTGTTCGGGATAAATTTCACATAATCGTTCTTTATCTACCCACCTAGCACGGATAATATATTTACTGTCTTTAAAGTCTCTAGCCCTAGATTCAGGGTCTATATATATATTAAAAGGACTTTCCGCACGAATAAATGCTTCTCCTTCGCCTTCTATTTCTTCATCATATCTATAGCCGACTTCAAACCAACTAAGACCGCAAATACAACCTTTTTCAAAAACAATGCTTTCTTCTACATCGTAGTTACTTCTATCCATAACATATTTTGTCATTGCTTTTCTTACTTCACATAGACTTGCATCGTCATTTGTTCGCGGTAGAAAATCAATGTCATTTCTGTTATTGCGCTGGTAACCACTAAGAATATTAACAAGTGGCTTTATTTTATTTATGGTAACAACTGGTCGTCCCATTTTCTTTAGCCTTTCAATGTCTCCGGGGCTCCATTGTTTACCCATAACAAAGTCAAAACACTCATGTGCTTCTTTCCGCCAATCAGTTATATATTCTACAGATTCTCTAAACCATTGAGTAAAACGCATTATGTTATATTCATTTTTGTTAGCATTCAAGTCTGTGCTTTTTGTTTTTTCTGCCTCTAGTGGGTCTGTTACACTTCTAGCTTCGGGCATTGTAGCCATTTTTATACACCCCCACTGTACTATTTATCCTTGCCGTGCTTTTTAAAACATTGCGGATATTGTTCTTCTATATTTTGTATCTGCAAATGGGTAGCATGTATTAATGCTGTTGTTATTGGCGTTTTCTTTACCGTAAATACAAAATGTCCAGGACTGCAACATTTAATATCTATATCTTTATCGTTATTTAAGTTTGAAATACACCCGTTTACCGCAGTATAACAAGAGCTACTAACTGCAGCACAAACAATATCAGGTTTTCCAATAGGCGCAAAATTGGCGTGGCCTCGAACCATTAAACCAATTTTATTAGGCGCTTTATCTATAATTTTGTATTCTATCAAACTAACATCTCCTTACTAAGTTAAGTAGACCAACCTGTGATATCCATAGGCGTATGATTTTTATATGCTGTTTCTTTTTGTGGTTCAAGCGGTGCTTCACTTGCGTATGGATTTTCTAGGCAAAAATAAATTATTGCGTCTGTTGCATGGTCTTCGCCATTAGTATCGTATTTTTCTGGATTATGACTATCGAACGTAAGCATTGGTATAGTTCTTATTGCGTGTACACAATTTTCGAAGAAGTAAATAGCAGGTATTTGCTTTCCTTCCTTGTTAAACTTACCAACAAGTCTACGCCTTAATTCTTCTGCGCCATGTTCACGACCTTTTTTACAAGGATTAAATCTCTCACGATTAGCGTCATATAAGACATCGTTTATTTGGTCTGCAATAGAAACAGACGTGTCATTTGCTCCCGAAATACCAATTTTTGCCCAACAAGCATTATCTAAAATAGCATTATAAATTTCTTCATCTTTTGGTTCATTTTCGATAATCCTTTTGGCCACTTCTACAGTAGTTTCTCCTGTACCAACGTTTGGTTTACCGCCATATCCATATAATTCACGGTAAACATAAGCGTTTCCGTCATAATCGACAGCAATCCAATAACAAGCGTAAGGTCTGCTACTTCCCCAGTCCATAACTCGCCACTTTATCCAATTTGTAGGTATTTTAAAAGGTTTAACTATATGCAGACTATCTCTCCATTGTTTAAAGAATTGCCCTCCATCTAATCCCCAATTTCCCAAACCTGCTACTAAATATCTATCAGGGTCATCACGTTTCATTCTTTCAAACATTTTCCTATCTGCTTCATCTAAGAACTCATTGCATTTGTAGTTTGTTGTTATTGCCATTATGTCAGGGTCATCATTTACATCAAAAAATCTTCTCTTTACAAAATGAGCCGAGCTCCACGGATTCATTGACACGGTAATTTGTTTAAAATACCCCTTAGGAACAGCACCACGAATACTTTCATCCACGCGGTTGAATGCTTCTTCGTCTTGGATTTCGCTACATTCTTCTAGCCAAACCCAACATAAAACACCAATATCTACAGTAACAGAAGTTAATTTATACGGGTCATCTAGTCCCCTAAAAACTATCTTTTGGCCTGTAGGAACATAGATTAATTCCATAGGATTTATTTTTGCTTTCCATAAACTATCTACATTTAGTCTGTGTATTGCCCACTTTAATTGCTGGAAACAAGAATTATATAACGTGTTAGCAATTTTTCGAATAACTAACGTATTCGAAAAACGATACTTCATCATTCGACAGATTATATTTAGTGCTATAGTTGCTGATTTTTTAGATGCACGGGAACCTTTAACAACACGATATCGACCTTTAAACCGCCAAAAATCTTTATATCCACCGCCAACAATGTTTTTTAAGGATAATTTGCGAACACTACTATTACTCATCTAAATCATCCACAATGTTAACGACCATCTGTTGCGTCCCTTCGACTTCAACTTTATTACTAAATAGCTGATATCTTTTGGCCAATTGGTCTGCGGCTTTTATTCTGTCTTGCAAACTCGGATCCAAACCGAACGCG
The DNA here is from genome assembly GCA_963558795.1 of uncultured Megamonas sp. GTDB lineage: Bacteria > Bacillota > Negativicutes > Selenomonadales > Selenomonadaceae > Megamonas. The sequence continues at coordinate 9,454 of CAUWIH010000039.1, read as the reverse complement.
TCTTTTTCTTTTCCACGCATAACACGTGTATAAAACCTCAACACTTCGTCTTTGTCTGCAATAAGTTCATCATGTTTGGCCTCGGTGATTGCGTCTACATATTTTTTTATTTTAGGATTTTTAAGCATTCTACTTGCTTCTTTAAATGCAGTTTCTTTTGTGCATTTGTAACCAGCACGCTCATATGCCTCTCTTTTGTTGGCTAATTGAACGAATAATTCGCAGAATGTTCTTTGCTTTTCTGTAAGCTTTAAATCCTTAGCAAGTTGTGTTAAGTTTTCATTTTCCATTACCCCTCACCTCGCTTGGTAGGTTGAAGTTTACGCATTAATTCTTTTCTGTCCAATTTAAAAAGCTCCACAAGTTGCCGCAAAAATGCTGGCTCACTCGCAGAGCTTAAAATATCTTTTTTATTTTTTGTGCATCTTAGTTTTAAAATATAAAACTTTCTTTCTTTCTCGCTGGAGAAAACTTCTTGTCTAGATAGGAGCAAAATTAATCCTGTTTTCTGTTCCATACCTTTTATTACTTTTTTTATGCTTTTTAGGTATTTTCCCATAAAACACCTCAAAATCTTAAAATTTAGCGAATTTTAGAAAAAACCAAGCCAACGAGAGCCTTTCTAAGCGGTTTTCTTTTAATGGTTAATATTATTTTACCTGTAAAAAAAAACGAACTCTTAGAACGGCTCTAATTTTCAGAGTTAAACTTAGAAATAACCCAATTTGGTAAAATTCTATCCAAATCGCGCTGGAACATAATATATAAATTATAATTAAGCCAACACCCGCAAAAAAACACAGTTGGACACATAAAATATTTTTTACAGCACATAAAAGAAATCTTTGTATTCTTCTCAATTGTTTTTGCCATTATGCGTAACTTAATCATTTTATTTATAAATCGTACACATGAACGTTCGGAAATTCCCAAAAGCTTGGCGACGTGTTTTTCTTGCATTGGTTTAATATTGTTGCCACTTCTGTAAACCAGCAAATTTGTATTTGCTTGTAACTGTTTAGAGAGTTTAAATAATTTTCCAACGTCTGCATCGGTTAATTCCTCATGTATATTTCCCGGGAAAATACAGATTCTGTTTTTAGGAGACGCAAAATAATATCCTTTCTCGATATCAAATCTATTTTGAAGATAAACTTCTTTTTGGCTTACGACTTCTCCAGTAACAACATTTATTAAATTCTGCTGCATAACAACATCTTTACTCATTTAAAAATATTCCTTTCTTTTATTTACTCCGTTTTATTTATAGATTTATAGTTATTTTACGCAAAACACAGTGCGCAAATTAAAAAAAGTAGTGCGCAAACGAAAATAAAATGCGCAACAGTTACGCAGGTTAAAAGTGTGCAAATAAAATGCGCAATGCGCAATCTAATTAGTCGTTTTAGGGGGAAACATATTTTAAGTGCGCAAACACTTAAAATTGGCCAACTTTTAAGACTGCATAAACTAACAGTTTTAGCTATTAAAAATACACAAAATTAGTGTAAATATAAAAACAGCCATGAACCATTGTATTTAAAGAGAAAACTACTGTTTTTGGTACGCAAAAATGATACTTGCTTCTATATAATATATAAACAAACGTGAGCAAAATAAAAAGCATACATCAAAAAATGACATATGCTTGTATACAAAAGAATATTTTTATATATTATACACCAAAAAACACACCAGTGATTACACTAATAAATAATATTAAATAAAAAATATAATGTTGTTCGAGGATTAAATAAATCCTGCGGATGTTTAAGATATAAGGAAAGAAAAGATAGAATTGTTTCTTATGTTGGTAAGAAGTTTAATAGTCTTACCATTATAGAAAAACTAGGCAATCATAAGGTTAAATGCCGTTGTGATTGCGGCAATATCGTTATCGCCTCTAAAACCAATGTGGTTCATGGGCAAAAAAAATCTTGTGGGTGCTTAAAAAAGAGTACCAGCAAGGTAATAACAGATTATGTTGGTAAGAAATTTAACCATCTTACCGTCATAGAAGAATTTTCTAGTATAAATAGCAAAGGAAACACTATCAAAAAATTAAAATGCCGTTGTGATTGCGGCAATATTATTGAGGCAGGAAAAGGAAATGTTTTACGTGGACATACTAAATCTTGCGGATGCACACGTAAAACATTTAATCTTAAAAGCCGAGTTGGTCAAAAGTTCGGTATGCTCACAATTTTAGAAGAATTAGGAGGTGATAAAATATTATGTAGATGTGACTGCGGAAACGAAAAAATATTCTATAAAGGTCAAGTTGTTGCAGGAAAAATAAAATCCTGTGGCTGTACAAGAAAGAAAAAAGACTACCTTATTTGGTAGTCTTTTTTTACTAAAAAATAAGTTTTTCCGCAGATTAACTTATTAAAAACCCGTCGCAACTAGTTTTTGCTGGCACTCATATACATATTATATCATATAATTTTTTAAAATTTGTTACCATTTTGTTACCGTTTTGTTTGTAACTACTCAAAAAAATTTTAATGTTATAAAAACATGAGTATTTTATAATATTATTTTTTTACATATTTTACCACACAAAAAACATAAAACTCTACTCATGAATTACTGATGTAATCTTGTTGATTATTATAAAGTAATTCTTCTTCACTCATTTGTCTATCTAGTATATAACCTCGATGTGCTTCATCGACAATGATTAAATCATAATCACTAACTGAGATAGTATCTTTATAGTCATTAGTAGATTTTTCAGTTGTATTTTCATTGGTATCATTTTGATATAATAATCGTCTTACCATACTTTGCACGGTGGCTATTTGGATTTTCGTTTCACGGTCAGCTATTTTTTGATTGAGTCCTTTGATATTATAGATTTCATCTAAAGTCAGTAATTCTTCGAGTTTTACTTCACGAAATGTTTCATAAGCTTGCTCTCCAAGACTTGTCCTATCAACTAAAAATAAAATTCGATTAAATCTTTTAGTTTTTAAAAATAGATAAATCATACCTAAAATAGTACGTGTTTTTCCTGTACCTGTAGCCATGGCTAATAAGATGTTTTTTTGACCATGTAAAACGGCATTTACAGTTGCTTTTATGGCATTTACTTGATAATAACGTAAATTTAAACCTTGTTTATCGACTAAAAATCCTTGATTAAAATCTTGCAATTCTTCATTTGATTTTTCTATATCTTTTTCTAATAAATCACGTAAACCATTTGGCGATTTAAAGCCTTTTAATGCCACTGGAGAATTTAATTTATTTCTTAAATCTTGATACCAAATACCGGAGGCTGTTTCGATTTGTTTTAGATACGCTCGTCCATTAGTAGCAAATATAAATGGTACTTTATAGTCATCGTAATTATCGATAATAGCTTTATCATCAATAATAATACCTTTAGCATATTCTTTACATTGACAATCTAATACCGAAAATATTTCTTTACTTAGACGTTTGGCTTCGATAATACCGACTAATTTTTCGCCAATAAATAAAGCATAATCTACATGTCCTTTAGTATTGTTGTCGGTAATTGCTGGCCATTCAGCAATAGCCATATTTTTATTTTTAGTAGGTCTAGTACCTTTACTATAACGAAGATTTTGCGTATCTGCTTGCCAACCAGCCAAACGAAGTTTTTCATCAATAAGATATCTTGTTTGTTCTTCGGTTAATTTTAAATTTGCATTAGCATTAATTATTAATTTTAAACGTTTAGCACGTTGTATAGCTTTCGTTTTTGTGGCTGTATGTATGGCGGTATGTGTTAGTTCATCAATTTTTTGTTCGCTAGTTATCCAATTTAAAGCATCACTAGCAAGCATTGCTTTGGTTGGTAATACAAAATCTGTATGTGTATATTTATAATCGCCATAAGTTTGCATGAACCATTCACAAAGGGTGTAGGCAAAGGATAATAAAACACCGCAAGAACCTTCATAGTTTTCATGCACGGCTTTATTTCTAGCTTTACGTAAAGCGTGTAAAATATCGGTGATTTGTTCATCAATGATACCTTCACGAATTAAAATATTGATACGATTTACAGCTTTATCTTCAGTAGGTTTTATAATATCATCATATTCGAATATTAAATTTACAATAGTTTCACCTATCATACCTAATTTTATTAAGCATGAATTGGGGTCATTATATAAATATTTTTCTGCTAAATTTCCTAGATTTGCTAATACGGGAAATTTTTCTTGTAAAAAAGCAAAATTACTCATGATTACACCACCCCAAAAGATTAATTTTTATCATTATAAGTTATGTAGTTTTAGCTATATCAATAATTATAATCTAAAATATAGATTTTACAAAATTAAAATATAAGATGAAAACATAATTATTAAAGATGTTATTATTTAATAATTATTATTAATATGTTATAATATATAGCATAACTATGAATTTAGTCGATAATAAAAATAATTAATATAGATAAATTGGAAGATTAGGAGGCAAAAAATTTTGTCTGATGTGATTACCGTAAAAGGGGCTAGAGCCCACAATTTAAAAAATATAGATGTAACAATTCCTCGTGATAAATTAGTCGTAGTAACAGGGTTGAGTGGTAGTGGTAAATCTTCACTAGCTTTTGATACTATTTATGCGGAAGGTCAGCGTCGATATGTAGAATCTTTGTCGGCGTATGCTCGTCAATTTTTAGGACAAATGGATAAACCAGATGTTGATTATATTGAAGGATTATCACCGGCTATTTCTATTGACCAAAAAACAACTAGCCATAATCCACGTTCTACTGTAGGAACAGTAACAGAAATATATGATTATTTACGTTTATTATTTGCTAGAGCAGGTAGAGCTCATTGTCCAAAGTGTGGCAAACCCATTACTCAGCAAACTGTAGACCAAATGGTAGATAATATTATGAGTCTTCCTGAACGTAGTAAATTATTGATTATGGCACAAATTGTTCGTGGAAAAAAAGGTGAACATAAAAAGATTTTAGAACAAATTCGTAAAGAAGGCTATGTTCGTGTACGTATTGATGGTGAAGTTGTAGATATCAATGAAGAGATTTCTCTAGAAAAAAATAAAAAACATACGATTGAAGTAGTCATCGACCGTTTGATTGTTCGTGAAGGTATCAATCAGCGTTTAGCGGATTCTTTAGAAACAGCTTTGGCGATTGGTGAAGGTATTGTTTATGTACAGGTAATCGATGGTGAATTATTGATGTTTAGTCAAAATTTTGCTTGTATTGATTGTGGCATTAGCCTTCCTGAGATTGCACCACGTATGTTTTCGTTTAATAGTCCATTTGGTGCTTGTCCTGAATGTAGTGGTTTGGGCAATCATCAACAATTTGATATTGATTTAGTCATGCCGAATAAGACGCTTAGTCCTAGTCAAGGATTATTTGCTGCACTTTCTAAAAATCCAGCGTCTTATGCTATGGTACAAATTGAAGCTGTGCTCAAAAAATATGGTTATACTTTAGATACTCCTTGGAATAAAATTGAAAAGAAAGTCCAAGATTATTTACTTTATGGTTCAGGTGAAGAAAAATTCAATTATTCTTATGTGAATATGTATGATGAATATCGCGAATATTTTTCACCATTTGAAGGTGTCATGCCGATGCTTGAACGTCGTTATAAAGAAACAAATTCTGAAGTAATGCGAGAATCTTATGAGGCATATATGAGTACTACACCTTGTCCAAAATGTAAAGGAGCTAGATTAAAGCCGGAGGCTTTGGCTATTACTATTGGTGATAAAAATATTCAACAAGTAACAGATATGACGATTGCTGAGGCTAATGAATTTTTCTCGGATATAAAATTTACTCAGCGTGAAGAAATTATTGCCAAGCAAATAATGAAAGAACTTCATGCTAGACTTGGATTTTTGTTAGATGTAGGTCTGGATTATCTTACACTTTCTCGTTCTGCTGGTACACTTTCCGGTGGTGAGGCTCAACGTATTCGCTTAGCTACACAGATTGGCTCGGGATTAGTGGGAGTATTATATATTTTAGATGAACCAAGTATTGGACTTCATCAGCGAGATAATAATCGTCTGCTTGCTACTTTGAAACATTTACGTGATTTGGGTAATACTTTAATTGTAGTAGAGCATGATGAAGATACAATGTATACGGCTGACCATATTATCGATATTGGGCCAAAAGCAGGTGCTGGCGGTGGTGAAATTGTAGCTCAAGGTACAGTCGAAGATATAAAACAAAATCCTAATTCTATTACGGGACAATATTTAAGTCGTAGAAAATATATTCCTGTTCCTGCTACTCGTCGCATAGGAAATGGTAATTTTATCGAAGTCATCGGGGCAAAAGAAAATAATCTAAAAAATATAAATGTCAAATTTCCTTTAGGAGTATTCACTGTAGTAACAGGAGTGTCTGGCTCGGGAAAATCTACTTTGGTAAATGAAATATTATTCAAAGGATTGGCAAGTAAACTTTATTCTACTAAAGGAAAGCCAGGTAAACATAAAGAAATCAAAGGTATTGAAAATATAGATAAAATCATAAATATCGACCAATCGCCAATTGGTAGAACACCACGTTCTAATCCTGCCACATATACAGGTGTATTCGATAGTATTCGTGAACTATTTAGCCAAACTAATGAAGCCAAAATTCGTGGTTATAAACCGGGACGATTTAGTTTTAATGTCAAAGGTGGTCGCTGTGAGGCTTGTCATGGTGACGGTATCATAAAAATAGAAATGCACTTTTTACCTGATGTATATGTACCTTGTGAAGTTTGTAAAGGTGCTAGATATAATCGTGAAACATTAGAAGTGAAATATAAAGGTAAAACAATTGCTGATGTATTGAATATGACAGTTGATGAAGCTTGTGAGTTTTTCGCTAATATTCCTAAGATTTATCGTTACATGAAAGTATTACAAGATGTAGGTCTTGGATATATACAACTTGGTCAATCAGCGACAACACTTTCAGGTGGTGAGGCGCAACGTGTAAAATTAGCCTCTGAATTAGCTCGCAGAAGTACAGGAAAAACTATTTATATCCTAGATGAACCAACAACTGGTCTGCATACTGCGGATATTCATCAATTATTGAATGTATTACAACGTTTAGTAGATGGTGGTGATACTGTAGTAGTCATTGAACATAATCTCGATGTTATTAAAACGGCAGATTATCTTATAGATTTAGGTCCAGAAGGTGGAAATCGTGGCGGTACAATTGTAGCCAAAGGTACACCAGAAGCCATAGTCAAAGTGAAGGCATCATATACAGGACAATTTTTAAAACCATTATTAGAAGAAGGAATACGTTTAAATAAACGAGATAATTAAAATCTTATTGTAGTCTTTATAGATAAAAAATAAAAAGTGCGTTGTGAATTGTATCTTAAAAGCTGAATATAATAGCAGTTTTTGACAATATAATTCATTTACGCACTTTAACTTAATGGGACAAGATGATTGTTATTTTTGTGTGCCTAATACGAATGTAATCGTTACTCGTCATTTAGAAATGCACTTTTTAGAATTACCAAAAGTAAAAATTAGCGATATTAAAAAGCTAAAAAAAATCCGAACAATGGGGAGCATATTTTTCGGGAAAATATAGCGAAAAAGATTTGGAGGAATTAGCTAAGAATAACCTTGTAATAAAACAAGCGTTATATTATGAAATGTATTAAAAAATGAGAAGATTCAATAATAACAATAAAGTTTATTTATATATTGATTTTTTCACGATAAAAAGCTATTATATTAAGTGAAATACAACTTGTAAATTTACATTATAATTTGCTTGATAACTTAGGTGATATTGGCTTTATTTGAGAAGTTTCATGACGGAAAATGACGTTTAAAATAAAAATATTTACAAGATGTTCGGTGTCATTTTATGAATTTAGAATGATTCATAGAGCTTGAAATCTTTGATTTAAGGAAAAGTAGTACTGTTAAAGGTTTTGGCAATTAGAGGAAATCTTGAAAGTTATTTTTTTGAAAAATATCACAAAAAGTTGTATTATAAATGTATATTGTAATAGAAATAATCTATAATTGGTTATATATATCATAGAAGGGAGCTTATTTTAAAATATGAGCAAACACATGAAAACTATGGATGGGAATACTGCTGCTGCGTATATATCTTATGCGTTTACTGATGTAGCTGCTATTTACCCAATTACTCCTTCATCTCCAATGGCAGAAGTTGTAGATGAAATGGCTGCAAAAGGAAAGAAAAACCTTTTTGGTCAAAAAGTACGTGTTGTAGAAATGCAATCTGAAGCTGGTGCTGCTGGTACAGTACATGGTTCTTTACAAGCTGGTGCGTTAACAACTACTTATACTGCATCTCAAGGTTTATTGTTAATGATTCCAAATATGTATAAAATTGCTGGGGAATTACTTCCAGGTGTATTCCATGTAAGTGCTCGTGCTCTTGCAACATCTTCCCTTAATATTTTTGGTGACCAACGTGACGTTATGGCTGTTCGTCAAACTGGTTGTGCTATGCTTGCTGAAGCTAGTGTTCAGGAAGTTATGGATTTAAGTGCTATTGCTCATCTTGTAGCAATTAAAAGCCGTGTACCATTTGTAAACTTCTTTGATGGTTTCAGAACATCTCATGAAATCCAAAAAATTGAAGTTTTAGATTATGATGATTTAGGAAAAATGCTTGACTGGGAAGCTGTAAATAAATTCCGTCATAGTGCATTAAATCCAGACCATCCTGTAATTCGTGGTACTAGCCAAAACCCAGATATTTATTTCCAAGGTCAAGAATCTGCAAACCCTTATTATGAAGCAGTTCCACAAATGGTAGAAGATGCTATGGCTGAAATTAATAAATTAACTGGCCGTAACTATCAATTATTCAACTACTATGGTGATCCAAATGCTGAACGTGTAATCGTAGCTATGGGTTCTTTATGCGATACAGCTAGAGAAGTAGTTGACTACTTAAATGCTAAAGGCGAAAAAGTAGGTATTGTATCTATTCATTTATATAGACCATTCTCTGTAAAACACTTCTTAAATGCACTTCCAAATACAGTGAAAAAAATTGCTGTTATGGACCGTACAAAAGAAGCAGGTTCTATCGGCGAACCATTATATCTTGAAATTCAATCTGCTCTTTATAATAGCGATTTACGTCCAACTATCGTTGGTGGTCGTTATGGTCTTGGTGGTAAAGACGTTACTCCTGACCAAGTATTTGCAGTTTATAATGAACTTAAACAAGATACTCCTAAAAATGGTTTCACTATCGGTATTAAAGATGATGTATCTTTCACATCTTTACCTGAATATCATGAAGATATCGACCTTACACCAGAAGGCACAACAGCTTGCAAATTCTGGGGATTAGGTTCTGATGGTACTGTTGGTGCAAACAAAAGTGCTGTAAAAATCATCGGTGATAAAACAGATATGTATGCACAGGCATATTTTGCATATGACTCCAAAAAATCTG
>CAUWIH010000038.1:0-20938 GCA_963558795.1 uncultured Megamonas sp. | reverse complement strand
AATGTTGAAGCAAGAGAATTTTCTCTTACCCCAACATTTATTATAGAACCAAAAAGACAAGCCAAAAGCTTGTCTTTATGATACAATATGAAACGGAGAATAAATTGATGTGTCGGTTCTCTCTCTAACGAGGGAGGTGGTAATATGTCAACTTATGAATTATTATCTTTGATAATTAGTATCATAACTATGATTTTTACCATTCTTTCTTATTTCAATTAATTTTGAAATAAAAAAGAAGCCGTCTTAACGGACAGCCTCTTCTCCATTTTTCCAAATTTTCCAGAAGAGGGCTGACGTGGCAAAACATCAGTTTATTCTCTTCTTTGTTTATATTATACAATAATTAACTACTAAAATCAAATACAGTGGGGAATTAGATTACCAAATAATTTACCTAAGCAACTATAGCCATTTTGAGCCATCAGCCCTGTTATCCCCAATGCAGGGCAAGAAAAATGTCCGTCATCTTGTGTTTGTACTAAGTTCTGCTACGAACTGCTTTATATAATCTTGTACCCATTCTGTGTTGGTTATCTGCGTGGATTTGTCTTTGTTTGCTGGAGTAGGTACTGTGGAGCCTGCAAATAAATTAAGTAGTCCAGTCATAGTACCGTCAGCTAGTTTTAAATAATTAGTATCTATTTGTAGACCGTTTTTATCTTGTTGTGCTTTAGTTGCTACATCTGCAATACCTTGTAATGCACCAATAAACTTAGTAGCTGTTATATTATGCCCACTAGCATTTAAATCTCCTGTTAGAGTTTCGCCTGCTTTATCTAGCTTTTTATTAAATAAATTACTGTGGTATATCTGCATTATGTTTATTAAATGCAAGTTCATGTGTATCTGCATTAGAGTTATGCTTATTAAAAGCTTCAGTATTAGCATCAACAGATTCATTGTGTTCTTTTATCATTTGTATTACATAGCCCATAGTAGCTATTGTGCCTGGATCAATTACTAAGGGAACTGTAGGACTAAAATTTTTATTATTCATCCTCAATTCCTCCTAAGGAACTTTCATTGTTTTGTAGTATTGCAATTTGCGTAGGTTCGATTTTTGTATATTGAGGTGAAGTAATTTCCACTCGTTTGGCACCTGCCATGATTATCCTTGATATTAATTCTGAAGGATTAATATCTCTACCTAATTTGGATTTTTGCCACAAAACAAATGAGTCTATTGCTTTTTCTATTTTTTCTTGAATAGATGTAGCCATAGATTCATTTTCTCTAGATATATAATATTTTAGTTCGATATCATAATTTACTATTGTTGTTTTTTTGATTAACACCTTATCTGTAAGTGGTCGGACTTTTTTATCATTTACTGTTTCATCAATTAATGTAAGCATTTCCTGTTGCGGAATTTCTCCATTTACCAGTAGCGAGATAATATTCACTTCCCCGTTGAAATTACCTATCATAGTAAAACTACCAATTATTTCTTCTTTGTTTTTTTCTCTAAGTCTTTTTTTCGCTAATCGTTCTGCTTCAGCTACATTTTCTACTTGTTCTTTTATTTCAAGAACTTTCCCTTTTTTATTAGGAGCTATAAATGTAGTTTCTATAACTTCTTTAGTTTTACTCTGTTGATATTTTACATGACATGATGCATAGATATCTCTAATTTTAGATTTAAAATCATAATCTAAGCATTTTATATATGTCATATTTTCTTTTGGTTCATAAGTAGTATTAGCTTTTAGTATTGTTATTTTAGCTTCAGCTTGCTCATATTTTTCCTCATCAAAAGCTGGAAAAATAACAATATCTCTATACTGTAAATACATCAGAGATTTTATCAGCACTAGCTGCGGTATTATTTCCTAAATAGTTAATTTTATCTGCTAAAGCTACAACATCAGTTTGACCCATTTTAAAAGCAGTTCGCCATTGTGCCATCATTTGACCAGCTTGGTCGGCTGTAACGTCAAAGGCTACTCCCATTTTGGCTGCTGATTCAGCAAATGATAACAACTCTTCTCTAGCAATACCAGATTGTCCACCTGCTGCAACAATTTGAGCCAATCCTTGAGCTGTTATTGGTATGTTTTTACTGAGCTCTAAGATATCCTTATTCATTTCTTTGAATTGTGTGGGAGTATCGAAATTGACTACTTTTTTTACATCTGCCATAGCTGACTCGAATTCTATAGCTTTATTTATTGGAGTAGATAATGCTGTAGCCATACCAGCATATTTAAGAATATTAACACCATTACCTAACATATTAGATTTTGCAGTGTTTAATTTCTGTTGGGTTGTTACCATTTGTTTTTGTTTTGCAATTAATATATCATATTCAGACTTTAGCTTAGCCATTTGTTGCTGATATGAATTTTGAGAAAGTATACCGTCTTGATATGCTTGTTTGACTTGATTCATACTTATGGTATATTTCCTTATAGTATTATCAAGTTCAGTTATTTTATTATTAGCTAAACTAAAAGCACCACTAAAATTTCCTTGTAGTGCTGCTGCTATTTTAAAACCAAAAGTAAATTCTTTTGCCATTACTACACCTCCAATCTTCTGCATGATATAATAAAAAAGGAAAGGGGTTGATTTTTGTGAAAAAATCTGATGAAATTATTCGCTTTATAATCAATGTTATTTTTGGTAATATCTTTAAACTTATACTTGCTTTTGCAATGTTATCAATATTAGTGTGCGTCACAGCTATTTTAGGGCCATTATTAGGTGGTGCTATAGGGATATTCTTTGTATTGATTTTTGGCGATGGTCCTTATATTAAGTGGCTTATGTGTCTTTCCACTATAGCTATGTTTCTTGTATATACTTATTTAACAATTACACTTGTTTGGTCAGACGAAATTGAAGCATATAAAGCTAAAAAAGAACAGAAAAAACGCCAAGAATTTGTAAATGATACGAAAAATATCATTAAAGAAATAAAACAAAATGCTAAAATGCAAGGGCGAGAAAATGATAGTGATGTAAAAGATATTATTAAAGACTTTGAGGACTCTATTGCTGATGAACTACATAAAGAAAAATATTTAGCTCAATTACGAAAAAATTTGGCAAAAATAAAACAAGAAGCAGATTTAAATGATAAAAATGTTCAAGAGAGTATCAATTTTATGGAAAAGCGAATCAAAAATATTGAAAATGGAACAGACACCATGTATTAATTCATGGTGTCTGTTTTTTGTTCATATTTTCAATTAATATTACATAATCTAAGAAATCATCTAAAGATAAATTTAAATAGAAAGAAATAGGTGTAAACGTACTTATTGCTAGGTTGATAGCTATTTGTTTTAAATCTGTTACATATTTAAATCCTAATCTAGTAAAAAAGTTGCTGCTGGGACTATTAATTTTTTTTAATCATTTGCCGGAAGGGAGAGCACATCATCAATTGGTACTTTTATAACTTTAGCTACAATAGACGCTTGATATGTCATAGATAATAAAACGGTAGGCGTTTTATCACCTAAATTTCGGGCTTCTTTTTCCGCATTAATTAAATCATTTCCTGTTAATTTCTGAAAATCTATATTATAAAATAAAAAAAGCACTGACTATGTCAGTGCTGAATATAAATATATTATTGTTCTAATCCTAATTTTTTTAACAATATTTCTTGTAAAGCATTTGAAAAATTTATACCATTTTCCATTGCTTTAGTATTAAGTCACGCCGGAATAGTTAGAGTCTTTTTAATGGCTTTAGTATCATATTTTTTTCTATATTCCAAAGTATCAGCTTCTACTAATGTAACAATAGAATCTCCATCATGCTCGATAGATTGAAATTCAGAAGGTTTCGGTATAGTTTGTTTCTCATCATCTTCTAAAGTCCAAAGCATACCATTTAAAGCGTCTTGAGCATTGTTGAAAGCTTCTTCTATTGTTTTTCCAAAAGTCAAACAACCTGCTAAATCTGGGAAACTAACTTCATATACACCATTGGGAAAACTTTTATCATCTTTTGTATGTTTAATAATTGCAGGAAAAATATATTTCATATAATCACTTCCCTTGTATCTCTAATGATATATTTAAACGCGGGGACTGGTGCGGGCTCTCTTTAAAAGAGAGCTTTTTTATTGCAAAAAACATTAAAATTGCACCTATCTCGATTAAAAGCATTGATAAATAATCAAGATTAGTATATAATATAAGTATAGTAATTAACGAGGAGGTACAAAGATGTGATAGAGAAAATACAACAAAAAGAAAAAGCCTCGCAATCGTAAACGCAGTCGCAAGCAAAAACGATAAGCAAGGCAAGGGAGCGGGTAAAACCGCTCTCCCATTTAAATTCTATCACATTTTAAATAAAATGAGAACTAAAATAACTATATTACTTGTGTTACTCATATTTATACGAGTTATCTTCAAAATTCCAGATATGAATCTACAGGATTGGATAACTTTATTACAAGGTATAATAATTGGCATGGCAATTACATTTTTATTAGTTTGGAAGGTGTTTAAAAAATGACTAATGAAATCAACAATAACTGGGGCGGTAAAAGAGAAGGAGCAGGTCGCCCAGTAGGCACTACAAAAGAAATAACACGTAAAACAAGAAGCTTACGTGCTTTTGATGATGAGTGGGAAATAATAAAAGAATTCACAAAAGTTGTAAAAAAAGATAAACAATTAGCTATCAAAATGTTATCAATGAATAGTTAATCTGTATTTATTTTTTCATGGTAAATAACAAGACATCATGTACAATCATGGTGTCTTTTTTTGTTATAAGTCTTGACATTTTTTTACTGCTTGAACTACTCTAAAAACGATGATGTAAAACTAGGCATAATATAAACTAAAAAAAGGATGATGTATTATGGCTAGAGTATATAAACCTAAAAATTCAATAAAATGGTGCTGTTCAATCGAGGTAGGTACCTGTGGAAAACGTCAAAGAGTTGTACGTGGTGGCTTCAAAACGAAAAAAGAAGCACAACAAGCATTAGCTGAGTTACATAAGATTATCTTAATAATTTATAATAAAAGTTGCTGTGTCTTTTGCTAATCATTATATCATTTACATTAAATACATAATAATAACGCCTCTATTAGCTAGATTTATTCTAAATAATAGAGGCTTTTTTAGATAAAAATATTATTTATTATACAATTAAAATATATGGGTTGACATTTTGTCTAAATAGTGGTAGATTTTTATTTAGAGGTTAGCACTCACCGCTATAGAGTGCTAACAATAGGGGTGAAAAAAATGCTAGATGATAGAAAACAACGCATTCTCCGAGCCATTGTAGATGACTATATATCTACAGCAGAGCCAATTGGCTCCCGAACCATCGCTAAAAAATATAGTTTGGGAATTAGCCCTGCAACAATTCGTAATGAAATGGCGGATTTAGAGACACTTGGTTATATTAAACATCTCCACACCTCATCTGGGCGCATCCCTTCATCAAAAGGTTATCGTTTCTATGTTGATGATCTTTTAACGTTGGAACAAATGTCGGAGAATGAAATATCTCTTATTAATGATTGGTATGCTACTAAAGTTCAATCAGTTGAAGAAATTTTCCGTGAAACTTCACGTATTCTTTCTCAATTGACTAAAAATATTTCTTTAGTTTTAGCACCTCAATTAACACAAACAACTTTTCAGTATTTACATTTTTCACCATTGAATAATCATCAAGTCATTGCTATTATTATGACAGATGCCGGATTTATTAATAATAAAATTATTGATATTCCTCAAGGTCTTTCACTTAGTGATTTTGAATATATTGCTAAGATATTCAATCATTATTTAAAAGGTCGTCATCTTTGCGATATTAATATGAATACTTTTCGCAAGTTATGTGGTGAAACCGTTAATTCTACTGTTTTTAATTCTATCATTAATATTATTGAAGAAGCTCTAGCTCAAGATAAAAAAGAACGCCTGTATTTTGGTGGTGCTAGACAATTAATGGAACAGCCTGAATTTCATAATTTAGATAAAGTCAAAAAGATTTTATCTATGCTTGAAGAAGAACAATTATTATGTGACATTTTGCAACCACATCGTGATAAAAATGTAGCTGTAACCATTGGTCAAGAAAATAAATATAATGATATTAAAGATTGTAGTATTATTAGCGCGACGTATCATTTTGATGGTAAGCCTGTTGCTACTTTAGCTATTTTAGGGCCTACCCGTATGGATTACGGAAAAGTAATCTCATTGCTAAAATTTATGAATAATAATTTAGCAAATATTTTCCATAAATTTCATTTGTAGATATTTATGGTTATTGAAAATATTAAGAAGGTGGTTGGTTCATGGCTACTCCAGAAGAAACTAAAGCAACTCAAGCAACTGAAAATGCTACTGAAACAGTAACAGAAGAAACTACAACTCAGGAAACACCTGAACAAGAAGTTTCTACTGAAGATACTGCACAGGACGCAACTCTTGATACAATAAAAAAAGAATTAGATGCTCAAAAAGTATTATTACAACAAAGTGAAGAACAATATAAACGTTTACAAGCAGATTTTACAAATTTTCGCCGTCGTAATGAAAAAGAACGTGAAGAATTATCCAATGTCGTACTTCAGGGATTAATTAAAGATTTACTACCTATTATTGATAATTTTGATCGTGCTTTAGCTGTTGAAGGCGCTGCTGGAACACCTCTTCATGATGGTATTTCTATGGTATATAATCAATTAATGGAATCTTTAAAGAAAAATGGCCTCGAACAAATTAAAGCTACTGGTGAAAAATTTGATCCAAATTTCCATCAGGCTGTAATGCGTGTTCAGGATCCAGAAAAAGAAGATGATATTATTGAAGAAGAACTTCAAAAAGGTTATATGGTACAAGGTCGAGTAATTCGCCCAAGTATGGTTAAAGTTGTAGCAAATTAATTAATTTAATTGATTTGCTATAATAAAAATATATTTTAATTTAATTTGATTAACACTTATATTTTCTATATAGATGTTTTAGGAGGAATTTATAATGTCCAAAGTAATTGGTATTGACTTAGGTACTACTAACTCTGTAGTTGCTGTTATGGAAGGCGGCGAACCTACAGTTATCACAAATCCTGAAGGTAGCAGACTCACTCCTTCCGTTGTAGGCTTCACTAAAGATGGTGAACGTCTTGTAGGTCAACTTGCAAAACGTCAAGCTGTATCTAACCCAGATCGTACAATCGCTTCAATCAAACGTCATATGGGCGAAGCTAGTTATAAAGTAAATATTGATGATAAATCTTATACTCCACCAGAAATTTCTGCAATGGTTCTTCAAAAATTGAAAGCTGATGCCGAAAAATATCTTGGTGAAAAAGTAACTCAAGCAGTTATCACTGTTCCTGCTTACTTCAATGATAGCCAACGTCAGGCTACTAAAGATGCTGGTAAAATTGCAGGTCTTGATGTTCTTCGTATTGTAAACGAACCAACAGCTGCTGCTCTTGCTTATGGTCTTGATAAAAGTGAAGATGGTACTATTCTTGTATTTGACCTTGGCGGTGGTACATTCGATGTATCTATTCTTGAATTAGATGAAGGTACTTTTGAAGTTAAATCTACAAATGGTAATACTCATTTAGGTGGGGATGACTTTGACCATGCAGTAATGCAATGGATGGTAGAAGAATTCAAAAAATCTAACGGTATTGACTTATCTCAAGATAAAATGAGTGCTCAACGTCTTATCGAAGCTGCTGAAAAAGCAAAAATTGAACTTTCTAGCATGACTTCTACAAATATTAACTTACCATTCATCACTGCTGATGCTACTGGTCCAAAACATTTAGATTTAACACTTACTCGTGCAAAATTTGATGAACTTACAGCTGACCTTGTTGAAGCTACTATTGCACCAACTCGTAAAGCTATGGCTGATGCTGGTTTATCCGTATCTGAAATCGATAAAATCATTTTAGTTGGTGGTTCTAGCCGTATTCCTGCAGTTCAGGAAGCTATCAAAAAATATCTTGGTAAAGAACCAAATCATGGTGTAAATCCTGATGAATGTGTTGCTGTTGGTGCATCTATCCAAGCTGGTATCTTAGCTGGTGAAGTTAAAGACGTATTACTTCTTGATGTAACTCCACTTTCTTTAGGTATTGAAACATTAGGTGGTATTTGCACAAAAATTATCGAAAGAAATACTACTATTCCTACTTCTAAAAGCCAAGTATTCTCTACTGCAGCTGATAATCAACCAGCTGTTAGCATTCATGTTCTTCAAGGTGAACGTGAAATGGCTGCTGACAACAAGACTCTCGGTCGCTTTGATTTAACTGATATTCCACCAGCTCCAAGAGGAGTTCCTCAAATTGAAGTAAAATTCGATATTGACTCTGATGGTATCGTTCATGTATCTGCAAAAGACCTCGGTACTGGTAAAGAACAAAATATCACAATTAAATCTGATAGCGGTATGAGCAAAGAAGATATTGACCGTATGGTAAAAGAAGCTCAAGCTCATGAAGCTGAAGATAAAAAACGTAAAGAAGAAGTAGAAGTTAGAAATAATGCTGATTCTTTAATTTTCCAAGCTGAAAAAGTTATCAAAGAATTAGGTGACAAAGCTGATGCTAATACAATTGCTAAAGTAAAAGACGGTATTGAAAGTGTTAAATCTGCACTTAAAGGTACTGATACTGAAGCAATCAAAAAAGCTACAGAAGAATTACAAAAACCTCTTTATGAATTAAGTGCAGCAGCTTATCAGCAAGCACAACAGGCTCAACAACAAGCTAGCGGTGCTAATGCTGGTGCAGGTGCTCAACAAACTCAGACTAAAGATGACGATAATGTTGTCGATGCTGATTTTAAAGATGTAACTGATAAATAATTTATTTAATAAGTAATTTACTTTTAACATAACTCCAGTTAATCCTTAGCTGGAGTTATGTTAATTAACCATAAAATTTTGGTTTAAACTCATTTATATTTATATATTAATAATGTAATGTTAGGTTTAGGTGGTGCAAAGTGAGTACAAAACGCGATTATTATGAAGTCTTAGGCATTACAAAAAGTGCTACAGACACTGAAATAAAAAAAGCTTATAAAAAAATGGCTCGTAAATATCACCCAGACCTTAATCGTGATAATCCAAAAGAAGCCGAAGAAAAAATGAAAGAAGTCAACGAAGCTTACGAAATTCTTTCTAATCCTCAAAAGAAAGCACAATACGACCAATTTGGTCATGCTGCCTTTGATGGTACAGCAGGTGCTGGAGCTGGTGGCTTTGGTGGTTTTGGCGGTTTTGGTCAAGGTGGTTTTGGTGGAGAAGGTTTTGGCGATATCTTTGACATGTTCTTTGGCAATGGTGGTGGCGGTTCTAGTCGTCGTCGTGGCCCTGAACGTGGCGCAGATTTACGTTATAATTTATCCATTTCTTTTGAAGAAGCTGCTTTTGGTAAAACTGTAGAATTAAATATTCCTCGTACAGAAAAATGTTCTAGCTGTAATGGTACAGGTGCTGCTAAAGGAACTCATCCTGAAGAATGTCCTGAATGTCATGGCTCTGGTCAAGTACAATTTACCCAAAATACACCTTTTGGTCGTATGGTAAATCAACGTCCTTGCTCTCGTTGTAATGGTACTGGTCAAATTATTAAAACACCATGTAAAGATTGTCATGGTAAAGGTATAAAATCAGTTCGTTCTAAGGTAGAAGTAAAAATTCCTGCTGGTGTAGATTCTGGTAATAGAATTCGTGTTGCTGGTGAAGGCGAAGCAGGTGTTCGTGGCGGTGCTACTGGTGATTTATACGTATATATCACTGTAAAATCCCACAAATTCTTCCAACGTGAAGGTACAGAAATTATTTGTGAAGTACCAATCAATTTTGTTCAGGCTTCTTTAGGGGATACTATTGAAGTACCAACACTTGATGGTAAAGTAGAAATGAAAATTCCTGCTGGCATTCAATCTGGTACAATCATGCGTCTAAAAGGAAAAGGTATCCCATTCCTTAGAAGTTCTGGTCGTGGCGACCAACATGTACGTATCAAAGTATTAACTCCACAAAAATTAACGGATAAACAAAAAGAATTACTCCGTGAATTTGCGGGTATCAAAAATGATAAAGCTAATCCTGAACAGGAAAGCTTTTTTAAAACATTAAAAAACTTATTTAAATAATATAAAAAACTATATCTAGCGACTGATTTTTCAGTCGCTTTTCTTTTATCTAAAACTTAATCTTAATCTAGTTTTAATTTATGTTTAAGAAAAAGCTATGTTATAATTTAAATTAACGGTTTATATTATTTATTTTGTACTAATTTTTTAGAAAAGAGTGATATGATGCCTATAAAATTATTTGCTACTGATTTAGATGGTACTTTATTAACCCCTAAAGGAGAAATTTCGCCTAAAAATAAACAAGCTATCCATGAATTATCAAAGGCTGGTATAATTCCTACTATTGCCACTGGTCGTATGTATAATGCTTCATTACGTTATGCTAAACAATTAGAATTAGATGTTCCTATTATTACTTATAATGGTGCTCTTATTAAATCTGTTTCGGGAAAAGTATATTTTGAAGCTTATTTAGACCCTGAAGTTGTTCGTAAAGTATATAGTTATTGCAAAAATAAAAATTATTATTTCCAAACATATCAAAATGACACTTTATTTTATGAACAATATACGGATAAAACTAAAGGATACGAAGAATTAATCGGTATTAAAGGTTCAGCTATTGGCCAAAAGTTTTATGATTTAGTTGATAACATTCCCAAAATATTAATTATTACTGAGGGTAATGATGAAAGTGATGCTATTGCTAAATTACTGAATGAAGAATTTGCAGGTCTTATTCATGCCGCCAAATCTCAATTTAATTATGTAGAAATTATGGCCCCTAATATTAGTAAAGCTAGTGGACTTATTCACTTAGCAGAAAAATTAAACTTGGATATTCAAGATGTCTTTGCTATAGGTGATGCTAATAATGATATTCCTATGCTTAAAGTTGCTGGTTTTAGTGCTGTTATGGGTAGTGCCAAAGATGATGTAAAAGCTTGTGGTGATGTTATTGTTAGTGATTGTGAACATGATGGTGTAGCTGAAGCTATTTACAAATATATATTGAAAAAAGACATTTAAGCGATTATTATATAATAATGGATAATTTTCCTAGTTTATAGATTAGAGGTGTTGAGTATGAAAGATTTTCGTTTAGTAATTGTTACTGGTATGTCTGGAGCTGGGAAAACATTAGCATGTCGTAATCTTGAAGATTTAGGTTATTTTTGTGTTGATAATTTACCGCCAGTATTAATACCAAAATTCGTAGAACTTTGTAGTAATTCTACTGAAGATATGAAAAAGTTCGTTTTAGTTGTCGATACTCGCAGTAAAGATTTTTTTGATACATTCAATCAAGTTTTAGATGAAATTGACAACCAACATGTAGATTATCATTTATTATTTATGGATGCTTCTAACGAAGTAATTATTCGTCGTTATAAAGAAACTCGTAGACGTCACCCTATGGCTCCTAATGTTTTAATTAGCGATGCTATTGAACTTGAACGTAAAGCTTTAGAAAAAATCAAAAATCGTGCTAATTTTATTATTGATACTAGCACTTTAAAACGTGGAGAATTAACTGAACGTATTACTAAAATGTTTAAATTTGATGATACTTGTAAGATGAATATTAATGTATTATCGTTTGGCTTTAAATTTGGTGTCCCTTTAGATGCTGATTTAGTATTTGATGTTCGTTTTTTACCAAATCCATTCTATGATGAAAAACTTCGCCATAAAAGTGGTACTGTGCCAGAAGTCGCTGCTTATATTGAAAAACATACCGTCACTACTATTTTTAAACAAAAATTAGATAGTTTAATTGAATTTTTAATACCTCAATATATTAATGAAGGCAAAAGTCAATTAGTGATTGCTATCGGTTGTACTGGTGGTATGCATCGCTCTGTATATATTGCTAATCATTTAGCTAAATTATTAAACAGTAAGGGCTACTGTGCTAATTTAGAACATCGTGATTTAATGAAAAATGAAGTAAGTGAACATATTGCCAATTAGCCTAAAAAAGAAAGTAGGGGATTAAATGCATTTATTAAAATGGCTTTATCCTGGCATGAAATTTAAACGTTGGTTATGCTTATTTGCACTTGGTGCTTTATTTACCGGTTTAGGTTTAGCCATTGTTTTTAACTATAAATACATTGATAATATTGAAGAATTTTTATTTTATGCGGTCTATACTTGGACAGGTTCTTATAGCTATGCTATAACCGCTATAGTAGGTACATTAGTCATCATTCTCGGTATTACCATTATGTTACTTGCTACACGTATGGTAATTCGTTCTTTAATTACTGTATTAGTACCTGATAAATCTGGTCGCCTTGTTGATATGATTTATGAACATCGTAGATTGGATAAAGGTCCTAATATTACTGTTGTCGGTGGTGGTACAGGTTTATCTGTATTACTTCGTGGTATGAAAGAGGCTACTAGAAATGTAACCGCTATTGTAACTGTTGCTGATGATGGAGGTTCATCTGGCAGACTTCGTGAAGAATTTAATATTGTACCACCTGGGGATTTACGTAATTGCTTAGTAGCTCTTGCTGATACTGAACCAATGATGGAAAAATTATTTCAATATCGTTTTCGTGGTAATAGTGATTTAGCAGGTCATAGTTTCGGTAATTTATTTATCACTGCAATGACTGAAGTTACGGGCGATATTGAACAAGCATTAAAAGAATCTAGTAAAGTATTAGCAGTAAAAGGTAAAGTATTTCCTGCCACGACCGCCAAAGTACGTTTAAGTGCTACTATGGAAGACGGTTCTATTGTTGAAGGTGAATCTCAAATACCTTTAGTTCATAAAAAAATTCAACGCGTGCATATTTTTCCGCACCATGTAGCTCCTGTTCCTTCCACTTTAAAAGCTATTCGTGAAGCTGAAGTAATTGTTTTTGGCCCAGGCAGTTTATATACAAGTATTATTCCAAATTTATTAGTAGATAACATTGCTGAAGAAATCAGAAATAGTAAAGCTATTAAAATTTATATTTGCAATGTTATGACTCAACCTGGCGAAACTGATAATTACACTGCCTCTATGCATGTAAAAGCACTTATTGAACATGGTGGTAATGGCATTGTTGATTATGTACTTGTTAATGACAAAGTTATTTCTCCAGAAATGCAAGATTATTATGCACAAGAAGGACAATATCCTGTTTTAGTTGATGAGCCAGCTATCGAAGCATTAGGTATTAAATATTTTAAAGCCGATATTATTGATGATTCCGAAATGATTCATCATGATTCAATAAAACTCGCACAAAATGTTATGAAAATTTATCATACATTACAACAAAATTAATAAATTATAAAGGTTGAATTAAATGCCATCATTTGCCAGTCAAGTAAAAAATGAATTGGTGCATGTTTCAGGCTCTCAAATATGTTGTAAAACAGCTGAACTTGCTGCTTTATTACGTATGGGAGCCACTATTTCTTTTAATAATAAACATGATTTTGGTATAAATTTCGTTACTGAAAATGCTGCTGTTGCTAGAAAAGTTTTATATTTATTAAAAGAAAGTGTACCTAATAAAATTCACACAGAAGTTACAGTTCGACGCTCTCGCCGTTTACGAAAACATAATAATTACGCCGTTCGCGCCACACCTTCACCTGAAGCTAGTACTGTCTTAAAAAATCTTGGTTTTTTAACAGCAAAAAACATCTTAGATGCAGGAACGGATCGCAATATCTTAAAAAATAGTTGTTGTAAAATCGCATATTTACGCGGTGCTTTTTTAGGTGGTGGCTCAGTAAATAAACCTGAAGGTGAATACCATTTGGAATTTGTTTCCGATAATTATAATTTTGCTAGGTTATTACTATCTTTATGTCACGAATTATATTTACCTGCTGGTCTTACTGATCGAAAAAATGTATATATCGTTTATTTAAAAGAAAGTGAATCTATTTTAGAACTATTGGCTTTAATCGGTGTAGATGAAAACTTACTACAAGCATTTGAGTCTGCACGAAATTTAAAAGAAATTAGAAATCAAGTAAATCGTCTAGTAAATTGTGAAACAGCCAATTTACAACGAACAATCAATGCGGCTATTAAGCAAATTGAGAATATCCATATCTTAATGAAAAGTGATGAATATGAAAATTTATCTAAAACCATAAAACAAACGGCAACACTTCGCTTAAAAAACCCCGAAGCCTCATTAACGGAATTAGCAACATTAGCTAATTGTAGCCGTTCTGCAATAAATCATCATATGCGTAAAATAGATACCATTGTAACGCAATTAAAGAAAGGTCAATAGTATAATGAATACAAAAAAAATTATTCTTACTATATTATGCTTAGTTGTAATATTTTTATCTGGTGTTATCGCCTCTGTTTATATTTATCCGCCTAAAGGCGTAATGATTTTTGAATATCATCGTGTAAATGATATTACTGCTAAAACAGATGATTATTCTTTATCTCGAGAAGAATTTCAAGAACAACTAGATTATTTTAAAGAAAACAATTATCATACTATTTCTCTTATGGACTTTATCCGTGCTGAAAAATATGGTGAAGAACTTCCAGAAAATCCTATTATCTTAACTTTTGATGATGGATATGAAGACAATTATACTAATATGATGCCTATGGTTAAGGCTATGAATATGAAAGCTACTATGTTCATGGCTACAAATTATGTTGGCAAAGAAAATTATGTGAATTGGCAACAATTAAAAGAAATGCAAGCAAACGGTATTGAAATCGGTAGCCACACCGCTAATCATATTCCTTTAACTCAATCAGATAATGTTGCAGATGAAATAAAATTATCTAAATTATTAATGGAATGGAATGGCTTAAAAACTATTTATTTCTTTTCTTATCCTAATGGTATCTATACCGATGAAAGCATTCAACTACTCAAAGATAATCACTATTTAGCCGCGGTTACAGGTGATGCCGGCTATAATACTTTCAAAACTAATAAATATTTATTACAAAGAACCAATGTTTCTAATTATCGCTTTGGCAAATTAGGTTTTAAATGGCGTATTTTAAAAACAAAAGTTCTTTATAGATTAGGAATCAATCAACATTAATAAATTATAATTGTTAGGAAGGAGTATTCACATGAATAAAAAAGTACTCTTCTCATGTATTTTATCTACATTGCTAATATGTAATCTATCTATTACTCAAGCAGAAAGTCAAAATACCACAAATCTCAATGCAAATTCTCAAAATACCACCGTATTATCTACAAATGATAAACGTATAAAAAATTTTGAAGCTAACAAATTATTATTTATTAACTCTCAAGATGATGATACAACTTTAATATTCTCTGATTCTCCTGAAACAGTTCTTAATGATGGTATTTTATACCAAGATATCGTTCAAGGTAATAATAGATTATTATATTATCATCTAAATGGTACAGAATATAACAAAAAAATTGCTGTAGTCATAGAAAATTTATCCAATAAAACTAATACCTTAACATTAACCAAACAAGCTGTAGCAGGTCCTAGTGGCGATTATCTCCATGTAGGTAAAGTAACTATGCAACGTTATTTTAGCTCACAAGAACCTATAACTAGAGAATTAAAACCTCATGAAAAAACGTTTTTATATTTAAATGACAACGAACGAATTGTTCATAGTGGTGGTCTTGTCTATGGCATTTTTGATTTTACAACTTCTGAAAAATTAAAGTTAAGTATTATCATGGCTTCTCCTAATATAAACTTGTTAGATTATGTAGATTATGCTGCTATTTTACCTAAGGATAAGCAACGTCTTCGTGGAACTTATATTGGCAAAGAACGTTATTTAACTAATTATGCACCATATGATCCAACAAAATCAGGAAAAGCTTATTTTTATATTGGGGATAATAAAACAGATATTTATAAATATGGAATCGATAAAACAGATAATTCTATTACGCAAAATTTCGGCAATTATGGAATTGTTTATCATATAGAACCAAAATTAACAGGCACAGGAAAAACTAGTTTTTATCTAAAACCTTTAGGCGGTGTATATGCTGGTGCTATGAGTGTGCAATGTAATGATGAGCCCATAACATATAAAGTAATTAATACCCCAGATGTATTACCGTTCTTTGGACATGATAAAAACCTTAACTATTATTCCTATCTAGGAACCTATAATAATAATGATAAAATCAATTTTTTATATACGCCTCCTGGTGCTTCTAACTTACCCGTAGAAATAATCTTAATACCTGAAAAAGATTGATTTAACAGGCAATTTATGACCTACTTAATTGTAGACAATGAATTGCCTGTTTTTTAATTGACAAAGCAATCTTTGACCATATATAATATTATTAGAAAAATATATAATTAATAGTAACGAACTACATTAATCCCTAAAACCTTTGGCTTCCATGATATTTAGATATTTATGGAAGCATTATTTTTACAATAAAAAATCTTCAAAATATTCCCATTATAAAAACCGGTTAAAATCTCGATAATTTATCCAACAAAAAAAGATAGGCACAAAGCCTATCTTTTTTGTTTAATAATATTTATTATTTATTAAGATATTCAATAATGATATCAGCGATATCTTCTAAAGATTTATAACTAGTATTAACTGTTAAATCGTAGTTTTTAGGATTGCCCCATTCTTTACCAGTATAGTAAGAATAGTATTCTGCACGTTTTGCATCTTCCTGATTTAATTCAATAACAGATTTACCATCATAAACTTCTTTACCACGTTTTGCACGATATTCATCATTTGCACATACAAATACAGAGCAAACATTTTCTTGATCACGTAATACTACGTCTGCACATCTACCAAGAATAATACAGTTACCATCTTTAGCTAAACGACGGATAATTTCAGATTCTTGTTCATACATTTTATGATTCATTGGTTTAGAACCATTCATTCCGAAGATGTAGAAAGGCATGAATTTTAAAGATAATGGTGGAACGTTGTCTTCAAGATTTTTTAATTGACCTTCATTCATATCGCCAATACCTAATTGAGCTGCAGCCATATGAACGATTTGTCTATCATATAATTTATAATTTAATTTTTTAGCTAAGATACTTGCGAGTTCACGACCGCCACTACCATATTGACGACTAATTGCTATAACATTATTTTTCACAAAAAAAACCTTCTTTCTTTTCTACAAATACATATTATTCAAATATATATTATTTGTCAATAGTTGCATTGCGGAATGCTAAAGAATATCCTAATACAACTGCAAAACAAAATACTGGTAAATAGAATGCTGTTCTAATAGCAGCTTCTGTTGCGGAGAATCCACTTACTAAGAAGCTTAAAGCACTAGAGTCTACTAAGTAACCCATGAATGGAGTGATAATTGCACCACCTAAGATTGCCATGATTAAACCAGCTGCACCGAATTTTACTTCGCCGCCAAGACCGCCAAGTGCGATACCATAAATAGTTGGGAACATTAAGCTCATGCAACCAGAAATTGCGATTAAGCAATATACAGAAACAGATGTTGGTAAATAGATTGTACCTAAGCAGCATAAGATACCGCCAAGAGCAAATATTGCCATCATTTTTGCAGGAACGAAGTATTTCATCAAGTATGTGCAAATCCATCTACAAGCAATGAATAATACCATTGCATAAATATAGTAGTTAACAGCATCAGCTTCGATAATATTTTTAGTAGCCATGATGTATTTAATAGTCCAAGTCCAAACAGCAATCTGAACACCTACATAGAAGAACTGTGCGATAACACCCCAATAATAACGAGGATTTTTTAATAATTTGCCAAATGCTTGTGGAACTGTCATTGCTACACGAGCATCTTTATCATTTAATTTACTTCTGAAGAAAATAACCCAAATAATGAATGCGATTAAAATTAAGCCTACATAAGGAACACATACCCAGAAAAGTTCTGTATCTCTAACTGCCGCAAGTTCTGCTGGAGACATTGCAAGTCTATCATCTAAATCTGCTGGATTTAAGTTTGCTAAGATGATATATTTTGCTAAGAATAAACCTGCCATAGAACCAACTGGATTGAATGCTTGAGCGAAGTTCAATCTACGTACACTAGTTTCTTGAGCCCCCAAAGATAATACGAAAGGATTACATGTTGTTTCAAGAACGGATAAACCACCTGCTAAAATGAAGATAGATACTAAGAATAAATTATAATTCTGTAAAATTGCTGCTGGGATATAACCAAATGCACCAACCATATAAAAACCTAAACCTACAAGAACACCTACACGGTAAGAATATTTTTTAATAATAAATGCTGCTGGTAATGCAAGAACCGCATAAGCACCATAGAATGCAACCTGAACTAAAGATGAGTCAACTGCTTTAATCATAAAGATTTTAGCGAAGGAAGGCACTAAGTTATCTGTCATATTATTTAAAAGACCCCAAAGTGCAAAGCATGATACTAATAAGAAGAAATATACTCTGTATTGCGCTGGAACTACAGGAATATTACTTGTATTTGCAACGTTTTCTTTATTTATCGTGTTTGTATTGTTTTCCATATTAAAACTTCTCTCCAATCTGCAAAATGTAAATTAGTCTACAACTACGCCTTTTTGTAACATAATGTTTGCATATAAAGCTTTTTCACTTGTAGCGATAATAGCATAAGCTGTTTTTGCTTCTTCATAGAAAGCAAAACGTTCAATATTTCCTACAGCTTTTTCGCCACGTTCATCATATTTTGCTACAATTTCTTTGTAAGTATCCCAGATAGGTGTTTCAACATCATCACCAGGAACTACTTCCATAAGATTAACAGGCTGATCTACATAAATATCTAATGGAAATACTTTTAGAATTGCATCAAGTATTTCAGGAACACCATGACCATCGCATCTAATTACTTTTGCATTTTTACCCATGGATTCAGCTGGGAAATTTCCGTCTGCGATAATAATTCTGTCGCTATGACCCATTTCACATAATACTTTTAATAATTCTGGGGATAAAATTTGAGGAATATTTTTTAACATAATAGATTCTCCTTAACTTTATTATAAATTGCATCCCAATCTTCATCATTTTGTGGTTCATAAACTGTTACATTTTCAGAATTTGCTATTACTTCACGAGCTTCTTTGATATCTTTTATTTCCCCTAAAGCTATAAGCTGTAAAGCAATATTACCCATAACTGTTGCTTCTACTGGGCCTGCAATTACTTTTCTTCCACAAACATTAGCTGTTAATTGGCATAATAATTTACTTTGGATTCCACCACCGATAATATTTATCGCTTGATATTTTTTACCAGTAGATGCTTCAATTTGTTCTAAAGCATATCTATATTTAATAGCTAAACTTTGGTCTATGCAACGAACAATTTCTGCTTCATTTTGTGGTACATACTGACCTGTACGTTCACAATATTCTCTAATACGTTTTGGTACATTTCCTGCTGGAATGAATTCTTCATTATCTGTATCAATGAAAGAATCAATTTTACCAACTTTGCTTGCCATTTGTTCAAGCTCACCAAAGCCATATTCTTTACCTTCACGAATCCATTGACGGCGGCTTTCCTGAATCAACCATAAACCAATAATGTTTTTCAAGAAAGATGTTTTATTAGCAGCTCCGCCTTCATTTGTGATATTTAATTTAGCAGAAGTTTCATTAATAATTGGTTCTGCTAATTCAGTTCCTAATAAAGACCATGTACCGCAAGATAAGAAAATGAAATCTTCTTCTTGAGTTGGTACAGCAACCATAGCTGCTTGTGTATCATGTCCTGCTACTGCAATAACATCAATACTATCAATTCCTAATTCTTCACTAATTTCTTTACTTAATTTACCAATTTTTGTTCCTGGTTGAACAATATTAGTGAATATATTTTTCGGTAAATTTAAATTTTCAATAATTTCTGAAGACCATTTTTTGCTTTTTGCATCTAATAATTGAGTTGTAGAAGCAATAGTGTATTCAGTACATTTTTCTTTAGATAAGAAATAATTTAATAAGTCCGGCATTAATAACATTGTTTCAGCTCTATCTAATAATTCTGGCTGTTGTTCTTTTATTGCCATTAATTGGAATATTGTATTTAATTCCATAAACTGGTTTCCAGTAACATTATAAAGTTTTTCTTTGTCCATTTTGGAGAAAACTTTTTCCATCATACCTTTAGTACGTGCATCTCTATAATGTACAGGATTTTCTAAAAGTTTACCATTTTTGTCTAATAGACCAAAATCAACGCCCCAAGTATCAATACCTAAGCTTTGAATTTTGCCTTCTTGTTTAGCTTTAATCAAGCCTATTTTTATATCATGAAATAATCTTAATACATCCCAATACATTGTATCTACTAAGATTACCGGATCATTTGTAAAGCGATGAATTTCTTTTAAAGAAATTTTTTCACCATCAAATGTTCCTACAATAGCTCTACCACTAGAAGCTCCAAAGTCTAGGGCTAAAACTTTAACATTTTTCTTCATTTCAGTACTCCTTAACCTCTAATTGTTAATTTAATTATAACAATCTAAATTTACAAAATCTTGTTATATCGTCACTTAAAATAGTAAGATATTCACATTTAACAAATTATTTGAATATTTTTATTGTAAATAAAATCAACACAAATAAAACATAATCAAGATTTTACACAGAATTACAAGTTAGTCTAAAAAAACTAAATTATATACTAAAAATATTATATTATCAAATATCATACTTTAAGTAAAGATTTCACCTTGGATATTCTACATTTATATATGTTGATTTTTGTAGTTTTTTTATTTTTAAATAATATACTTTATTATAATAATAATTTCATTATAGTAATAAACTCTTACTTTCATCTAAAAATCTGGTTCTATAATAAATGTTGGGGTAAGAGAAAATTCTCTTGCTTCAACATTTAT
>CAUWIH010000037.1:0-21860 GCA_963558795.1 uncultured Megamonas sp. | reverse complement strand
ATTCTCTTAATAACCCATTTGTATTTTCGTTGCTACCTCTTTGCCATGCTGCATATGCATCTGCAAAATATACTTTTATATTTATTTTTTCTACTTCTTTGTAACATCCAAATTCTTTTCCTCTATTTGTTGTAAATGTTTTATAGAAAAAATCTCTATACGAATACGTTCAGATATGGTAAGATGATGATAGCTCATTATGAATTTTCCTTTCGTGTAGGTTTGTTTACACGAAAATTCATAATGAGTTTTTTATTTTTTTAGGTGTCGCACTTTATTATACAATCCATCTTTTATAAAAAATGGGCACAACGCTAGCGAAAATTTATCTTTTCTACTATACTTTTAAGTATTTTACTTGCGGTTTAAATCATGACTAATAATTGGCATTAATTCATCTTCATTTGGGGTTACATATAGTGTTTTATTATTAGTGAAAATAACGAAACCAGGCTTTGCTCCTGAAGGTTTTTTGAGGTATCTACATTCTACATAATCTACTGGTATCTTTGATGAACCACGGGCTTTACTGAAATATCCAGCGATTTGTGCCGCCATAAAAATAGTATCTTCATCAACTTCTTCACCTTGGGTATCGATGATAACATGAGAGCCTGGAATATCCTTAGTGTGAAGCCAGATATCATCACTATGGGCTGTTTTAAAAGTCAATTTATCGTTTTGATAATTGTTTTTACCTACATAAATATTTGTGCCATTAGGTAATACGAATTTAAATGGTTTTGATGGAGCGGTAGAAGGTTTTTTCTTATTTTCCGGTGGTAAAATACTTGCTTTTATCATTTCTTGTTTGATATCTTCGATATCGGCAATAGTTGTAGAGGATTCAATTGCATTTTCAATAGTTAAGGCATAGTCATTATCTTTTCGACAACGTTTTATTTGTATTTTTAACATTTCTACAGAACGTTTTAATTTATCATATTTTTTATAATATGCTTGCATGTTTTGGATTAAAGTTAATTTGGTATCTAAAGTAATAGTGATTAATCCAGCATTTTCATCGTAAATATTATTTACAGTAATTTTTTCATCGGCGTGGTCTTTGAATTGATATTGATATGTCATCAAATTATCAGCTTTTATTTTATAGCGTTCTGCTTTTTCAGCTTTGGCTAATTCTTCTGTTAAAATTTTAGCTTTTTTAGTTAAACGATGAATTTCGTTACGGATTATACGACGATAATTATCTTTCTCTGCTAAATTATGATAGCTATTGGTATAATGTTTACTATCTTCTAATAAATTATTTAGGCTATCATATGTTTTTATAGTAAAATCTTGTGGATTAAATGTATGCAGAGAAAATGGAGCCATTGCTTTAATTTTACGTTTTTTATCAATAATCATTGTGGGGGTAAAGGTTTTTTCTTGATATATTTGTTTTAATTCACAGATTACATTAATTATTGATGAGAAATCTTTTTCGTCAAAAGCTTTTATTAAAATATCTTCGGCAAATCCTGCTAAATAGATGATTTCACGAATAGTAATTGGGCCAAAACCTAATCCTGTTGCAAGTAATCCTTGATATAAAGTGGCATTTTGGTATTGTTTAAGTTTATTATAAAAATCTTGTATATCACAAGATAAGATATTTAATTTATCTTGCATTGGTGGCACTTCATATTGTTGACCAGGGAGAACGGTACGCATACGATTATTGTTTTCTCCTACACGACGAAAAGATTCCATAATCATGCCATCTTGGATTAAAATTAAATTACTATATTTTCCCATTAATTCAGCAACTAATGTTTTGGTGATTATTGTGCCTTTTACACCTAGTGTATCAATATCTATTAATAACATACGGTCAAGTCCGTATTGTGATACAGAGGCAATGCGACCGCCTTCTAATTGTTTGCGTAATACCATACAAAATACAGGTGGCTCTGGCGGATTGTCAGGTTGGTATGAAGTGATATTAACCATAGAATTTTGTGGATTTATGGATAAATATAAAATATGTGTTTTACCTGGTTGACGGACGTATAAATAAATATCTTGTTTGTTAGGTTGGCAAATT
Organism: uncultured Megamonas sp.; assembly: GCA_963558795.1. Classification (GTDB taxonomy): domain Bacteria; phylum Bacillota; class Negativicutes; order Selenomonadales; family Selenomonadaceae; genus Megamonas. Next base: position 19,810 of record CAUWIH010000037.1, on the reverse strand, counting down.
TTATCGATACGACCACCAGCAAGTTGTTCATTTAATTCATTGACTAACGGATTTAAAGAAAATCCATCTAAACTCATAATGTTTCATTCCTTATCTATAATTTAATTGTGAATAATTTTTTTATACTAATTTTAATATTATAGCATAATTAATTTAACTGTATAATAATAAAAAAATTGAATTTGTAGTTAAATGCAAAATAAAAAATCTTTTAAAAATATATCGAAATAAATTTTATTCGTATAAAAAGCAGGATTATTAATCATGTATAGAGAAGTTATAACATTTGTAATTAGTCTATAGGTAGCAGTTGTTTGCAATTAGATAATTATACTGTATACTTAAAAGATATTAAGGAGGATTTCATCATGAATTTTGATTTTACTAAATGGCAAGCTTGTGGTAATGATTTTGTATTAGTAAATACTTTTGATAATATTGATGCCGAAAAGATAGCAGAAATAATAAAACAGAGTCCTAAAATCTGTGACCGTCATTTTGGCGTAGGGGCAGACGGTGTAATTTTTATTTTACCTTCTACTATTGCAGATTTTCGTATGCAAATTATCAATAGTGATGGTAGTGAAGCTGAAATGTGCGGAAATGGTATTCGTTGTTTTGCTAAATGTGTACATGAAGCAGGGCTTACGACCAAAACAAAATTTACAGTAGAAACAGGTGCAGGGATTATTATTCCTGAAATCATGCCAGATGGTACTGTTCACGTTGATATGGGCGAACCAGTACTTGAAGCAGATAAAATTCCTGTAGATGGTTTTAAAAATAATTATGTAATTGATGAAGATATTACTGTAGATGGCAAAACCTATAAAATGACTTGTGTATCTATGGGAAATCCACATTGTATCGTTTTCGTTGATGATATCAAAAAAATCGATTTAGAAAAAATTGGGCCAAAATTTGAAACACACTCTGTTTTTCCAAAAAAAACTAATACTGAATTCGTAGAAATCAAAAATGATGAATATGTACGTATGCGTGTTTGGGAACGTGGTGCTGGTATTACTTGGGCTTGTGGCACCGGTTCTTGCGCTACTTTGGTTGCTTGTGTATTAAATAATAAAACAAAACGTAAAGCTAAAATTGAATTAGATGGCGGAATTTTGACTATTGAATGGAATAAAGAATCTAATCATATTTATATGACAGGCCCAGCTACAAAAGTTTTCACTGCTACATGGAATGATTAAAAATTAGATATAAAATAGATTAAAGTTATTAATATTAGGAGGTCATTTTTTGTTAAGAAGTATGACAGGCTTTGGTAGTGCTATTGTCGATAATGGTACTTATAAATTTAGTGTAGAAATCAAAGCCGTAAATAATCGTTATAAAGATATTGCTATTCGTATGCCTAGCTCTTTGCGTGCTTTAGAAGCAAGTATTGTAGAATTATTAAATAAATATATGCTTCGTGGTAAAATTGATATTTATATAAACTTTACAAATAATAGTGAGCAAAATAAACAATTAACCATTGACAAAAACTTGTTGATTGCTTATTATAAAAGCTTGCAAGAAATTAATGATACAATAGAATCTATTGATAAGAAAAGTTCATTTAAAAAGTTATCTTTAGTGGATTTAGCGAATTTTCAAGGTATAATAAATCTTAATGATGAAGGTTTAAATTTAGAAGAAATAAAACCTTTATTATTAGAAACAGTAGAACAAGCTACTTTGGAATTTATCAAAATGAAATCTATTGAAGGGGAAAATCTAAAAGTAGATTTATTAAAACGTTTAGAAACTATTAAAGAATACACAGAAAAAATCAAAATTATTGCCCCTGAAAGATTGACTAATTATCGTAAACAATTAATAGAAAATCTCAAGACTCTTTTATCCGAAAAAGAAATTGATGAAAATAGAATTATTCAAGAATGTGCTATTATGGCAGATAAATTGGATATTACAGAAGAAATTGTACGTTTAAATAGTCATTTACAACAATTTAAAACAGCTTTGAATGCTGAAGGTAATATTGGTCGTAAAATGGATTTTATTATTCAAGAAATGAATCGTGAAACTAATACTATCGCATCTAAAGCTAATAATACCGATATTGCTAATTTTGTAGTAGATATTAAAGGCGAATTAGAAAAAATTCGTGAACAAGTACAAAATATTGAATAATTATTTTTAGGTGAAATAATGCAAGCTAGATTAGTTAATGTAGGTTATGGTACAGTTGTAGCTATTGATAGAATAATTGCTATTGTAAGCCCTGAATCAGCGCCAGTAAAAAGAATTATTCAAGAAGCAAAAGAAGAACGAAAGTTAATCGACGCAACATACGGTAAACGGACACGTGCCGTTATTATCATGGATAATTCACATGTTATTTTATCAGCAATACAACCTGAGACGATAACAAGTAGAGTAAATAACGATATTATAAAAGAAAAGAGCAATAAAAATGAAAACTAAAGGAAATTTAATTGTCATTTCTGGCCCTTCAGGTACAGGTAAAGGCACAGTTTGTAAAGAATTATTAAAAGCACGTCCAGAAATAGTATTTTCTACTTCTGCTACTACTCGTGCACCTAGACCAGGCGAAGTAAATGGTAAAGATTATTGGTTTGTATCCAAAGAAGAATTTCAACAAATGATTATGGAAAATCGTTTATTAGAATGGGCTGAAGTTTATGGAAACTATTATGGAACTCCAGCTGATAAAGTTCGCGAAGTTCTTGAAAGTGGTACAGATGTTTTATTAGAAATAGATACACAAGGTGCATTAAATGTACAAAAAATGTTTCTAAAAGAAGGTACATTCATCTTCTTATTACCGCCATCTCTTGCTGAATTAGAAAAACGTATTCGTGGTCGTGGAACAGAAACTGAAGAAGCGATTACTCGTCGTTTACATGCAGCTATTGAAGAAATCCCTCGTGGAAATAATTACGATTACATTATTACTAACGATGTTGTTAGCAATGTTGTAAATAAAATAATCCATATTATTGAAGCTGAACGTTGTGCAGTGTATAATAATTTAGACAAGCTTACTATGCTTGAACAAGAAAAACAAGACTAAAAATTTTAAAGGAGAGACGCATAATGGATATAGTACATCCTTCTATGGACCAACTTTTACCAAAAGTTGACAGCAAATATACTTTAGTAGTCTTAGCAGCTAAAAGAGCTAGACAGCTTTTAGAAGGTGAACCTGTAAAATCTGTACTTCAATCACATAAAAACGTTACAAATGCTTTAGAAGAAGTTGCTGAAGATAAAATTAGTTTTGCTCGTGAAAAAAAAGCGATTTAATGCTTTAAAACTGCACCGTTTCTGGTGCAGTTTTTTTATGTAATAATAATAAATATGAAAACTAGTAATAATTTATTTGAATGATTAATTTTTACTTGTTATAATAAAGCATATTAAAAATTTGCAAAGTAAAATAAAAATAAAAAGGACGAAGAAAATGCGAGAATTTACTCAGATAAAAATCACACCAAAAGGAGAACGTTCTGTAAAACATGGACATCCTTGGGTGTTTAGTGATGAAATTATTAATATTGATGGTACATATACTAATGGTGATTTAGTAGATGTACTTACGACTAAAAGTAAATATTTAGGTACAGGCTTTATCAATGATAATTCTAAAATTCGTGTAAGAATCATTTCTACAAATGCTAATGATAAATTTGATGAAGCTTTTTGGGAACGTCGTGTACGTTATGCTTTAGATTATCGTCGTCAAGTAATGGGTGAAGATTTTAATTGTTGTCGTTTAATTTTTGGTGAGGCAGATAGTTTTCCAGGTCTTACTATTGACCGTTTTGAAGATATTTTAGTAGCTCAGGTATTATCTTTAGGAATTGAAGTACGCAAAGATATTATTTTTAGTAAAGTTATTGAAATCATGCGTGAATATGGTGAAGAAATAAATTGTTTATATGAACGTAATGATGTAAAAATTCGTAAACTTGAAGGTATGGAAGAGTATAAAGGCTTTTATAAAAATGCATTGTTAGATGAAAATAAAGAACATACTACTTTGGTAATTACAGAAAATAATATTAAATATAATGTAGATGTAGAAAATGGACAAAAAACAGGATTTTTCCTTGATCAAAAATATAATCGTAGAGCAGTAGCTCATTTAGCTAAAGGTAGAAAAGTTTTAGATTGCTTTACACATACAGGAGCATTTGCTTTAAATGCAGCTCAAGGTGGAGCGTTATCTGTAACAGCGGTAGATATTTCTCAAGAAGCAGTAGATATGACTACTAAAAATATTGAAATGAATGGTTTAACTAATGCTACAGCAATGAAAGCAGATGTATTTAATTTATTGACTAAACTTATCGAAGAAAAAAATAAAGATTATGATTTCATTATTCTTGATCCACCAGCATTTACGAAATCTCATGCTACAATTACTAATGCTTATCGTGGTTATAAAGACATCAATCTTCGTGCTATGAAGTTATTACCTCGTGGCGGATATTTAGCAACTTGCTCTTGTTCTCATTTTATGAAAGAGGATTTATTCTTGAAAATGTTAAATGAAGCAGCAAGCGATGCGAAAGTTACTCTTCGTCAAATTGAAGCTCGTCAACAATCTCCAGACCATCCAATTGTTTTTGGTATCCCAGAAACATATTACCTTAAATTTTACTTATTCCAAATTGTATAATAAGATTTAGCAAAGATAAAGAAAAAGACAGTTAAAGCGAAAAATTGCTCTAACTGTCTTTTTTTATTGTTCTTGTTGATGTAAATGGTTATATATATCAGTGATTGTCTGACGATAAATTGGATGCATTTTATATGGTGCTATTTGCATTAATGGTTTTAAGACAAAATCACGATTTTGCATATCTGGGTGTGGTACGATTAAGTCTTCATTAGCGATGATTTCTTCATCATAAAATAAAATATCTAAATCTAAAGTTCTAGGGCCCCAATGTTCGATACGTTTTCTGCCTGCATGCTCTTCTACTTTTTGGAGAATTTGTAATAATTCATCTACAGGTAATAAAGTTTTTATTTTCATAACACCATTTAAAAAATTATCTTGATTGAGATTGCCATATGGTGCAGTTTCTATTTTGTCAGATATAGCTAAAATCTCTATTTGTGGTAAAGTTTTTAATGTAGTGATGGCATCATCAATATATTTTTCTTTGTCGCCCAAATTTGAACCAAAAGCAATATAGGCTTCATGCCAACCACGTTCAATTGTCACAGATACTGATTCAAAAACTTTATCTATTGGAGCATGAGGTTTATCTATTTTTAATATGATATTATGCACTAATTTGAATTTCAATAAAATTTCTTGAGCTAATTGTTCAGCTATTGTTTCTAATAAATTATACGTATGATCACACATAAATTTATAAATGAACTCACAAACTTCTGCATAATTGGTGGACTTTGTTAAATCATCATTCATACCCGCATTCCTAGTATTAGTATATAGATCCGCATTTACATAAAAATATTGCCCTTTTTCTTTTTCTTCAGGAAATACGCCATGATAGGCATAGATTTCGAGTCCTTCAATTTTTATAATATCCATTAAATTTTACCTCCACTATATTTAATAGCTTCTGCCATTTTTATAGCACGTAAATTTTCTTTTATATCATGGACACGTACAAATGCATAATTAGCTAATACTGCTAAAACAGAAGTTGTAACAGTGCCTTCTACACGTTCAGTAGCTGGTAAATCTAAAGTAAGACCAATTACAGATTTTCGAGATGCACCTAATAAAACAGGATAGTTAAATTTATTTAATAACGCTAAATTATTTAACATGATTAAATTATGTTCATAAGTTTTACCAAAACCAATACCAGGGTCTAAGATAATTTTATCATCTGTAATTCCTGCGTTATGTGCAATATTTATGGTTTCTTGTAAATCATTCATTACATCAGGTAAAAAATCTTGATAATCTGTATTATTGCGATTGTGCATTAAGCAACAAGCTACATTAGTATCAGCAATAACTTTTGCCAAAATATCATCATACTTTAAACCCCAAATATCATTGATTAAATCTGCACCTGCTTTGATACCAGCTTTGGCTACATTTCCTTTATAAGTATCTAAAGAAATAGGAATATCAAATTCTTGTTTTAAGCGTTCAATAACAGGTACAACGCGACATATTTCTTCTTCATCACTAAGTAATGTATAACCAGGACGAGTAGATTCTCCGCCGACATCAATAATATCTACGCCTTCATTAATCATTTCTTGAGCATGAAATAATGCTTTATCGATAGAATTAAATTTTCCACCATCAGAAAAAGAATCCGGTGTTACATTTAAAATTCCCATAATATACGTATGTTTAGTGAAATCAAAATTTTTAGTACCTATTTGCATATAAATTATCCTCCAAAATAATATTTAATATTTTAATGTTAAATTTTTTTTATCTATTGGCCAATTACAAATTGGTTCGACTTTACAACAAAAACAAGCTCTACTCATTTTATCTGCACGATATAATAAACCATTTAGATTTTGTTCAGTAGCAGTTTTTTTATCTCGATGTTTTAAAATAGCTTGAATTATTTGTTGTTTTTCTGCGCCACTAAAAGGACAATCATCTAAAATTTGAGGAGCAATTTGAGCACTAGAGATTTCATGACCTATGCCTTGTCGATATTGCACATGACGACCAATATCATGTAGTAGTGCCGTAGCATAAATAATTTCTTCATTAATATGTAATTTTTCTTTAATATTTAATATCATCATTAATCTAGCCACATCTAAAAAATGACTCATATCATGACGACAAAATACACGATTTAATTCTTCTTTTTCAATTTCATGATAACATTCTTTAAAAATTTTATGTTGTATAATTGAATTTTTATAATCAAAGCTCATAGTTTTTGGCTCCCTAAAAATACATATCTTTATTGATAATTATAAAAAAATTTATTATATTTAACAACCAAAACAATAAATATTGTTAGCATAGATAAGAAGCATTTTAGCTACTTTAGGATTTTTACTTAAATTAAAATATATTTTTCTTATTTCTTGTTTAAAAAGATTTTTATAAAGATAGGAGGGGATTTTTTTTAAGAAGTAGATGGATATTGCTAAAAAGAGGAAAGAACTTAACAGATAAAGAAAAAGAACAATTAGAATTAATGCTGAATAAATCAGAAAAGCTACACAAAGCGTATGAATTATTGGTGTACAAAAATTTATAGATTTAGGAAAAGAATACTTTTTATAAGCGCAGGCAATTAAAAAGAGATAGATAGGAAAAAACCTATCTGTCTCTAATATCCCAACATTTGACAAAGAACAATTTATTTACTATAGCTTTTATTGTGGGTAAATTATTTAGTTTCCATTGCGTTTTTTACACATAATTCTTTTTTGATATCCCAAAGTTTTTTGGATAAGTCTACATAGTAACGATGAGGATTTTCAAAGCGTTTTACTTCGTCCCATAAGGAATCTACTTCGGTTTTACAATAAGCTTTGATTTGTTCAATATCAGGGCTTTCATATACACATTTACCATTTTTGAAAATAGGTACTTGTAATTCGCGAACAGTAAAGTTAGTAATAGTTTTTTGTTTCCAAGTAGCGTCTGGGTCAAAGATTGTATGAGGTTTTGTATTATCAATTGTTTCGTTATATAGACAAATTTCATCAGCAATAGCTTTACCTGTTTCTTTATCATATAAACGATATACTTTTTTGAAATGTGGATTAGTGATTTTAGTAATATTTTCACTGATTTTGATTTTTGGAATGATAGTACCATCTTCATTTTCGATAGCTACTAATTTATATACACCGCCAAATACTGGAGCAGATTTTGATGTAATCATGCGTTCACCAACACCAAAAACATCTACTTGTGCACCTTGCATTAATAAATCACGAATTAAATACTCATCTAAAGCATTAGATGCTACGATTTTACAAGTAGTAAGACCAGCTTCATCAAGCATAATACGTGCTTGTTTAGATAGATAAGAAATATCACCAGAATCTAAACGAATAGCAAAATTTTTAATACCTTGAGGTACAAGCATTTCTTTAAATACACGAATAGCATTTGGCACACCGCTCTTTAAGGTGTTATATGTGTCTACTAATAATACAGCATTATTTGGATAAATTTCACAGTAAGCTTTAAATGCTTCATATTCAGAATCAAACATTTGTACCCAAGCATGAGCCATCGTACCGCCAGCAGGTACATGATAAAGTTCATCGGTAAGTGTACAAGCAGTACCAGCACAACCGCCAATATAAGTTGCTCTAGCGCCTTTTACAGCACCATCAGCACCTTGAGCACGACGAGAACCAAATTCTAATACAGGGCGACCTTGAGCAGCTCTTACAATACGATTAGCTTTAGTAGCGATAAGAGATTGATGATTGATTGCTAATAAAAGGAAAGTTTCTAAAATTTGAGCTTCGATTGCTGGTGCTTTTATAGTCATGATTGGTTCACGAGGAAAAATACAAGTTCCTTCAGGAACAGCGTAAATATCGCCTGTAAATTTAAAATCAGCTAAATATTGAAGAAAGTCTTCATCAAAAATATTTTTAGAGCGGAAATAATCAATATCTTCTTTAGTGAAATGAAGGTCATTAATATACTCTATAACTTGTTGAAGACCAGCTGCGATAGCAAAACCGCCATTATCAGGAATATTACGGAAAAATATATCAAAATAGATATTCTTTTTATGTAAATTCTTTTGTAAATAGCCATTTCCCATTGTAAATTCATAAAAATCACATAACATAGCTAAATTTTCATTTTTTAAATTCATAAAGAACTTCCTTTCAAAATTTATAATAAATATTATAAATCCCATTATATGTTGATTATTAGTAATTATGAAATAAAATAATAATCAACATATATTATATATTAAAGTAAATATATTTGCTAGAGGTTTTAAAGTGGAATTTATAGTATAATTTATTTCATAAAAGTTAAATAATAATTGTTTTTTGTAGATTAATTAATAAAGATAAAGCATATTTATATTTTATATTTAACGAAATTGTATGAGAAAATTATTTTTTATTGTAAATTTGTAAAATATAGTTGATAAGATATCTTTTTCCTTGTATAATCAACTATAATAATATGTTAAAACATGTCGTTAAGGAGGCCTTTCTTTTATGAAAGATGCAATATTTACAGGTGCAGGTGTGGCAATTGCTACTCCATTTAATGAAAATGGAATAGGTATTAATTATGATGAACTAGCTCGCTTAATCGATTTTAATTTAGAAAATGGTACAGATGCTATTGTTATTGCTGGTACAAGTGGTGAATCAGCAACTATGACTGATGAAGAACATGAAGAAATTATAAAATTTACTGTTGATTATGTAAACAAACGTGTTCCGGTTATTGCAGGTACTGGTTCTAATGATACTAAATATGCTATAAATTTGTCTCAACATGCAGATAAAGCTGGTGCTGATGCATTATTAGTTGTTACTCCATATTATAATAAATGTACACAAAAAGGTTTAATAAAACATTTTACATCTATTGCTGATAATGTAAATGTACCAATTGTACTTTATGATGTACCATCTCGTACAGGTGTAGGCATTACACCAGAAAGTTTTGCAACATTAGCTGAACATCCACGTATAAAAGCTGTAAAAGAAGCTAGTGGAAATATTGGTCAAGTAGCAGAAGCTATGTCACTTTGTGGTGACAAATTAGATTTTTATTCTGGTAACGATGATCAGATTGTACCTTTATTATCTTTAGGTGGTAAAGGGGTTATTTCTGTACTTTCCAATATTATGCCAAAAGAAACACATGAATTATGTCAATTATTCTTTGATGGCAATACAAAAGAAGCTGCTAAAAAACAATTAGAATATTTCCCTTTAATTCAAGCATTATTCTGTGAAGTAAATCCAATTCCTGTAAAAGTTGCACTTCGTTTAATGGGCTTTAATATGGGGCCACTTCGTATGCCACTTTGTGAAATGGAAGATGCGCATCTTGAACAATTAAAAACAGCAATGCGTAAATTTAATTTAATAAAATAATTAGTTGTCAATCTAATTAACTATAATAATCAAAAATATAAACTAAAAACTGCACTTTTAACGTTATTTTTTGTAACTTTAAAAATGCAGTTTTTTTATATATTTTTTATACTAAATTCATACACTTTAATAGATATAACCAAAAAGTTAATGAAAATGCACTTCCAAGAGTAGTAATCATTACTGTTCCAGCAGTTAAACTGCCATCGTGACCTAGACCTCTTGCCATTATATAGCAACTTACTGTAGTAGCAGAACCAAGCATAATAAGAGCTGCCACTAATTTACTATCGGTAAATCCTAAATAGATAGCAAATGGCATAAATATCATAACAAAACAAACTAATTTCATTATACTACAAATAATGATAGGTTTTATATTTTGGCTAAATCCATGAAATCTAAAAGCAGCCCCCATAGCCATAAGTCCTAAAGGAGTAGCTAATACAGCAATAAAAGAAACTGTTTTATGGATGATTACAGGTGTAGGTATTTTTAATAATGACCAAATAGCACCAACAACAATGCCTAAAATAATAGGATTAGTAATAATGCCAATTAATGTTTTTTTCATTAAAGCAGGAGTTAAAGAAGTTTGACCAGGCTTTAATAAGGCCAAAACCACGACCGCCATGACATTATATAAAGGAACAGTTCCAATAATCATAAGTGAAGCCATACCATAATCACCATAAATATTTTGTACAAAAGCCATACCAATAATAGCAGCACTACTACGATAAGCAGCTTGAACAAATTCACCTTGTGAAACTTGCTTTTTGAATGGTATAGAAATAATAAAAGAAATAAAAATACTAATTAAAGTAACACCAAAACAAAATAATACATACATACTATCCCATGATTCATAAAAATTTGCAGAACTAATATCTTCAAATAATAAAGTGGGTAGAGCAATAACAAAAACAAATTTATTCATTTTACTGATAAAAACTTCATCAAATAAACCTATTTTACGAAAAATCATACCAAGCACCATCATTAAGAATACAGGAATTGTTGCATTTAAACTAAAGATTAGATTATCCATAAAGAGTCCTTTCTATTAAATATAAAATAAAATTGATTAATATTATAGCATAGAAACATCAAGAACGAGACCATTCATGACGATTAGTTTTAATTTTGTTGTAAAAACAACAGAAAAAATATATAAAAAATATATAATAAGAACAAAGTAATAAATAAAGCTAAGGGAAAAGAGTGGTTAAGAATATGAAAAATAAAAATAAATGGTTAATAATCTATGCTAGTTTAACAGGAAATACAGAGCAAATAGCAAATGCTTTATATGAAGCATTTAACGAAGATACAGCACTTACTAGCGATGAAGATAAAGCTGAAATTTATGCTATTGATAAACTAGATACTGATTTTAATTTTGATGAATATGAAAATATTGCTATTGGTTATTGGTTGACTCGTGGCGGTCCTGATGAAAAAGTACAAAAAATATTACAAAAACTGCATGATAAATTTATAATTTTTTTCCAAACCCATGGGGCTAAAGTGAATACAGAACATTCAGTTACAGCATTTGCAAGAGCTGCCACATATTTAGGTAAAAATTGCTATATTGTAGGAACATTTGCAAGTCAAGGAAAAATTGATCCAAAATTATTAGTACGTAAACGCAATACAGATCCAAATGACCCACATTCAGCAACTGAACAAAATCAAAAACGCTGGGAAGAAGCAGCAATGCACCCAAATCAAGAAGATTTTTTACGTGCAAAAGAATTTGTAAAAGCGATAAAACATAAATTAGCATTACGTGAAAAATATTTAGAAAAAAACTCTATCTAAAGAGAAAATTATATTAATTATTTAGGTATGGCAAAACCACTCTAAATACCATAGAGTGGTTATTTTATTTGTATTCTTTTACAGTTTATAAAAAATAAACACTACTAAATAAAACATACAATAACAAGATGTCAGATGTTGTTTTTATAACTATTAATTACATACTTTTAATATTATATTTTACAAGTGGTAAATTTATTAAAGATACGTTAAAATATAAGATGACAGATAATAGTATATTTCATTATTAATGTAAAACCCAACTACAATAGCGAAACGCTTGGGGCATACAAAATCAACCTTTACGCGTAATGTATATACTCATGCCACAAACGAGATGCAAGAAAAAATAGTAGCATTTTTAAATAAGTAAAAATAATGTGTCAGGCTGTCAAAAATAAAAAAATCGCTGGAAAGCCTTTAAAATAAAGGGAGGATTAAACGTATTAACATGATAGATTTACATGTACATTCTACAATGTCAGATGGAACATATTCACCTAGCGAATTAATGAAATTAGCTAAAGAAAAAGGATTGCAAGCAATTGCTTTAACTGACCACGATAGTATATCTGGTAATGCTGAGGCTAAAAAAGCGGCCAAACAATATGAAGTAAAATTCATTCAAGGTATGGAAATGAGTTTAAATTATAATAACCGCCAAATTCATGTAGTAGCTTTAGGCTTTGATGAAAATAATCCAGCCTTTAGAGAGTTTTATGCTGATCTTAGACAAAGAAAGCAAGCATCTATTATAAAAGTTATTAATTATTTATCTGAAAAAGAAGGCTTAAATATTTCTGTGGATAAAGTAATACCGTTTATCAACGGTGGTGCTTTAGATAAATATGCTATTTTACGTTATTTAATAAAAGAAGAAGCAAGTAAGGGCGATATTCAATATTTATGGGATACTTATATTGATCCGGCATTTAATAATTTAAATTTAAAAAAAGTAGAAAATCCTGATGTTAAAAATGCTCTTAAAGCAATAAAATTAGCAGGTGGAGTTACTTCTTTAGCACATTATCATAAGCGTATAGGATTTAAGGGCTGTACTCGAGAAGAGCAAGAAAATCAAATAAAAGAACTTCATGAATTGGGATTAGATGGTATGGAAGCATATTATCCTAATTATACAGAAAATGATGAACAATTTGCTCATTATTTAATCAAAAAATATGATTTATTGCCTACTGGTGGTACTGATTTTCATGGGAAAAATAGACCGGCAATTAATTTAGGTACAGGTAATAATAATAATATGAATGTACCGTTTGCTTTTTATGAAAGTATTTGTAAACATATTAGTAGATAAAGTTAAATAATAATTTAAATTAATTTATAATTATTATTGACAAGTATAGATATTAATTATATTATATAAATAAAGTAGAAAATTACTTAGTATTAGTGCTAAGAGAATATTAATATATTGGAGGCTATAATTATGAAAAAATGGGTTTGTACTGTATGTGGTTGGGTTTATGATGAAGAAGTTGGCGATCAAGATTATGATTTAGCACCAGGTGTTGCTTTTGCTGATTTACCAGAAGATTTCGTATGCCCATTATGTGGTGTTGGTAAAGACCAATTCGAAGAAGAAGCTTAATTTATTAAGATTATAGAAATGATAGACGCAGTATGTCCAATTTTATGATATTGGTATACTGCGTTCTTTAATTTTAAAGATTTTAAATTTATGAGGTGAAGATTTTGTTTAAACGAAAATTCCACCATAATGCGTCATCAGAAGATTGTAATAAATTGTGTTGTACAAAAATCGAGAATTTTTCTGCACGCGTTGGTGAAACTTTACTTTTTGAAAATGTTAATTTGCATATACATTGTGGGCAATTAACAGCTTTAATTGGACCTAATGGTGCGGGGAAATCTACTTTATTAAAATGTATATTAGGCGAAGTACCCCATGAAGGTAAGTTACATTATGTTGACGCTAAGGGAAAACACACTGGAAATCCTGTTATTGGCTATGTACCACAATATTTACGTTTTGATCGTACATCGCCTACTAGTGTAATGGATTTTTTTGCAGCTTGTTTGTCTAAATATCCTGTATGGTTGTCTAGTATGAAAAAATTGCGTCCACAAGTGTTTGAAAGTTTAAAACGTGTAAAAGCTGAACATTTGATTGATAGAAAATTAGGAGCTTTATCTGGCGGAGAAATGCAACGTATATTATTATCTTTAGCCTTAAATCCTATGCCTGATTTATTATTGTTAGATGAACCTGTATCGGGCGTGGACCATAATGGTTTAAAATTATTTTATGAAATAGTTTCAGATTTACGAGAAAAAGAAGATATGGCCATAGTGCTTATTTCACATGATTTACCGCTTGTAGCAGAATATGCTGATCAGGTAATTTTATTAAATAAAAAAACTATTTGCCATGGTACACCACAAGAGGTATTTAATCGTAAAGAAACCAAAGAATTATTTGGAAATATTGTAGCTCCTTTAAAGGAGGATGAACAGTGCTAGATACAATTTATAATTTATTAGATATAATTTTGCCATTTGCTTGGACTAATCATGTTTTTATGAAAAATGCTTTACTCGCAGTATTAATGATTACTCCTCTTTTGGGGATTTTAAGTACCATGGTTGTAAGTAATCGTATGGCGTTTTTCTCTGACTCTTTAGGTCATGGTGCATTTACTGGGGTTGCCGTTGGCGTGTTATTAGGTAGTGGAGAGCCACTCATATCGTTAATTGTTTTTTCAATTATTTTTGCTTGTTTAATTACGTATATAAAACATCGTAGTAGTGCATCTACAGACACAATTATTGGTGTTTTTTCCTCAGCAGGTGTAGCTATTGGTTTAATTTTGATGTCTCATGGTGGAAATTTTAATAATTATACATCATATTTTATAGGTGATATTTTAAGTATTACAGGTAACGAACTTGCATATTTATTAATTACTTTTGTTGTAGTTATAGCGGCATGGTGTTTGTTGTTTAATCAGTTATTGATTATTAGTATAAATGATGGTTTTGCATCTAGTCGTGGTATAAAAACACTATATGTTGAGATGATTTTTGCCTCTATTGTGGCTATTGTAGTATCTATTAGTATTCAATGGGTAGGTTTATTAATTATTAATTCATTGCTTATTTTACCAGCAGCAGCGGCTAGAAATATTGCTAGTAACGCTAGAACTTATCATGCATTATCTGTATCATTTGCTATGTTTTCGGGATTATGTGGTTTGATTATTTCTTATTATGCTGATATTGCAACTGGTGCTACTATTGCGATTTTGGCGGCAATCATTTTCTTTGTTACTTTAGGATTAAAACCATATATTAAAAATTAATAAATATACAATTGTTATTTTATAATTTTACTAGATTTAATATAAACATTGTGGTATACTTAGGTTTACAAGTTTACTTTAATGTATAAAAATGAGGTTCTTATGAGAATTACAAAAAAAATAAAAGATGAAATGCTAGAAATTTTAGAAACTACTTATAAAGATACGAAATCTGCGTTGAATTTTAATAATCCTTTTGAGTTATTAATTGCAGTGATATTATCTGCACAATGTACAGATAAACGTGTAAATGTTACTACTGCTCGTTTATTTGCTAAGGCAAACACGCCTGAAACTATTTTAAATTTAGGTGTAGAAAAATTAGAAGAAGAAATTCGTGATTGTGGTTTATTTAGAAATAAAGCTAAAAATATTATTGCTACTTGTCATAAATTATGTAGTGATTACCATGGACAAGTTCCTTCTGATTTTGATGAATTATTAAAATTACCAGGTGTAGGTAGAAAAACGGCTAATGTGGTTTCTAGTATAGCATTTAATCGCCCAGCAATTGCAGTGGATACACATGTATTTCGAGTTTCTAATCGTTTAAAATTAGCTATAGGAGATACACCAACTGAAGTAGAAAAAGGTTTACAAAAAGCAATTCCTATGGAAAAATGGTCAGATGCTCATCATTGGCTTATTTGGCATGGCAGAAAAGTTTGTCGTGCTAGAAATCCATTATGTTCCGAATGTCCACTCAAAGATATTTGTCCTTCTGCATTATTGCAAGCTTGATATTATATAGAGGAGAGATTTTTATGATTTACCGCAAAGCTACATTTGGTGATGTTGAAGCAATATATGAATTAGTAAGTATTTATGCTAAAGAAGGTGTAATGTTAATGCGTTCGCGTAATACATTATATGAAACATTGCGAGATATGTATGTTGCTGAAGAAAATGGAGAAATCTTAGGTGTAGGTGGACTCCATATAGTTTGGGATGAATTGGCTGAAGTACGTACTTTAGCTGTAGCAAAGAAAGCTTTGCGTCGTCATATAGGAGCAAATATTGTAAAACATTTAATTGAAGAAGGTAAGACTTTCGGGGTAAAAAAAGTATTTACACTCACATATCAAGATAAATTTTTTGCGACATTAGGCTTTAAAATAGTAACTAAAGAAGATTTACCGCAAAAAGTATGGAAAGAATGTATTGATTGTCCTAAGTTCCCTAATTGCGACGAAATCGCAATGGAAAGATATGTATAAATTTTAATATAATATTAATACAAAAACGACACTATTATAATTTATTGTATTTCTCCTTTATGTACGTTATAATGTACATAAAGGAGATGATTATATGACTATAACGAATGTTACTAATTTTAGACAAAATATATTTGAAATGCTTGAAAACACAATAAAGTACAATGATTTGCTAAATATTACTACTAAATTTGGTAATGCTGTCGTACTTAGTGAAGAAGATTATCATGGTTTAATAGAAACTCTTGCCATTTTGTCTAATCCTGAAATGAAAGATAAAATCATAGAAGGGAAAAACACTCCACTTGAAGATTGTGTATCTGAAAGTGAGGTTGAATGGTAATTGTATAAAATTGTTTATACTAAGACTGCTATAAAAGATATTCCAAAATTAAAATCGGTTCATCTTGATAAAAAGGCTAAATTATTAATTGATTTAATTGCACAAAATCCTTATAAAACTCCACCCAGTTATGAAAAATTAATTAGCATATTAGACGGAGTATACTCCAGAAGAATAAATATTCAACACAGATTAGTTTATCAAGTTTATGAAGAAGAAAAAATTATAAAAGTAATCAGTTTATGGTCGCATTATGAACGGGTTTAAGATTTATGGTATAATATATATATAACATTCCTTGGTTAAAATGGGAACTGTTAACTACGATTAAATACCGTTTTTAGCTGAAGACAAACACCGTAATCCTTAGCAAAGAAATCTAGCCCCAACAAAAAGGCTAGACTTTTTTGTTTTTTTTATCATATTGCAACACAAACCTATTCACGAGAAAAATAATGGTCTGTAATATCTTTGCTTCATTGGTCAAGAAATAAAAATTCTTCCATGCTTGTTATATTTCTATGGCTCAATGCTCTATATCTATTTATCAAATATTTTGCATTAGTTTTTTTATCATTAGGAAGTGCTAAAAAGAATTTATCGAGGAAACTAACCGCCATATTAAAATAAGAATATAAATTATTCCTAATAAGGTATTGCCAAAATAAAACATTGCTATTCCGTCAAAGGCAGTTAATAATGTTCCAATACTTATTGTTGTAGTAGTATAATTTTCTCCATGTATACTTTCTTCAGTTAATAATATATGATTATTATTGTTAGTAGTTTCACTATTTGATATACTATTAGTAGAAGAAGCTTGTTGTCTTATGGCCGGAATGCCGTTCCTTTCAAGAGCTTGCGCCGGATAAACGGACAAGCTTCTTTTTTATTTTCTTCTTCTGGTAAGACATGATTATAATATTTATAGTGTCGTTTTTTGTATAGAATTATTCATTATTTAAATCTATTTCTATTTCAGAAGTATAACGTTTATCTAAACTATTATATACATGGGCATATTTACTAGTAATATTAACATTGCTATGACGAAGGACTTCTTTTACTATTTGTAAATCTTTGGTATCTTTATATAATAATGTGCCACAAGTATGACGAAGCATATGACAACTGATGCCTTTTTGCTTAAAACCTGCTTTAGTTAGCCATTTATCTACATTATAACGGATACCACGTCTATCCATGCGTTTACCTTTTACTTGGTTAGTTAACGTAGTAAATACAGGCTCACCAAATTCATCGATATGAGCAAAGCTGAATGGACGGACTGATATATATTTTTTTAGTAATATTAAAATATCATTTCTGGGATAAATAAAATCATTATGACCTTTACCATGAATATAGATGGTTTTTGTGTCCCAATTAATATCACCAATAGACATACGATGAACCTCTACAGTACGTAATCCTTCTAGTGCCATAAGCATAATAATTAATTTATCACGTAAATATTCAATGTGTTTTTCATCATAAGCTGGAATTGTAAGTAATAGACTTTTTAATTGCTCTAAAGTTAAAAACTTCATTGGTGCTAATTCATCATGTTCACGAAGTTTTACTCCAACATCTTTGGCGGGATTTATATCGATTAATTTTAATTTTACAGCTAAATTATAAAATTGTTTAATCGCGTTTAATTTTACCTTAATACTACCTTTCTTTAAATTAGCTTTAATCAAGTAATCTCGATAATACATAAATTGATATTCATTTATTTTAAGTGGATGCACTTTATTTGCCAAGCACCATTTTATATAACTATCAATAAATGAATAATAACTCTGCAAAGTATCTTCTGCTGGCTCGCCTTGAGATAAATATCTTTTTAACAATGTTTTATAATTTAATAATAAAGTATTTTCGTTTATCTCTTCTTCTCGTAAATAATCGTTTATCATTAAATTATCATTGTGTATTTTCATTAAATTATCCAAAATATCACCTCTTTTTTAATTTTATAGATGAATTTATTAAAATAAATATTAATAAGTGAAAAAAGTATTTATTAATATTTTACACTAAATACTAAAGGCTTGTGAACAATATAAAAAGACAAGCTTTTTGCTTGTCTTTATGATACAATATGAAACGGAGAATAAATTGATGTGTCGGCTCTCTCGTTGGAGGGAGGTGGTAAATATGATAGCTTATGAAGTTTTATCATTGATAATCTCTTTATTGAGTTTAATATTTACTATTCTTTCTTATTTTGATTAATTTCGAAATAAAAAAGAAGCCGTCATAACGGACAGCCTCTTCTTCACTAACAACGACTTGAGAAGAGAGCTGACGTAGCGAACATCAGTTTATTCTCTTCTTTTATTTACATTATACAATAATAAATTATTAAAATCAAATTTTCTTAGTGAATATACTTTTTATCAAAAATATCATTTCTATTTTAACATAGGTAAAAAACATATATATAATAAATTTTTAATATATAAATAATATGACTCAATTAATATCTATTATTATTTAGTTATGATGATTTTATTTTAATTAATTATTAATAAATTTTAAATATTTTAAAATATGAATCTAGAAATAGATAAGTAATATCGATTAATTATAAAAATTTAAAAGTAAATATTATAAAAATATAAAGGGATATAAGAGATTTATTTTTATATATGCTTATGATATTATACAAAATTGTAAAAATCGCTTACAGACAATATATAAGCTTTATACAGGATTTAACTTAATTTATGAATATTTTTGACTAGATATTCATAGTTAAGAAAAGCCCTATAGAAAAACATGCTTTCATAAATGGATTTAAATTTTAAATATATTTTACATAAAAAAATCAAAAATATTAGTATAAATACATATTCACATTAATATTCAACTTCCTATTTCATAAAAAATAGGAAGTTGATAGATAAAATAAAAGCTAAACTATAAAAAGTTTAGCTTTTATTTATATTTTTATATGATGGATTGTATAATGAAGTGCGACACCTAAAAAAATAAAAAACTCATTA
>CAUWIH010000036.1:0-21880 GCA_963558795.1 uncultured Megamonas sp. | reverse complement strand
AGCGCTTGCCTTACAAGCAAGATGTCAGCAGTTCGATCCTGTTACCGCCCACCATCAATTAAATAGATATATACACTACCCTCTCTCATAAGGGTAGTTTTTTTATACCCAAATTTAAATATTTATGTTAAACTTTTTTATATAATATTTATTTTTCGATAAAGGAGTCTACTTTTATGATAAAATGGATTATTTCCGATATGGACGGTACATTATTAATCGATAATAATCGTCTTCCTGATGATTTTGATGAAATTATGACCCTGCTAAAACAACATGGTATTATGTTTTCTCCAGCAAGTGGACGCCAATATCAAGCCCTCGTTGCTCACTTCCCTAAATATAAAGATGATTTATTATTTATTTCCGAAAATGGTACTTACGTTTGTCAACATAACAAAGAATTATTTTCCTTTACTTTACCTGATAGTGTTGTTCAAAAAATAATCAATGAAACTAATAAATTACCTGGAATTTCTATTGTTTTAAGTGGAAAAAAAGGGGGCTATATCGTTTCTAAAGATAAAGCTTTCCATGATGAATTAAACCTTTATTATACTCAATACAAAGTTTTAGATGATTTTTCTAATATTGATGATGAAATTATAAAAATTGCTATTTGTGATTGTCATCAACATGATGCTAAACATACTGTTTATGATAAATTAATTCCATTTGCTAACGATATGCAAGTTGTATTAAGTAGTGAAATTTGGGTAGATATCATTCCTTTAGGTGCAAGTAAAGGCGCAGCTATTCAAAAATTACAAAAACAATTAAATATAAAACCTGAAGAGTGTGTAGCTTTTGGGGATTATTTAAATGATTATGAAATGATGCAATCTGTATATTATAGTTATGCTATGGAAAATGCTATCCCTGAGTTAAAAAAAGTTGCTCGTTATATTGCTCCACCAAACTATGAAAATGGTGTTACTACTACTATTCGTAGTTTATTAGAAAAATAAACTTTATTAACTATAAAATACATTATCGAGGATATTATTATGAAATTAGATTATCATATGCACTTAGAATATGGTTCATACGATGAAAAATGGGTAAAAGGCTTTTTTAATAGTGCTAAAACTCATAAGCTTAATGAAATAGGCTTTTCTGAACATAGTCATACTTTTCCTGAGTTTAAAGATTTATATTATCAAGATTTAATTTTAGACAATAGCTTTGTTGGTAAATTTCAACAACAATGGCTCAAAAAAAATAAATTTAAATATACTTTAGATGATTATTTTGAATTTATGACTAAATTACAAAATTTAGGTTATAAGGTAAAAATTGGAATTGAAGTATGTAATTTTCAAAATCAAGATGCTGTAAAAAAAATCTTAGCACCTTATAAATTTGATTATATTATTGGCTCTATTCATTTTTTACATGGTTGGGCTTATGATTCTTCAGCGATAAAAACTGAATGGAATAATCACTCTTTAGAAGAAATTTATGATTGGTATGCCAGTGAAGTAGAAAAACTTTGTGCTAGTAATATTTATGATATTTTAGGTCATCCATTCAATATCCGTTTATTTAAAAATATTCCTGATTTTGATGTTACTCCATATTTAATTCGTGTAGCTAAAGCTGTAAAAAATGCTAATATGGCTATCGATATTAATACTGGTACATTTTACCGCTATCCTATTGCTGAAATTTCACCTTATCCAGATTTTATGCAAATTGCTAGTGAATATAATTTACCTATTATTACATCTTCCGATGCTCATCAACCTGAACATTGTGGCAATTATATAGATGACGCTATTTCTTATGCAAAATCTTTTGGTTATACTCAGTCTTTATGTTTCAGTCAAAGAAAACGCAAATTCGTAGATTTAGGTTAATAAAAAGGCGATAACTTTTATGTTATCGCCTTTTTTATTAATAATTATTTATTTAATTTTTCCATAATGCCTTTAATTAATTTTACATGTGGCACTAATGTTTTTAATTCTAATCTTTCTTTTGGACTATGAATATCGATATTGTTTGGTCCAATAGAAATAATATCAATATGAGGATTTTTTGCATAGAAATAGCTACATTCAAGACCTGCATGAATAGATTTTGCTTTCATTTCATAACCATTTTGTTCTTTAAATGTTTCAAGTGCAACGTGTTTTAATTCACTATTTGGATTTACTGGCCAACCTGGAGTAGGTTCTGCACATTCCACATTGATACCACAACGTTTACCTAACTGAATAAAGATATTAGCAATTTCTTTGGTTAAAGCATCTACTGCACTTCTTGGGAATACAGCGATTTTAACAACATTATCTTTTGTTACTACAGGTCCAATATTTGCAGATAATTCTACTAAACCTTCTTCGGCTTGAGACATTTTTAAAACACCTGTCATACTTAAATTAATAAAGTCTACAATGCTACTCATATCTTCAGCAGACATAACATTTTCTGGTAATTCGCAAGGAATACATTTTATTGTAAACTGTTTTTCTGTATTACCATAAACTGCTTTTAAATATTCTACAATTTTATTTACAGTTACATCAAAAACTTCTACATTAGAAATTGGTGCTGTAAATACAAATTCAGCTTCAGATGGAATTACATTTCTAGCTTTCAAACTTGTAATACTAGCTAATTCTATTTCTGTATTTTGACTAATACTACTAATAGCTTTTGCTGCAATTTTTACTGCATTAGCAAAACCACGATTAATAGCTTCCCCAGAGTGACCGCCATGTAAATCTTTTACGATAAATTTATAGGCGAAACGATGATTTGGTTTTTGCCAAGTAATATGACGTTCTGCATCAATATTTATACTACCCGCACTAGATAATGTAAGTGTATTAAAATCTTCAGAGTCGCAATTTATAAGATATTTTGCATCTTGTAAATATTTTGCGTCTAATTTTTTAGCACCAGTCATGCCTTCTTCTTCATCTACTGTAAAAATAGCACGAATTGGACCATGATTGAATTCTTGTCGTAATAAATACATAGCTGTAGCTACACCAATACCGTCATCTGCACCTAAGCTTGTACCTTCAGCACGTAAGAATTCACCATCATTAATAATTTTAATTGGACTTGTTAATGGATCAAAATCCACACCTTCACTTGCTACGCATACCATGTCCATATGTCCTTGTACAATAACACGTGGCCAATTTTCGCAACCTTTTGCCGCTGCTTTATCGATAATTAAATTAAATTTTTCATCTTGAATTACATTACAACCAAAAGATTCTGCTCGTTCTTTTAAAAAGTTACTTACAGCTTCTTCATGATTTGATTTACGTGGAATTGCTGCTAAATTAGCAAATTCTGCTAATACACCGTCCATAATTTCTGTATCCATTAAAGACATAAATTTACACCTCTGTTTTTATAATACGTATATTATAGCATAATTTAACGATTTATTTTAGTTATTATCCATTTTTTAATAATATTTGTAAGCAAAAGTATCCTCTAAAAATATTTTTTCTATCCTCTTTTGTTTTTATGTTAAATACATTTTTATATTATTCGCTAAAAAATATATACAAACTACTTTCAAAGAGAACTATTGTATTTTTTATATATTTTTACTAATTTAATCCATTATTTTGTAGTATACATATTTACATATATACTTTATTTAATTATCATGTTACAATATTGTTTACAAATATTTAATTACAATTTCATAGGAGGATTTTTATGTCAGATAATATATCTATTATTATTGCCTTTTTACTTTACTTATTATTCATGATGGCAATAGGCGTTTATTTTTACTATCGTACTCATAATATGTCAGATTATATTTTAGGTGGTAGAAAATTAGGAGCTTGGGTTACTTCTATGAGTGCTGAAGCATCCGATATGAGTGGCTGGATGCTCATGGGTCTTCCAGGATTTGCTTACCTTGCTGGTCTTAATGCTGGTTGGATAGCAGTAGGTCTTGCTCTTGGTACTTGGGCTAATTGGCAATTTGTTGCTCGCCGTTTACGTAAATATACGGAACTTGCTAATAACTCTTTAACACTTCCCGATTTTCTTCAGAATCGTTATCAAGATAAAAGCCCCTTAATTCGTATCGTAATGGCTATTTTTATTTTAATCTTTTTTATCATTTATACTTCTTCTGGATTCGTTGCTGGTGGTAAATTATTTACTACTATTTTCGGTATTCCATATGAATATGCTATTTGTTTTGGCGCTTTTGTTATTGTCTTTTATACCTTTGTTGGTGGTTTTTTAGCTGTTTGCTGGACTGATTTTATTCAAGGTGTAATGATGTTTTTTGCTATTTTAATCGTACCTATTGCTGCAGCTTTTACTTTAGGCGGTTTTTCTGAAACATACACTGCTATTAATATTATCAATCCTGAATTTTTTAATCCTTTCACCAAACCTGATGGTAGCTACACTACTTTTTTAGAGTTACTCTCTTTACTTGCTTGGGGTCTTGGCTACTTTGGTCAACCTCATATTTTAGTTCGTTTTATGGCTATTTCTTCTTCTAATGAATTAAAAAAAGCTACTCGTATCGCTATGACTTGGGTTATTATATCTCTTACTGCAGCAGTATTTGTTGGTATGGTAGGTAGTGTTTATTTAACTACTCCATTAACTGGTGCTAATTCCGAAACAGTATTTCTCGTAATGACTGAACAATTATTCAGCCCATTTTGGTCTGGTATTGTGCTTTCTGCTGTACTTGCCGCTATTATGAGTACTGCTTCTGCACAATTATTAGTAGGTGCTTCTGCTGTTGCTCAAGATTTATATAAACAATTTATTCATAAAGATGTTAATCCTCGTGAATTAGTGCTAGTTACTCGTTTATCTGTTATTGGTATCGCTTTAATTGCTATTACTTTAGGTCTTGATCCGAATAACTCTATTTTAAATATTGTAGCGTATGCTTGGGCTGGTTTTGGCTCTACATTTGGACCTGCTTTATTATTTTCTTTATTTTGGCGTCGTACTACACGAAATGGTATTTTAGCAGGAATGATAACGGGTGGTATTACTGTTCTTTTATGGAAACAAATTGCATTGTTAGATATTGCTAGTGTATGTCCTATTTTACAACTTTATGAAATTATTCCTGGTTTCCTATTTTCTTCTTTAGCTATTATTATTGCTAGTAAATTAGATAAAGAACCTGCTAAAGAAATTACAACTGTATTTGATTCTGTAAAACATAGTGATATATAAAAAAACGCTTAGTGGTCAACCACTAAGCGTTTTTTATTTAAATATTTATTATAAGTAGAATAAATATAAGTAAATACTACTAATAATGATAGAAATAATCATAATTGGGAAAGCTACTAAGAAATATTTCACAAAGGAAATCTTTTCGCCATGCATTGCAGCCATACTTGCTACTACTACGTTAGCACTAGCACCGATAAGTGTACCATTACCACCAAGACAAGCCCCAAGAGATAATGCCCACCAAAGTGGTGCAAGATTTGTCATACCCATAGCACCCATATCTTTAATCATTGGGATTAATGTTGCTACGAATGGAATATTATCAACAAATGCAGAAGCTATAGCACTAAGCCATAAAATTAGCATTGTAGTGCTTGTTAAATCACCAGCTGTAATATCTAATACTTGCTGTGCTAATAATTTAATAACACCTGTTTCTACTAGACCACCAACTAAAATAAATAAACCTGCAAAGAAGAAAATTGCTAGCCATTCAATTTTACTTAATGCTTCTGCAATTTTTGCTTCTTTTGTAGAAATACTAATAAGCATTAATAAAGAAGCACCTGTTAATGCTACTGTTGCTGATTCTAAATGTAATTCAGCATGCATTGTGAATGTAATGATAATTAAAGCTAATACAAATAAGCATTTTTTAAGAAGTGTACTATCTTTGATTTCTTTACGTTCATCCATAGCCATTACTTTGGCTCTTAATTCATCTGTGGTAACGAGCTGTTTACGATATAAAACTAATAAAATAGCAATAGTGATAATAAATGTTACAATACAAACACCAGATAAATTAGTTAAAAATGCCATAAAATCCATTTCTGGAACAGCACTACCAATCATAATGTTTGGTGGGTCACCAATTAGTGTAGCTGTACCACCAACATTAGAAGATAAAATTTGGGCTACTAAAAATGGTTTTACAGGAACATTTAATTGTCTTGTAATACTAAAAGTAAGAGGCACTGTAAGTAATACTGTTGTTACATTATCTAAAAATGCTGAACAAATAGCTGTTAAGAAAGATAATGCTACCAATAATTTTAAAGGATGTGCTTTTACTTTTTTAGCTGACCAAACCGCCAAATAGTTAAATAAACCAGTTTCACCTGTGATATTTACCACAACCATCATACCAGCTAATAAACCAATTGTATTAAAATCAATATGGTGAATAGCTGTTTCCTGAGTTAAAATACCACAAATAATCATTAGCATTGCACCTGTTAGTGCGATAACTGTTCGGTGAATTTTCTCCGAAACGATGAATACGTACACTACTAAGAAAATAGATAGTGCCAACCAAGCTGTTGAATCCATTAATAAACCTCACTTTGTTTTTTATTTTCCCTTTTTTATTAAATCTATCTAAATTTAAATTAAATAAATTTACCCTTTTTTAGCAACTTTAGACCAAGTATCTCTAAGACCTACAACACGATTAAAGATTAATTTATCCATAGTACTATCTTTATCCATACAGAAATATCCCTGACGTAAAAATTGGAATTTTGTTCCTGGAGCTGCCCATTTTACGCTAGGTTCTACTTTACAATTATTTAATACTACTAGAGAATCTGGATTTAAAGAAGCTATAAAGTCGCCATTTACAGCGCCTTCTTCATCTTTTAATAAATAATCATATAAACGAACTTCAGCATCTAAAGCAGTATCTACATTTACCCAATGAATAGTACCTTTGATTTTGCGACCAGCTGTTTTGCCACCAGTTTTAGAATCTGGGTCATAAGAACAATGTAATTCTACAATATTGCCTTGTTCATCTTTGATTATTTCTTCACATTTTATGATATACGCATTTTTTAAACGTACTTCGCCTTCTGGTTTTAAGCGGAAGAATTTTTTTGGAGCTTCTTCCATAAAATCTTCACGTTCAATATAAATTTCACGGCTAAATGGCATATAATGCTTACCATCTGAATTTGGTAAGTTTTCACAAGCAAGCATTTCTGTTTTTCCTTCTGGATAATTTGTAATTACCACTTTAATTGGGTCAAGAACTGCCATAATACGATTTGCATGTGCATTTAAATCTTCACGCACACAATGTTCAAGCATTGCTACATCTACTAAGCTATTAGCTTTAGCTACACCAATACGTTCACAAAAATCACGAATAGCAGCAGCTGTATAACCTCTACGGCGTAAACCAGAAATTGTTGGCATACGTGGGTCATCCCAACCAGAAACATAACCTTCTTCAACTAATTGACGAAGTTTACGTTTACTCATTACCATTTTTGTAATATTTAAACGTGCAAATTCAATCTGACGTGGACGAGAATTTACATTAAAGCCAAGGCTATCTAAAAACCAATTATATAAAGGACGATGTTCTTCAAATTCTAATGTACAAATAGAATGTGTAATACCTTCTATAGCATCAGATAATGGATGAGCAAAGTCATACATTGGATAAATACACCAAGTATCACCTGTACGATGATGTGTAATATGAGCTATACGATAAATAATTGGGTCACGCATAGTAATATTTGGTGATGCCATATCGATTTTAGCACGTAATACTTTTTGACCATCGCCAAATTCACCATTTTTCATACGTGTAAATAAATCTAAATTTTCTTCAATACTACGATTGCGGTATGGAGATTCTTTACCTGGTTCAGTCAATGTACCACGATATTCACGAATTTCATCAGCTGTTAAATCATCTACATAAGCTTTACCATCTTTAATTAACTGTACAGCAAATTCATAAAGTTTACCAAAATAATCAGATGCATAGTATTTTCTATCTTTCCATGTAAAACCTAACCATTTTACATCTTCTTGAATAGAATCTACATATTCTACATCTTCTTTTACTGGATTGGTATCATCAAAACGAAGATTACATAATCCATTATATTTTTGTGCTGTTCCAAAATTTAAGCATATAGATTTTGCATGCCCAATATGCAAATAACCATTTGGTTCTGGAGGAAAACGTGTATGAATACCTTCTGTATATTTACCTTCTTTTAAATCTTCATCAATAGCATTATGCACAAAATTAGACGCCATTATTTCTGCCATTATTCTACCCCTTCTCAACTAAAATATATCTTTTATTTTTCGTACCTTATTATTTTAGCATAATAATCTATTCTTCGCTCTAGTCTTGCCAAATATCTTTAGTTTGTAATTTTTTTTGCATATAATTACGCAATCTTTCAATACCTTGTAACATTTTTTCATCATGTACTAAATTTTTAATAATATCTTCAATATAATTTTGTTTTACAATTTGCTGTAATGACCACGAAAAATATATATCATATACCCACATTAGACGTACTAATTTTCTATCGTCTTGTGTTCTCATTTTGGTATAATCACATTGCTTTCCTGCCATAAATAAATCAACAAAGTCTGCACTACAACCTGTACCATCTGTTGGTCCTAAAAATGGTTTTAATACACGATAAATATCTATTTTGTCAGCATCACGAATTAATTTTGCAAATAAAAGAAATCTTTTATTATCAGTTGTAGCTATCTCACGTGCATTGTGATTAGCTATTGCAAATTTTAATGTAGCAAAATCATCTGGTGATAATTTTTCCATAAAAGGTAAATCTTTTATTACTTTTAACCCTAATTTAGCATGATTTTCTGATAAAGCATCATTAAATGTACGATATACCGTAAATTGGTAAAATCTGCCTACATCATGAAATAAGCCTATCATTTGAGCTAAAATTTTATCATGCTCATTTAAATTTAAATGATTTGCTAATCTTTCACAATTTTTTACAACCATCCATGTATGTTTTTCTTTTAAAATAATACCATCAACAATCTGAGCATCATCAAAAAAAATAGTTGCTGCTGATTTTATTTCTAAATGAGATTTAGCTGTTTTTGCTGCTTCTGGCGAATAAAATGACTTCATATATGTGGTCATCCAAGAACTCATTTCTTGCCAAAGCTCTTGCATTTTTACAATATCATTCATTCCTATCACCTCTATAGAAAATTATTTAAAATTAAAAAACGTTATTTCCGGCGGACAACCAATACGATAAGGTAACCAACTACCAGCCCCACTATTTACATAAGCAATTTTATTACCTTGCTGATATTGACCTTTCATATACTTAAATACAGGAAAAATCGGTATTCCTAAAAAAGCAAACTGCCCACCATGAGTATGCCCTGTTAAAGTTAAATCAATATTATGTTTAAATGCTTCATCTATAAATATAGAATGATGTGCTAATAATATTTTATAAGCATTCTCTGGAACATTAGCCAATGCTTTCGTTACATATCCTTCACGTAAATAACTATCATCGCCATATTCATCTACAAAATCTACACCTAAAATATATAACGGTTTATCTCCACTTAAAACTTTTATTGATTCATTATCTAAAACTTTAATATTCGTTTTACTTAATTCTTCTTTTAAATGCTCAAATTTACGCATATGTTCATGATTTCCCCAACAAAAATATACACCAAACGGGAAATATGGTGTAAATGCATTTAATATTTTTATTGCTTCATCATTAAGTTTATCATTATCAAAAATATCCCCTGTTATTACTAACATATCTGGCGATTTATGTGCTATTTGATTTAAAATCTCATAAAACTGTTGTAATGAGAAAAAATTTCCCAAATGAACATCTGAAAGTTGTGCTATTTTTAAACCTTTTAGTTTTGGATTTTGTCTTGCATCAATATCTACATCAACAAATTGAATATGACGTCGTTCATATAATCCACCATACAAAGTTGCTGATACTGCCGGTACCCAAATAAGCCCACGTAAAAAACGACGACGATTTTCATCAATAGCTTGTTTTTTTGTTTTTTCATAAATAATACGAAATACCTTAACTAATAAGCTTATGCTAATCAAAAACCCCTGTAAAATGAACCACATTACCATCAAACTGGTAAAAATTGACGCATATTTAAAATCTAAAACATTTGGATACAAACAAATAAATAACACTAAAGTTATTAAATTTACCGTTAATAATTTTTTTCTAGCACTTTTATAAACATTTTGAGCAAAATATTCTTTAGATAAAAAAAATCCTAATACGGTAATGAGTATTATTAAAGAACTTACCATTAGCGTAAACATCATAGGCAATTTATAAATACTCCTTTCTTTTTTTACTATTTATATAATTATGCTAACATTATATTTATTCTTGAGTAAAAATAAATATATTTCTTTTATTTTTTATATTATTTCTAAATTATAGCATATTTATTTAAAACTTTAAAAGAAACAGTTTACATCTATTTTATAATTATTTCCACAATTTATTATTTTTATAAAAATTTTTGGCAAATCCTTTAAATAAAAGCTATTTTTATTCAAGAAATAACTATTGACAAGGTTTTACTTTTCTTTTAGAATGAAATTATAGTTTTTGGATAATTTTTATATTTTAATAACGATTATTATTAATTTTTCCAGAAAGGAGCAGTTCGGCCATGTTAGATAATCAAAAAGTGACTGAACTCTTAAGAAAAAAAGGTTTCAAAGTTACGCCTCAACGTTTGGCAATCTATAACGCATTATGTAACACTAAAGCACATCCTAATGCTGAAATGATTTTTAATAAATTGCAACCTTATTATCCTACAATGAGTTTAGCCACTATCTATAAAACTGTTGATATTTTGCACGAAATCGGTTTAATCACTATCTTAAATGTTGGCGAAGATGCCTTCCGTTATGATGCCAATACTAGCTCTCACGCTCATATTTGTTGTACAAGTTGCGGACGCGTTGACGATATCATGATGGATTTTAATGAATGTTTAGGTGAAGTTTCTAAACACTCTTCTTATGATGTTCATCGCCATCAATTCTATTTTTATGGTACTTGTAGTGAATGCCAAGCAAAAAAAGTCAAAGCTAGTTAATATCTATTTTAATTAAAAATTAATCTTTAAGCCACAGTTTTCTGTGGCTTTTTATATTGTATTTTTTCAATCTCAGTAATATACTATAGTCTATATTGCTTACTAGATTAAGCATATAAAAAGGAGCTATTTTATGCAAATTTCAATCTTAGCTAGTGGTAGCCGAGGTAATTGTACTTTAATTTATAATGAACATACGGCTATTTTAATTGATATGGGTATTAGTACTCGTAAATTAAAACAATCTTTAGCTAAAATCCATCTAGATATAAATGATTTAAATGCTGTTTTTATCACCCATGAACATATCGACCATATTCGTGGATTAAAAACTTTTACTAAAAATTATCAAATTCCTATTTTTAGTAAAACTGCTACACTAAAACAAATTATTACCAGTCAAAATTTTGATAAAAATCAATTAACCAATTGCAAGGCTTTGCCTAACGAAAAACTAAGTATTCAAAATTTAGATATTTTATCATTTCCTATTTCTCATGATGCTATTGACCCTGTTGGTTACAATATATTTAATAAAAATTCTTCTAATAAAATTAATGAAAAAATCACATTAGCTACCGATTTGGGTTTTGTAAATGAAACAGTCAAACAAGCTTTAGACGCTTCAGATAAATTAATTATTGAGGCCAATCACGATATCAATATGCTTCAAAATGGCCAATATCCATGGTCTTTAAAAAAGCGTATATTGAGTACCAAAGGGCATTTATCTAATACCGATGCAGCTTTTACTATAAGCAATTTAGTTCATAAACCTCAAGAAGTCATTTTGGCTCATTTAAGTGAACAAAATAATACTCCTGAGCTTGCCCAAAAAACTGTTACTAGTATTTTAAATAAACAAAATTTAAATCATATATCAGTGCATATTGCTTCATCTCAAGAAATACTAAGTATTTAAATATCTATATAAAATTAATTCAATAGGAGGTTATTTTATGAGATTTCCACTTTATATTTTAACAGTTTGTCTTGTTTCTTTTGGTATCTTACTTGGTGGTTGTGGTAATGATACAAGTACTAGCTCTTCTAGCACTACTGTCGCTGAATCCACTCCAAAATCTACTGCTTCTATATCTGATGCTCGCAATACTCCAGTTGTCCAAGCTGCTAAAAAGGTCGGCCCTGCAGTTGTCGGTATTACAAATAAAGCAGTAGCTCGTGATTGGTTCAATCGTAAAGTAGAAGTAGATAAAGGCACAGGATCTGGTGTTATTTTCAAAAGTGATGGATATATTGTAACTAATAATCACGTAGTTGAGGGCGCTAAAGATATCACTGTTGCTCTTTCTGATGGTAGAACATTCTCTGCTACATTAATCGGTACTGATCCTTTTACAGATTTAGCTGTAATCAAAATTGATGCTACAGATTTACCAACTGCTGAATTTGGTGATTCTGATGATATTATGGTTGGTGAACCTGCTATTGCCATTGGTAATCCTATGGGACTTGAATTTCAAGGTAGCGTAACTGCTGGTGTTATCAGTGCTTTAAACCGTACATTAAACATCGGTGAAAATCGTGTAAAACTTTTACAAACAGATGCAGCTATTAATCCTGGTAACTCTGGTGGTGCTCTTGTTAATGCTGATGGTAAAGTAATCGGTATTAATAGTGCAAAACTTGCTGCTGCTGGCGTTGAAGGTATGGGATTTGCTATTCCAATTAATACAGCAAAACCTATTATTGATGAATTAATCAAACAAGGTCATGTAACTTATCCTTATCTTGGTGTAGGTGTATTAGATAAACAAACTGCAGCTCAAGCTGGATACAAATTAAATGTAGATGCTGGCGTAATTGTTATGCAACTCGAACTTGGTGGCCCTGCTGATGAAGCTGGTATCCAAAAACGCGACCTAATCTTAAAAATTGATGGCAAAGATACTAATACCGTTGGGGATTTACGTAGTATTATTTCTAGTCATAAAGTCGGTGATACCGTTACTATTACAATTTCAAGAAATGGACAGGTTCATGATGTTGAAGCTACTTTAACTGAAATGCCTAATAATAATTAACCATGAAAATATCTATTGTTGCCTCAGGCAAAATTAAAGAAAAATATTTACGTGATGGTATTAATGAATTCGTAAAGCGCTTAAAACCATTTACGCAAATAGAATTTATCGAAATTAATGAAGAAAAAATGAAAGAAAATCCCTCTCCTGCTGAAAAATTGACTACATTAAATGCAGAAGGAGAACGTCTATTAAAAAGAGTTCCTAATAATAGTTATTTAATCGTTTTAGATGTATTTGGTAAAAATATTTCTTCTGAAGAGTTATCTAGCAAAATAGATAAACTTACTTTATCTGGACATAGCCATATAACCTTTTTAATTGGTGGTGCATTTGGTTTATCTGAAGAAATTCGTAGCCGTGCTGATGAGCTTATTTCTTTTTCTCGCATGACTTTTACTCATCAAATGGTGCGACTTTTATTAGTAGAACAAATTTATCGTGCCTTTAAAATTAGCCGTGGTGAAAAATATCATTGGTAAAATTATAAAAAGCTCAGTATTCTGAGCTTTTTTTGTATATAATATAATAGAGGTGATTTTAATGAACACACCATTACATCATATTTTTAATGAAGATTTTGTTGGACAAACAACTAATCCCCTATCTTTTAATGAGATTTTACATTTAGCAGGACAAGAAAAATCTATGCCTATAGATGCTACTGCTCCTAAAGTTTTATTTTTAGGTATCGATATTCAATTAGATTTTATGGATAGTGGTGCATTAGGTGTTCCTGGTGCCAAACAAGATATCATTCATTTAGCTAATTTTTTGTACAATAACAGCCATTTATTATCTAAAATGATTGTATCTTTA
Organism: uncultured Megamonas sp.; assembly: GCA_963558795.1. Classification (GTDB taxonomy): domain Bacteria; phylum Bacillota; class Negativicutes; order Selenomonadales; family Selenomonadaceae; genus Megamonas. Next base: position 7,886 of record CAUWIH010000036.1, on the reverse strand, counting down.
GACACTCATGAACCAAAACAAATCTTTCATCCTTGTTGGTGGGTAGATGAAAATGATCAACATCCAAATCCTTTTACTATAATAAAATCTACAGATTTAACCGAAGGTAAATGGAAAGCCGTTATTGATCCTGCTTTAAGTAAAAACTATGTTCGTCATTTGGAAAAAGCCAATAAAAATTTATGTATTTGGCCATATCATTGTATCCAAGGCACAACAGGTCATGCTTTAGATTGTCAATTTAGCAATCTTATTAATTTTATATCATTGGCTCAAAATATTCCTTTGACAAAAATCCAAAAAGGACAATATCCACATTCTGAAATGTATGGTATCATCAAACCTGAATATTCTCTTCATGACCATACAAACTTAGACTTACTACAAGAAATCGCAACTTATGATAAAATTGTTATCGCAGGTGAAGCAAAATCTCATTGCGTATTAGAAAGTATTCGCCAAATTTGCGAATATTATTTTGATAAACCAGAAATTACTCGTAAATTATATATCTTAACTGATTGTATGAGTGATATTCCTGGATTTGAAGAACAATCAGCTACTAGTTATGCTATTTTAACTAGTAAATATAAAATTAACTTAGTAAAATCTACTGATAATTTTCTTGAATAATTTTCATAAAAATAAAGCATAGTTTAAAAACTATGCTTTATTTTTTAATATATTTTCTTTATCTTAAATCCATTTTCATGAAGTTTATCTGTAATATGATGAATATGTTCTAGTCCATTTGTTTCTACTGTTACTTCTAATACTACTTTTTTAAAGCTATCTGTAACTTTGGCTTGATTATGGTCTAATTTTATTACATTTGCATTTAAATCTGCTAAAATTTGTGAAATTGCCAATAATTGTCCGGGTTTATCTGGAAGTTCTACGCTAAAACAAAATACACGACCACGAACTACCAAAGCTTTATCTATCAATGCTGAAATTGTTGAAATATCTATATTTCCACCACTTACAATAGATACTACTTTTTTATTTTTAAATTTTAGTTTCCTACTAGCAGCTAAAGATAATACTCCAGCACCTTCAGCGATTAATTTATGTTTTTCTATTAAAAATAATAATGCCGACATTATTTCAAATTCAGAAACAGTGATTATTTCATCTACATATTTTTTTATAAATTCAAAAGTTAAATCTCCTGGTGTTTTTACTGCTGTACCTTCTGCAACTGTTTCTACATTAGAAAGTGAAGTTACTTTTCCTTCTTGCAAAGATGCTTTTATGCAAGCAGCCCCGCATGGTTCTACTCCAATTACTTTTACATGTGGATTAACCATTTTAGTTGCTACTGCCACACCACTGGCAAAACCACCACCACCAACTGGCACTAAAATGACATCAACATCTTTTAAATCATCAATTATTTCCAAAGCTGTTGTTCCTTGACCTAAAATTACTTCAATGTCATTAAATGGATGAATAAATGTATAGTTAAACTCTTTTTGTAATTCTACAGCTTTTGCTGCTGCATCATCAAAACTATCTCCAGATAATACCACTTCTGCTCCAAAAGCTTTTGTTGCTTCTACTTTTAATAATGGTGTTGTTGCCGGCATAACAATAACAGCTTTTACCCCTAGTTGTTGAGCTGCAAAAGCTACCCCTTGAGCATGATTACCTGCTGATGCTGCAATTACACCTCGAGCTTTTTGTTCTGGACTTAATTGACTAATACAATTATATGCACCTCTTAATTTAAATGAACCTGTTTTTTGTAAGTTTTCAGGTTTTATATATATTTCATTATGTGATAAATTTGAAAAAAATTCACTATAAATCAACTTTGTTTTAGATATAACTCCATCTAAATTTTTAACCGCACGATATACATCTGCAATCGTTGTTTTTTCTACTATATCTTGAGGATTTACCTTCACGTCTTCATTTGCCAATAAAATCATCTCCTTAATATGTATCTCTATACCAATATATTTGTAAATTTTTTCTATTATATCATATAAATTAACAACTTTACATAAAAAAATTAAAAACATATAAAAAAGTGGTGAATTAATCTACTCTTAGTTTAATTCACCACTTTATAATTTAAAATTTTCTTTAATTAAATAAATAGCTTGATGGATCTACCGCTCTACCATTTATTCTAACTTCATAATGCACATGTGGACCTGTAGAAAATCCTGTACTTCCCATATATGCTACAATTTGACCACGTTTTACCTTCTGACCTGCAGATACTACTACATATGAAGCATGACCATAACGTGTCATTATACCATTGCCATGGTCAATATCTACCATATTACCATATCCACCAGAATTCCAACCAGCTACGCTAATTACACCATCTGCTGTTGCTCTAATTGGAGTTCCCATATCATTTGCAATATCAATCCCTGGATGAAAATCACTACCACCCCAACGAAGTCCATAAGGTGAACTTACAACACCTTTTGCTGGCCAAATTGATGGAGTAACCGATATTGTTTGATTAGCCATAGCTACTTGTTGACGTTTTATCATAATAGCAGTCTGTAAACTTTTCTTTAATTCTTCCATATTATTGAATTTGCCATTCATATTATTTTCTACTGTATTTAAAGTTGTTCTCACTGTTTCAATTGTAGGATGCTCTGGATAAGGGCCACCTTGTCCATTTTGCTCAGTATTTACAGCTTGATTATCATTGTTTTCGTTTGTAGGCACTTCAATTCCTGATAATTGTTTTAATTCATTTTCTAAATTATTTAACTGGTCCATATCTTCTTTTAGACTATTGGCTTTTTTATCTAATTCAGATAATTGTTGTTGCTGAATTGTATTTGCTTCTTGTAATTGTTGAATATGCTCTTTATCAGTCTGGTTATTAAAAAACATATATCCAGCAAAACTTAACGAACCTACACATAATACAAATATCATTACTATAGAAATTACTATGTATCTAAACATATTTTTACTTACTGTAAATAATTTCACATCATCAGTTTTATTCGGTATTATTTTTATTGTATATTCATCATTAATAATTTTTTCTTGCTCAGTCTGAGATTTATTTATTTCTTCCTGACTCAAAACTTCACCCTCCTCATATATGAAAATCTATCTAAAATAGTAAACATTTATTTTCCAATTTACTATTATAACATAAAAAAAAAGTATTTTGCCTAGCAAACAACTAAACAAAATACTTTTTTTACTTATTTTAAACGAATTTTTTCTTAATTATTTTCCCATTTTTATATAATTTAAACGGCCACCAGCCATTAAAATATCTATATCTAATTGAGATAACGCATGATTTACTGTAAATTTATTTTTCTTAGTAATATTTTCTACTACCATAGCTTTTCCTGGTGCTAATTGATGAAGATTTTCTATTTTTAATACATCACTTTCATCAATAGTATCATAATCAACTTCATTAGCAAAAGTAAATGGTACAATACCAAAATTAATAAGATTTGCTTGATGAATACGAGCAAAACTTTTAGCAATAACAGCTTTTATCCCAAGATACATTGGAGCAAGGGCCGCATGTTCACGGCTAGAGCCTTGACCATAGTTTTGACCTGCTACAATAAAGCCACCACCTACAGATAAACAATGCTGTTTAAATCCAGCTTGTACATCACGGAAAATAAATTCAGAGATTTTTTCTATATTTGAACGGAATGGCAATACTTTTGCGCCAGCTGGTGCAATATGGTCAGTTGTAATATTATCTACTACTTTGATTACTACTTGTTTTTCTACTACATTTGCAAGTGGTGTATTTTCAGGTAATGGTTTAATATTTGGTCCACGTACAATTTCTACTTCTTCTGGATGATTTTTTTCTGGTGCAATAATCATAGCATCATCAACTAAGAAATATTCTGGTTCTGCTGGAATTTCAAAATCAGCTTCTCTAGGGTCAGATATTACACCTTTTATCGCACTATAAGCAGCAACTTCTGGAGATACTAAACATACATTTGCACTTAAAGTCCCACTTCTACCATAAAAATTACGATTAAAAGTACGAAGTGACCATGCATTAGTAATTGGAGATTGACCCATACCGATACAAGGGCCACAAGTACATTCAAGCATTCTTGCACCACTTGCAATTAAATTAGTCAATGCACCATTTTTAGATAACATCGTCAATACTTGTTTTGAACCTGGAGAAATGCATAAAGATACATTTTCTGCTACAGTTTTATCTTTTAAAATAGAAGATACTATCATCATGTCACGATAAGATGAATTTGTACAACTACCGATAGCTACTTGATCAATTTTTTGACCTTTTACTTCACTAATTGTTTTTACTGCATCTGGGCTATGTGGCATAGCAATCATTGGTTCTAATTCAGATAAATTTATTTCGTATGTTTCATCATAAATCGCATCAGCGTCAGCAGATAATTCTACATAACAAGCTTCACGATTTTGTTTTTTCAAAAATTCATAAGTAATTTCATCACTTGGGAAAATAGAAGTTGTAGCCCCAAGTTCTGCACCCATATTAGTAATAGTAGCACGCTGTGGAATATTTAAAGTTTTTACACCTTCACCTGTATATTCAATAACTTTACCTACGCCACCTTTTACAGTCATAATCTGTAAAACTTTTAAAATAATATCTTTTGAGCTTACACCTTTAGACAAACTTCCGGTTAATTTTACATTTACTACTTTAGGCATTTTTAAATTAAAAGCACGGCCAGCCATAGCACAAGCAACATCAAGACCACCTGCACCAATAGCTAATGCACCAATACCACCTGCTGTAGGAGTATGAGAATCACTACCTAATAAAGTTTTTCCTGGTGCTGCAAAACGTTCTAAATGAACTTGATGGCAAATACCATTTCCTGGACGAGAAAAATAAATACCATGTTTATTAGCTACTGTTTGTAAATATTTATGGTCATCTGCATTTTCAAAACCACTTTGTAACGTATTATGATCTACATAACTTACCGATAATTCCGTTTTTACTTGTTCTACTCCCATAGCTTCTAATTGTAAATAAGCCATTGTTCCTGTAGCATCTTGAGTTAATGTTTGATCAATTTTTATAGCAATGGGACAACCTCTCTCCATTGTTCCTTCTTGTAAATGAGCTTTTATGATTTTTTCTGTTAATGTAGGCATTCGTCGCTCCCCTTTATCTTTTAATACACTTAGACAATATTTTCATTATAACACAAATATTATACTTCTGTGTATTGATATAGTAAACATTATAGGTAAAAATATTGTATACAGTGTATATTTTTGATTTATAATCATGTATATTTGTGATATAATAGACAAGTATATTTTTTAAACGATATTATTTATTATAATTATAGCAAAGGAGCAGCGATCTATGGACAATACCTTTTTAGCCCAATTCTATGGGAAATCACAAAATTATACTGATATTCCCAATCATTTATATAAAGATTATAACGTAAAAAAAGGTCTTCGAAATGAAGATGGTACAGGCGTTTTAGTTGGTCTTACACGTGTTGCTGACGTTGTCGGATATACATATGACGATAATGGAAATAAAGTTGACACTGAAGGTACATTATTTTTTCGTGGAATAGATATTAATGATATAGTAAAAAATCGTCATGATTTACGCTATATTTATGAAGAAGCCTGCTTCTTATTATTATTCGGATATTTGCCTAAACAACATGAACTAAATAATTTTTGTACACTATTAAAAGAAAGTTACGAACTTCCAGAAGACTTTCTTGAAATGAATCTACTTCGTATGCCAGGTAAAAATCTCATGAATAAACTTCAACATGCAATTTTAACCTTATATAATTACGATGAAGACCCAGATAATACAGATGTCTACGAAACACTATCTAAAGGTATTCAAATAATGGCAAAATTACCGTCTATTGCTTGTTATGCCTTTCAGTCAAAAATTCATTATTACGAACATAAAAGTTTAATTATTCATTATCCTCGTAAAGATTACTCCACTGCTGAAAATATTTTATATATGCTTCGTCCAGATAGTAAATTTACCAAAAAAGAAGCAAATTTATTAGATATCATGCTACTTATTCATGCAGACCATGGTGGCGGTAATAACTCTACATTTACGAATGTAGTAATCTCTTCCACAGATACTGATATTTATTCAGCTGTATCTGGTTCTATTGGCTCTTTAAAAGGCCCTCGTCATGGTGGTGCAAATATTAAAGTTGCTAATATGATGGACGCTGTCCTTGCTGAAATTGGTTATACTCGTGATGATGAAAAAATTAAAGATTTAGTAAAACGCCTTTTAACTAAACAATTTTATGATAAATCCGGATTAGTATATGGTTTTGGTCATGCTGTATATACATTATCTGACCCGCGTGCAGAAATTCTTCGTCACTATTGCGGTATTGTAGCACACGAAAAAGGCCGTGATGACGAATTTGAATTTTATCTCCGCTTTGAATGTATCGTAAAAGATACATTAATGGAAATGAAAGGTCTTACTGCTTGTGCCAATGTCGATTATTACAGTGGCTTTGCTTATGATATGCTTGGTATTCCACGTGATATGTTTACTCCACTTTTTGTAATCAGTCGTATGGTAGGATGGCTTGCTCATAACTTAGAAAATAAACTATATGATGGTCGTATTATGCGTCCTGCTACTAAATATGTTGGCGACTTAAATCATTATGTACCAATGGAGGAAAGATAAATGACTACAACAATTACCGTATTTAAAGGTGATGGCATTGGCCCTGAAATAACTGATGCTGTATTAAAAATTTTAGATAAAGCTGGTGCTGACCTTAATTATGAAATTTTTAACGTTGGTGCTAAAGAATATGAAACTAACGGAAAATTAATTCCAGATGAAGCGTTTACTTCTTTTGATAAAACTAAAGTTCTTTTAAAATCTCCAATTACTACACCTATTGGCAAAGGTTTCCGCTCTTTAAACGTTACACTTCGTAAAAAATATGATTTATATGCCAATATTCGTCCAGCAAAATCCAATAACGCTGTAAAAACAGCATTTAAAGACATTGATTTAATCGTATTTCGTGAAAATACAGAAGACCTTTATGTTGGTGTAGAACAACAAATCGATGAAAATACTATTCACGCTACTAAAATAATCACTCGCCACGCTAGTGAACGAATTATTAAAGATGCTTTTGAATATGCTAAAAATCATAATCGAAAAAAAGTTACTTGCGTGCATAAAGCTAATATCTTAAAAATGAGTGATGGTTTATTTTTAAATATATTCTATGAAATTGCTAAAAATTATCCTGAAATCGAAGCTAATGATAAAATTGTAGACAATACTTGTATGCAACTTGTAATGAATCCTCAACAATTCGATATCATGGTTATGCCAAATCTCTATGGAGATATCGTTTCTGACCTCACTAGTGGCTTAATCGGTGGACTTGGATTACTTCCATCTAGTAATCTTGGTAAAGATTATGCAATGTTTGAAGCAGTTCACGGTAGTGCACCAGATATAGCCGGCAAACATATTGCAAACCCTACAGCTCTTTTATGGTCTGCTTGTATGATGCTTGAATATCTCGGTCAAAATGATATCGCTACTAAAATTAGACGAGCTGTCGATGATGTCTTAAATGAAGGAACTACATTAACACCTGACCTTCATGGTACAGCTACCACAGAAGCATATTGTGACGCAATTATTGCTAAATTATAAGCTAAATAAAAAACCACTTCATAATAATATGAAGTGGTTTTTCTTATATATTTTATCTAATTCTAAATTTGTATACTTATATATTTTCATTTCTAAAAATATATAAGAAAAAAGCACTGAATTATTCAGTGCTTTTTTAACTGGCAATTTCCTATCCTCCCAGCACGTCTCCATGCAAGTACTTTCGGCCTCT
>CAUWIH010000035.1:0-23245 GCA_963558795.1 uncultured Megamonas sp. | reverse complement strand
TTCTGTTTGTTAGCTTCGATGTTTTGTTTATTTGTTTCGATATTCTGTTTGTTAGCTTCGATGTTTTGTTTATTTGTTTCGATGTTTTGTTTATTTGTTTCGATGTTTTGTTTATTTGTTTCGATGTTCTGTTTGTTAGCTTCGATGTTTTGTTTATTTGTTTCGATATTCTGTTTATTGGCTTCGATGTTTTCTCTATTTTGATCAATTGCATGAGTATTGGCATTGATATTATTTTGAAGTCCTTCATCTGCTTCTATTCTATCTTGTGTTTCTTGACTAAGACCATTTTCTACTTTATCGAGTCTATTATCTTGAGTAATATTTTGTTGTGTTAAATCTTTGATATCTTCTTTTACTTCTGCTTTATTTTGTTCGATTTTATCATCTAATTGACCAATTACAACATCTTGTTGTAAATCATGTTTATTGATTTTATCAATAGCTTCATCATGTTTATTAAGTTCATTCTGCTGATCTTTATTTTCTTGTGTTAATCCATCAATTGCTTGATAATGACTTTCAAGTTCTGCTTCATTCTTTTTGATAGATTCTTGAAGTTCTTGGTCTTTTAATTCAAGATTTTGATTGATAAGATCTTGTGCTTCAGCTTTTTGTTCTAAATTTCCAATCTGAGTTTCATGTTTATCTACAGCATTTTGAAGTTCTTGATCTTTAAATTCAAGATTTTTATTAATAAGATCTTGTGCTTCGGCTTTCTGTTCTAAATTTCCAATTTGAGTTTCGTGTTTATCAATAGCATTTTGTTGTAAATCGTTTTTATATTCTATTTCGCCAATTTCTTTTTCTTGAACATTAGCCTTATCTAAAGCTTCCTGAGCTGTGCTTGCAACTCTATCTAAAGTAGGTGCTGCGTATGTATTATTATTTACTCCAGTATACGCAGTTACACTTGTTGCAATTAAACCAGCAACGATTAATTTAGAAATATTAGTTTTTTTCATTTAAAATTACTCCTTAATATTTAAAATGTTTGATAATATAAATATTTACTAAAAGTACCTTTTTTATATGAATATAAAATCTTAGATAAAATAAACAGGTATACCCAATATTTATATTCATATATGCTTAGTAAATAAAAATAAATTTATAAGTAAAACTCTGACCCTATGTACTCCTACTACTTGAAATAAACTTCAAGAAAATTCTTTCTTCATTGTATTGATTAAATACTCCAAAAGCGTAAATTCCCGACTAGCCATCGGTACAAAACTACATACAGACCTCCCCTAAACAACTAAAAACTAAATTTACTAGCCATCAATGTTGTATCTGTTTTTTTAATTCAGATAAACGATGTTCTAACTTATTTATTTTTATACGTTGTTTTTCAATATTAGAATACGTATTTCTCGAAGCGTCTATCTTATGGAAATCATATTTTCTCTGTAACCGCTTCTTTTCACGTTTAATTCTCTTTTCTAACTTTATTACTTGTTCTCTTAACCAAAATGTATCATCTTTTTGATTAACCTCACCAGTATTCATACTTTGTTGGAAGGTTTGTGATTTTTCCACAAAAACTGTAATGTAATACTTATTTAAAGTAAATGAAATATTACCCCCAATGATTTTTTCTTCTGTAGGTAAATAACCATATTCCTTGAGTCTAAAACACCCTAATGAGCCTATCTGAATGCGATGCCTTTCAATAATCCATTTATTTCTAAGATTATTTGCTACATATATTTTCATATTGTGCTTGTAAAACTTTTTAAACTTAGGAAAACCTTGTTCTCCTATCTCCAAATTTTTTAGCAATTGTTCAGCATTCACTAATATTCTCTTTTTCATACTAATATCATAGTGTTTTAACCAATAAAACTTAGGATTATTATCTAAGAAATCAAAAAAGCTATCAGCAGTTATATATGGAGCATGATTATTGTTAGTTAAATTTTCATGATAAATCATGCTATTGGCATTTAAATATTGATTATATATATAACAACCAACCTGCATATATTTTTGAATCTTTAACTTTTGCTCTAATGTAGGCTTTATTTCTGTTTTATAAGCAATTTGCATAAAATCTCCTTCAACCTAACTGCTTAAGCATTAATATTATTATTTAGATAGCTCAGTCTCTTTACTATTTGTTTGGGAAGTTAATAATACATCTGCAATATTAATAATTTCTAATTTCTCTTCAGATGATAATTTTTTAAATTTATCTAACACTTCATTGGTGGTATAAAATTCTTCGTCATAGTTACGATCAATCATATTAAAATCACTTCCCTTAATCTTTTTTTAATAATAATTTAATCATTTACTAATTAATAATATAATAATGCTTAGCAGTAATATTGTCAATACTTTGCAGTATTCAATTATTGATTTGTATTATTTTTTATGATATTATTACTATAAATCAATAGAGAAGAGAGATACATGAGACTTATATGAGGTAAACATGAATGATATTGGAAAAAGAATTCGTTTGCTTAGAAAATCTTTAGGGTTAAATCAAACTGATTTTGGTAAAGCTTTAGGATTGAAACAAGCGATTATTGGGCAATACGAAACAGGTGTACGCAATGTCACCGAAAGAAATATTGATATTCTTTGCAAAACTTATAATATTAGAAAAGATTGGTTACTAACAGGAAATGGCGAAATGGAAAATAAACGCCATCGACTAAATATAAATGATTTTTCAACTCGTCAAGATTTAACAGATTTAGATATTCAATTCCTAAAAAAATATTTGAATTTATCCAAAGAAAATCGTAAATTATTGGCAAAACTTTTAATAAATATGGATGAAAATACTCACCAATAAATTTATTTATTCACTAAAAATAAAACAACTTATAAAGATTTAAGCTCACAATTTAAATCTTTTATATTTTCTCTATTGATTTAAAATAACTCTATTATTAATATCCTATAGTAATTTTATTTTTTGGCATTTTTTATAAAAAATTTTAAAATTATTTTTAAGATATTAAAATATTCAGCTATATACTATACTAAGATTATATATAATCAAAAAAAGATTATATATAATCAAAAAACTGCACCTTAAGTTGATTACAACTTTTAAGGTGCAGTTTTTTGATTATCTTCAACCTATTATTAAATTTATAACAAAACTTTATGCGGAGCAATTTTCTGCTCACTACTTACATATCTACCAATACCAGCAAATTCTTTATCCGTATATAAACGCATAAATCTACCCGATATTGTTGTATTTTCAGCTATATCTATCTTTTTACCTTGTTTTATCATTACAGCTTCTTCTTCTGAAATAATATATTTTGGTAAATGCTTTATTGGAAAATCCACAGGCTTTAAAGCCATTTGTGGTAATAATCCCACTTCTTCTGTAGTAAAAGACTCTTCTAATTTAAATACCCCTACATGGGTACGAATTAGAAAACTCATAACCGTAGGAATACCTAATTTTTTACCTATATCCATACATAAAGAACGAATATATGTACCTTTAGAGCAATTTACACTAAAAATAAATCCATTTTCTGTCATTTCTTGAAAATCAATATCATGAATAAATACTGTTCTCTCTGGCATCTCAACTTCAATATTTTTACGAGCTAGATTATATGCTTTTTCACCATTAATTCGAATAGCCGAATACATTGGTGGACGTTGTTTTATCTCACCTTTAAATGTCGCTAAAACATCTTTCACCTGTTCTGCCGTTGGCATAGTATAGTTTTCTACTTGCTCAATGATTTTACCTGTATCATCACCAGTATCCGTAGAAAAACCAAAAGTAACTTCAGTCTTGTAAGATTTATCTACATCGTCCATATATTCAAGCATTCTTGTAGCTTTACCAATAGCAATTGGCAGGACTCCCGCTGCCGCAGGATCTAAAGTACCAGCATGACCGATTTTTTTTATACCATAAATTTTACGTAAGTGCGACACTATATCATGTGATGTTATCCCTGGTGCTTTTAAAACATTTACAAATCCATTAGGCATTATTCATTCATTCCTTTGATTATTGCATCAAGTACAATATTTTTTGCATCATTTAGATTTTTGTTTACTGTGGCACCAGCTGCACGAATATGTCCGCCACCACCAATATTTTGCGCTATTTTACTTACATTTACTGATTTTGAACGCATGCTTACACGCGTAACTTCATCATCTGCATATTTTATCATTACCGCAACATCTACACCACGAATATTTCTAGCAAAATTTACAAAGCCTTCTGTATTATCTGCAGATTGCTTCAAAGCCTTGTCTATAACCATTAATGCAATTTTGCCATCATGATACAATTCGATTGTTTCTATAGCCTTACCTGCAGCTTTTACACTAGAAAATGAACGTGCATCAAAAACTTCTGAAATTTTATCAGGTCTTGCACCTGCTTCTAATAAATCAGCGGCTGCTCTTAATGTATACGGTGTTGTATTGCTATAACGGAAAAATCCAGTATCTGAACAAAGTCCCGTATAAATACAAGTCGCACACTCAGGTGTGATATTCCAATTCATTTCTTTGATTAAACTATATACTATTTGAGCCGTTGCTGCTGCATCTGCATCAACATAGCAATAATCAGATACTTTTGTATTAGAAATATGATGGTCTATATTTAATATTGGTGCTTTTACTACATCTTTCACCTTACCAATACGGTCAACATCAACGTCTAAGATTATTAATAAATCACATTCAATGATTTGACCTTCTTGTGGCTTTTGATATAATTCTAAACCTTCCATCATCCCTAAATTATCTGGTAAATCATCATCTAATAAAATTGTTATATCTTTGTTAGTCCCCTTTAGGGCATGATATAACCCTAAAGTAGAACCAACATTATCACCATCTGGATTTACATGTGAAGATAACACTATTTTATTAGCTTGCTCGATTAACTTACCAGCTTGTTTTAGTGTTACTTCCATTATTTTTGTTCCTCATCTTTTTGCACTTTAAGCAATAATTTTTGAATATGTGAACTATATTCAAGTGAAGTATCCATAAAAAGTTTTATTTCTGGAATAAATTTTAAACGGATACGATGAGCCAATTCTCTGCGAAGATATCCCAAAGAAGAATTTAGCCCCTTCCATGTATCTTCGATTTGTTTATCACTGCCTAAAATACTTACATATAATTTAGCATTGTGCAAATCACTAGATACATCTACTTCTGTAATAGTAACAAAGCCAATACGTGGATCTTTTAAGTCACGCATTATAATATCACTGGCTTCTTGCTTAATTAATTCTTGTACTTTTTCTATACGAACGCTTCCCATTAATATACTCCTTATTTCTGAGGAATTTCTTCCATATCATATACTTCAAGGATATCGCCTTCTTTAAAGTCACGATAATTATCAATAGTAATACCGCATTCATAACCAGTAGCTACTTCTTTTACATCATCTTTGAAACGACGTAAAGATTCGATTTGACCTTCATATAATACGATATTATCACGAATAATACGGATTTTAGAGTTATTACATACTTTACCTTCAAGTACATAAGAACCAGCAACTAAAGCTTTGGAGAATTTCATAACTTGACGAATTTCTACTTTACCTTGAATTACTTCTTTATATTTTGGTGCAAGCATACCTTTCATAGCAGCTTGAATATCATCAATAGCTTCATAAATTACACGATAAGTGTGAATATCAATTTTTTCTGTATCAGCAAGCTTACGTGCATTCGCATCAGGACGTACGTTAAATGCAATAATAAGTGCATTTGCTGCAGAAGCGAGCATTACGTCAGATTCAGTTACCGCACCAACACCAGAGTGAACGATACTTACACGAACTTCACTTTCATTTTTATTAAGACCTAAAAGTGAGGAAGATACAGCTTCAACAGAACCTTGAACGTCAGCTTTAATTAAAATATTTAATTCTTTAATATCGCCTTCATTAATCTGATTAAATAAATCATCTAAAGAAACTTTCTTCGAACGCATAAGTTCATTACGTTGTTTTTCAATACGTTTTTCAGCAATAGTTTTTGCAAGTTTTTCATCTAAAGCTGCAAGTTCGTCCCCAGCTTCAGGAACATCAGCAAGACCTAAGATTTCAACTGGCATAGAAGGACCAGCTTTTTTAACTTTTTCACCACGGTCATTAATCATAGCACGAACTTTACCACAAGCAGTACCAGCAATGATGAAATCACCAATATGAAGTGTACCATTTTGTACAAGTACAGAGGCAACAGGGCCACGACCTTTATCAAGACGAGCTTCGATAACAACGCCACGAGCTTCACGATTAGCATTAGCTTTAAGTTCTTGAACTTCTGCTACTAATAAAATCATTTCAAGAAGGTCATTAATACCTTCTTTTTTCTTAGCTGAAACTGGAACCATAATAGTAGTACCACCCCATTCTTCTGGAATGAGTTCATGTTCAGCAAGCTGTTGTTTTACATGGTCAGGATTTGCACCTGGTTTATCCATTTTATTGATAGCAACAACAATTGGCACTTTTGCAGCTTTAGCATGGTTGATTGCTTCTAATGTCTGTGGCATAACACCATCATCAGCTGCAACAACAAGTACAGCAATATCTGTAACCTGAGCACCACGTGCACGCATAGCTGTGAAAGCTTCATGACCTGGTGTATCTAAAAATACAATTTTTTGACCATTACACATAACTTGATATGCACCGATATGTTGTGTAATACCGCCAGCTTCATTTGTTGTTACAGATGTTTTACGAATAGCATCAAGTAAAGATGTTTTACCATGGTCAACGTGCCCCATTACTGTTACAACTGGTGGACGAAGTGCTAAATCTTTTGGATCATCTTCAATTTCTGGGATTTCTGTTAAATCTACTTCTGGTGGAAGTTCTTCAACAGCGATACCAAATTCTTCAGCAATTAAAGTAGCTGTTTCAAAATCAAGTTCCTGATTTATTGTTGCCATAGTACCAAGTAACATTAATTTTTTGATAACATCTGTTACTGGATATGTCATTTTACTTGCTAATTCTTTTACTGTAATAGTTTCACCAATTTTAATATGTTTAGGACGAATAATTTCCTGTGGTTTTGTTTCTACTACTTGTTGGCGATTATTTTTGCCTTTATTGCGTTTGTTACCACCAAATTTATTATTGAAAGAATTTCCATTATTATTGTTGTTGTTATTCTTTTTATGATTATTATTTTTATTATTGCCGTTATTATTGTTATTTCTATTATTGCGATTGTTATTTTTTTCGCTATTTTGTGGACGGCTATTTTTATTACCTTGATTATTATTTTTATGATTTGCAGAATTATTGTTTATCTGATTATGTTTTGCTTTATGTTCATTACTATTATTAGTAGTATTTGTTGTATTTACATTACCAGCATTATTTCTATGATTATTATTGTTATTATTATGATTTTTGTTATTTTTATGATTTACATTCTGCTGATTATTATTTTTTTTCATTGTTTGTTGTTTATTATTATCTTTATTATTCACGATAGTAGCTATAACCTCACGTTCTTTCTCACCAACCAAATTTAGGTTGTTACTAACATTTACATTATTCTGTTTCAAAATATCAATTACTCTTTTACTATCTAAAGAAAATTCTTTAGCTAATTGATAAATTCTATATTTGGACATTAATCCACCCCCAGGGTTTTCAATTATCCAATATTTTCAAAATGGCTTTTTTAAAGCCTTCATCGCAAATTGCTATAGCAGCTCTATCTGTTTTTCCAATAGAATTCGCCATCTCATCTTTCGTAAGCATTACTGTTTTTAACATAACATTATTATTTTTAGCCAACTTTTCATATTTTGCCTTTGTAGCTTCTGCCACATCATCAGCTACTAATAATAATTTAATATTTTTTTTACTAGTTAATGTTTTTTCAATAACAAATTCTCCAGATATGACCTTGCCTGCACGACAAGCGATGCTTAATATATTAATTAATTTATTTTTGTTCATCAATATTGGCAAATTCCTCTTTTAATTGTTCGTATACTGAATTGTCTATTGGGCATTTAAAAGACTTTTCTAAACGATGTTGCTTTACAGCAGTATCTAAACAAGTAATATTTTTACAAATATAAGCACCTCGTCCAGATTTTTTACCAGTAATGTCAATACTAAATTCACCTTCAGGACTTTTGACAATACGAATCATTTCTCGTTTGGTATGTGGCTCTTGACAACCTACACATAAACGAACAGGAAGTTTTTTCATATATCATCGCTCCCTATTAGTTGATTAATCAATAGAAAAAGATTCTTCACTAACAACATCTACCATATCCATGTCATCAGAATCAAAACCTTCTTCAGCGGCTTGAGTTTCACTCTTGATATCTATTTTCCAACCAGTAAGTTTAGCTGCAAGTCTAGCGTTTTGACCTTCTTTACCAATAGCTAAAGATAATTGATAATCTGGTACAATTACTCTAGACATTTTCTTTTCTTCATTGATTGCTACAGAAACTACTTTTGCTGGACTTAAAGAGTTTGCAATATATTTTGCTGGATCTTCATTCCATTTTACAATATCAATTTTTTCACCACGAAGTTCATCAACTACAGCCTGAACACGTAAACCTTTTTGACCAACACAAGAACCTACTGGATCGATTTCGGCATCAGCAGAGAAAACTGCAATTTTGGAACGCATACCTGGTTCACGAGCTACAGATTTGATTTCTACAGTACCATCTTGAATTTCAGGTACTTCAAGTTCAAATAAGCGTTTTAATAAACCTGGATGTGTACGAGATACTAAAATTTGAGGCCCTTTAGATGTTCTTTTTACTTCTACTACATAAACTTTAATGCGATCATTATGTTTATATTGTTCTGTACTAATTTGTTCAGACGGAGCAAGAACCGCTTCTGTTTTACCAAGGTCGATAAATACATTATGTCCTTCCATACGTTGCACAATACCAGTTAAAATATCGCTAGAACGATTGGAATATTCTTCATAAATAATACCGCGTTCTGCTTCTCTAATACGCTGTACTACTACTTGTTTTGCTGTTTGTGCTGCAATGCGGCCAAAGTTTGCAGGTGTTACTTCGATTTCTACAATGTCATCAATTACAATGCTTTCACCAAATTGTTCTTGTGCTTTTTCTAAAGAAATTTCAACAACATCATTTTCTACATATTCAACAACTTTTTTCTGAGCGTATACATGAAATTCTCCAGTTGCTCTTTCTAAATACACACGTACATTAGATGCAGTATTAAAATTTCTTTTATATGCAGATACAAGTGCTGCTTCTACTGCCTCAAATAATACTTCTGGTGCAATACCTTTCTCCTGTCCAACTTCTTTTAACGCTTCTAAAAAGCCTTTATCTTTGGTTGCCATTTAATTACATTTACTCCTTAATCTTATTTTAAAAATCAATATGCAAGCGAACTAAAGCAATATCTTTTAATGCGATATCTCTAGCTTCGTCAATAGTAATATTATCTTTTGTATAACCTGTCAATTTGCCAGTAATCATCTTTTCGCCATCAATAGCTTTGTACAAAGTAACATCAATCATCTTACCCATTTCACGTTTAAAATCTTTTTCTTTTTTCAACGCACGGTCAAGACCTGGCGAAGACACTTCTAA
Organism: uncultured Megamonas sp.; assembly: GCA_963558795.1. GTDB lineage: Bacteria > Bacillota > Negativicutes > Selenomonadales > Selenomonadaceae > Megamonas. The sequence goes on along the minus strand of CAUWIH010000035.1, from coordinate 13,630 downwards.
AATGTAGCGGTCGTTAATAATATTTTGTTCTTCAATTTTATCATCCAGTAGGCCACTTACTTCCTGACAATCATCAAGGCCAATGCCACCTTCTTTGTCAATATACACACGTAAAAACCAATCACGTTCTTTCACGTATTCAACATCGACAAGTTCATATCCAGTATTAGCTAAAATTTCTTCTGCAATTTTTTCTACTGCTGTTTCTATACGATTTGCCATCGAAACACCTCCTGTAATACTCCCCAATATAAAGTAAAGAGTGGGCGTTGACCCACTCTTTAAGGAATAATCAAATTAACTTCTTTAATTAGTATAGCATAGAAAAATTATCTATGCAAGAATTTATGCACATTATACAAATTGTTTTATTTCTTTACAAAAATTTATACATTAATCATAAATTTTAATAAAAAAGATACACCTTTTTTATTAACCAAGTGTATCTTTTTACCAATTTATAAAAATTCTAATGATTATTCTACTAAATCAAGTTTTACTTCAGGATTTACGTCTGCATCATAATCTACATTATCAAAGCCAAATCCAAATAAATTATAGAAATCATCCCAATAGCCATCTACATCAGCATATTGTTTTAAATTATCATTATTTACTTTATCCCAATATTCAAAAATAGTATTTTGTACATCATCGCTCATTTCATAATTATCAATACGTATACGATGTTCATCATCTACTTTGGGATTTTCTTGAGATAAATATTCATGCCATAAACGATACATTTGTTCAATAGTACCTTCATGTACATGTTTATCTTTCATTACACGATACATTACTGCCACATAAAGAGGCACAATTGGAATAGCAGAACTAGACTGTGTAACTAATGCTTTATTTACAGAAATAATCGCATTGAATCCTTCTTGACGTAATGTATCTGCTGTTTTATAAAGATGTTGCTTTGCTGCCCCAATAGTACCTTCATAATAAATTGGATATGTGATTTTAGAACCAATATAAGAATAAGCTACTGTTGAAGCATCTTCAGTTAATACATCAGCTGCTTTTAAAGCATGCATCCAATCAGCCCAATCTTCACCACCCATTACTTTGATAGTAGCTTCTACTTCTTCTGGAGTAGCAGGAGGTAATGTAGCTTCAGCAAGTTCATTTGTTTTTAAGTTCAATGTTTTTGCTGTGAATGGCACATCAACAGTTTTAAGTACGGAAGAATACATTGTACCGTCAGCAGTAGTACGACGTGGTGCAGCTAAAGAATAAACCACCATATCAATTTTACCTAAATCTTTTTTTATAAGCTCAATTGTTTTTTCTTTAATTTCTTGAGAAAAAGCATCTCCATTTATTGTTTTCGCATAAAGGCCATCAGCTTTAGCAAATTCTTCAAAAGCTGCTGTATTATACCAACCAGCAGTAGCAGTTCTTTTTCCATGTGCTGGTTTATCAAATATTACCCCAATAGTAGAAGCTCCACTAGCATAGGCTGCACAAATACGTGATGCCAAACCATAACCTGTAGATGCACCTAATACTAATACACGTTTACCTAATTCAACTTTTGGCTGACTTTTTACATAATCAATTTGACGACGAACATTTTCCTTACAGCCTTCTGGATGAGAAGTTAAACAGATAAAATCTTTTACTCTTGGTTTAATAATCATAAAAATTCTCCTTTACTTAGTTATCGCTAAGTTATTAATCGAATATCACCATAACTAATCATTAATTATAATAATATTTTTATAAATCTTATATAGCATTGTTTATATTATACAACCTAAACTTACTAATATACAACCATAATTTTCAAATTTGTTAGATAATACCGTTTATTATACACATATTTTATATTTCACACCAAAATTTAGCACAATCTTTATATTAATATTTATAATTTTAATCCATAACGAAACTCCTTATCAATTAGTTGAAAATTATTATCATTATGCATTATAATATTAATAAAATAAATTTAAATTTATTAATTCTTATAGAAATGAAGTGATTTTTTGTCTAAAAAATATTTTACCATTACAGGAATGCGTTGTAGTGGTTGTGCCAGTAATTTAGATAAAGCTATCAGTAAATTACCTGGTATTAATCATCATGCTGTAAATTTATTAAAAAATAGTTTAACAGTTGATTTTGATGAACAAATACTTTCTATTGAAAAAATAATTACAACTGTTCATCAATTAGGATTTGAGGCTACTTTAGTTGAAGAGACTACTTCACCTATCGTAAAACCCAACGCCAATGTACCAACGTCTAAATCTTGGCGTTTGATTATCTCTTTTATTTTCTTACTGCCCCTAGTTTATTTATCCATGAGTCACATGGCTTTTTCCTTGCCTTTACCTGATTTTTTCCTGAATATCAAACATAGTTTATTTTTTGCCATTACTCAATTTTTACTTTTAATACCTATTGTTTTTGTTAATATCTCATATTATCAAATAGGATTTAAAACATTATTTAAAGCTCGTCCCAATATGGATTCTTTAGTCGCAATAAGTTCTAGTGCTGCTATAATTTATGGTATATACACTATCTACAAAATTCAGCTTGCACTACTAGATTTCCAATATGATTTAGCCCACCAATTATCTATGAATATGTATTTTGAATCTGCAGGTATGATTTTAACTTTAATCACATTGGGAAAATATCTCGAAGATAAAACAAAGAAAAAAACCTCTTCTGCTATCACCAAATTAATGAAACTCACTCCACCAATAGCTACTCGTCTAATTAATAATCGTGAAGAAACTATTTCTATCGATAAAGTACAATTAAATGATATTTTAATTGTCAAAGCAGGTTCTAGTATCCCTGTAGATGGTATCATCACTCAAGGTCATGGTGTTATCGATGAATCTGCTATCACTGGTGAATCTATTCCTTCAGAAAAAACATCTGGTCAAAAAGTCATTGGTGGTACAATTAATCAATCTGGATATTTTCAAATGAAAGTAACCAAAATTGGTAAAGATACTACATTAGCTCAAATTATTAATCTAGTCAATGATGCTACATCTTCCAAAGCACCAATCGCCAAATTAGCTGATACAATTAGTGGTTATTTTGTCCCAATTATTATTACTTTAGCTTTAATTTCTACTATAACTTGGCTATTACTTGGCCAAAGTCTAGAATTTGCCTTATCTATCGGAATTTGCGTATTAGTTATTTCTTGTCCTTGTGCTTTAGGGCTTGCCACTCCTACAGCAATAATGGTTGGTAGTGGAAAAGGCGCAGTTAATGGTATCTTAATAAAATCTGCACAAGCTTTAGAACAAGCAAAAGATATTTCTTCTATAATATTAGATAAAACAGGAACTATCACTCAAGGTAAGCCAACAGTAACTGATATTTTCACCCTCAATAATACACCTTTTCAGCATTTACTAAGTATTGCTTTTTCTCTAGAAAAATTATCTGCACACCCACTAAGTTTTGCTATTAGCCAAACTGCTAAAGACTATAATATTTCATCTTTATCTACAACAAACTTTCAAGAAATTATAGGAAAAGGATTAAGTGGTATCATTAACAATAAACTTTGTCTAGCTGGTAATCAAGCACTTTTAGAAAGCAATAATGTCTCTAATCCCCAAGCCATAAACTTAGGCAAAGAATTGTCTATTCAAGGTAAAACACCTATTTATATAGTAGAAAATAATGTAATTCTTGGCATTATCGCTTTAGCTGATACTATAAAATCCAGTAGTTTTTATGCTATTAAAGAATTACAAAATTTAAATATCAATATTTTTATGCTTACAGGCGATAATGAAATCACCGCCAAACATATCGCTCAAAAATTAAATATTTCTTCTAAAAATGTCATTGCTAATGCCCTACCTCAAGATAAAGAACAACTTGTACGCGATTTACAACAAAAAGGACATTTAGTAGCCATGGTCGGTGATGGAATCAATGACGCTCCCGCATTAGCTCGTTCAAATGTAGGTATTGCCATTGGTGCAGGTACAGATATAGCTATTGATTCTGCCAATATTATTTTAATGAAAAACGATTTAAATGACGTAGTTTCTACTATAAAATTAAGTAAGGCTGTTGTTAAAAACATTAAAGAAAATCTCTTTTGGGCATTCTTTTACAATATCATTAGTATCCCTATTGCCATGGGAATATTTTATTTTACTTTTGGTTTAAAATTATCGCCTACAATTAGTGCTCTTGCTATGAGTTTTAGTTCATTATTTGTTGTTATAAATGCTTTACGTCTAAATTTATTTTCAATAAAATCATTTTCTAATTCTAATGACTTTTTCACTAAAACCAATACTATAAACATTAAAAATATCTAAATTTTATCTAATCACTTCTTTCTTATTCTATAAAAAATCTCATAAAAAAAGGTTGTAACTCATTGTTACAACCTTTTTATACTTTATTTTATTATTTATTAAGTTTTGCTGTAATTACACGACGAACAAATTCTAAAATAAGTAAAATATTAACTAATAAACCAAGCCATTTAGCTGTATCAGCAAAGCCATCTCCAACCATACGGAGAGGTGCTTCACTACCACCAGATGTTACGGAAATTACAATGATACCAGCCATTAATACACCCATTAAAGATTCACCAACAATCAAGCCAGATGCAAATAATACACCTCTACGGTTACAAGTATCAACATCATCAACTTGATTTTGTGGACTACGAACAGCTGCACGTTTACGTAAATAAGCATTAATTACATAAGAAAGAACAGCACCAACAACAAGTGGCATCTGTACAGTTGGTGGGAGATATACACCCATACCAACAGCAAGTGGTGGTAATGTATAACGTTGTTTAGAAGATTTTTTCAATACAACATCTACAATAATGATAATAATACCAAAAATCACACCATATAATACATAAGACCAATCCATACTATCATTAAAAATACCTTTAGCGATAGTAGCCATCAATGTAGCCTGCGGAGCGGATAATGCTTGAGATTCATCCATACCAGGACGAGGTAATGCACCTGGGAAACCATACGCTTCATAAAGAAGATTTAATACAGGAGCAATAGCAAATGCACCAGCAACGCAACCAATTAATAATGCAATCTGCTGTTTCCAAGGAGTAGCACCAACGATAAGTCCAGTTTTTAAATCCTGTAAGTTATCATTAGAAATAGCAGCAATACTTGTAATAACACTTGTAATAAAGATTGCAAATGCAGTAGCAAATAAAGTACCATATTGAGAATCAAATAACCCAGCTAAGTTACCGAGGAAAAGTACCACTAAGGAAGAAATAATAATACCTAAAATACCAATACCAGAAATAGGACTAGAAGATGTACCGATAAGACCTGCCATATAACCACAAGCAGCAGCAACAAAGAATCCCATAGCAATAGCGACAACGATACCTACTACCATATATAATACCATCATGCCAGTAGATAATGCACCATCACATAAGAAAGAATAGAATACACTTACTAAACCAATAATAACTAATACAAATACAATTCCAATACTTTTTGGAGTCATATCTGTATCCATACGATGTAATTTATCGTTAGCTGCACTATTATTTTCAGATACAGCTTTAATAGACATTTTAATACCATCTAAAATAGGTCTTAATAATGTAAGTAATGTCCAAATAGCAGCGATACCAATAGTACCTGCACCAATGAAACGAACTTTGCTAGACCAAATAGACATTGCAGCATCTGTTAAATCTGTACCAGCTGGAATGTTTGCAATAGATGTAAAATATGGAACAAAACCAACCCATGTAATAATCAAACCAGTTAAGATAGCTAAACCACTAGCGATACCAATTAAGTAACCTGCACCTAATAATGCTGGAGAAAAACCCAAAGGAATACCAGTAACAGCTTGACGACCCATATTCATCCAAAGAGTCATTTCAGAAGCAAGATAACCAAAACCGCCAGCAAAAAGATTGATTGTAGCAGCCACAATACCACCACTTACGATATCTTTCATACCGCTAACGCCTTTGTTTTCTTGAACGCTGGCACTACCAACTTTTAAAATTTCAGCAGCAGCACGACCTTCTGGATAAGGTAAATCTGTATTTACTACCATTGCACGACGAAGCGGAATAGTGAATAATACCCCTAAACATCCACCACAAGCACAAATCATTAATGTTTGCCAAAAATGGAATCCTTGCCAGTAACCAATCATTAATAAACCTGGAATAACGAAAATAACTGCGGAAAGTGTACCAGCAGCAGATGCTTGTGTTTGTACAAGGTTATTTTCTAGAATATTAGAATCCTTACACATACGTAAAATAGCCATAGAAATAATTGCGGCAGGTATTGCAGATGAGAATGTAAGACCTACTTTTAAACCTAAATATACATTTGAAGCTGTGAATACTATAGTTATAAGTAAACCTAGTATCATACCACGAAGAGTAAGTTCAGGAAGCTTCAATTCATGGCTCATGAAATCATGATTTTTCATAAAATAAACTCTCCTTCGCATAAAATCATGATAATATTGTACAATAGTATTACACAAAGTGCAAGACTAAATACACAATAAAAACATCTTTATTTTTAATTTTTTTAACTTGATAAAGTCTTATTTTTATAAAAAAATATAATTAAATGCATTTTATACATAGATATTTCTTGATTTTTCTTCTTATAGTGTCCATATTTCATCTAAATTCTATTCTTTACTGCTTAACATAGTAAATTGCTAAATTAACAATAATATTAATATTTTACCAAACATTTACAATAATATCTTTTATAAATAGACTATAAGTTCAATATTTTAATGAATATCTTTTTGGTGTGAATATATTCTCTCCAAAAATTTTTATTCAATTTTCATATATTTATGCAATTGTTTAATTAACATTTCTGTATTTTTATAATTGATTTTAATATTTTAAAATTGATATTTTAATTTATTACCGTCGATAAAGGCTTTAAATCCTTCAATAAAATAATTTTAGCTAAAATAAAAGCTATAAATACAGAAAACATATCTATATTTATAGCTTAAAATTTAATTTTATTATTTTTGTGATATTATTAATCCTAAAATAGCTAATACCATGCCAATCACTTTATACATACTGATAGGTTCACCCAAAAAAATATATGCTATAATTACCGTTACTACAGGCGAAGCATATATATATGCTGTTGTTTTTACTACACCTAAATATTTTGTAGCAAAATTCCAAGTAATAAAACATATTGCAGATGCACAAATTCCTAAATAAAGCATATTGGCTAAATTTACAGGTTTTAATAAGTGAATTAAATCTACATCATATCCCATATATATAATAGCTGGTATCATTAATATTATGCCATATAAAAATATTTCTCTAGTTATAATAATCATATCATAACCAAAGTTACAAATCTTCTTTAATACTACGGCATATACCGCCCATAATACTGCACCTGTTAATGCTAAAATATCTCCTTTAGGGTTAATATTTAAATGACTTTCTTCTAATGCAATAAATATAATTCCTGTAATAGCTACTATAAACCCAATAAAGAATGGGCCATTTAAACGGTGCTTACGTAAAACAAAACTAGCTAAAATAGCTGCAAATAATGGTGCTGTTGACGAAATAATCCCTACATTTGATGCATAAGTATAGGTTAATGCTAAATTTTCCATTAAATAATATAATGTAATTCCTGCTAATGCAGCAACAACTAAATATTTTCTATGCACTTCATGTCTTAATTTTAATTTTTGTGGTCTTATAATATATAAGATAGTCAGACCAATACTAAATCTAGTAATTAATATCTCTATTGGGGTAAAATCTGTTAATAAAACTTTTGTCGATACAAAGGTTGCTCCCCAACAAAGAATAGTAAATATTGCCAATAAATGGCCCTTCATTATTATCCCCATACAATCTCCTTTAATTTAATTTTTCTTCTATATATTTCAAACAATACTCTTTATTGCCTAGCAATTTATATAACGTTTGGTCATATATATATCTATTTTGTTCTTTACAATAATATGCTTTACCTGTTAATGTTTCTTTGATAAGCCATCCCTGTTGTTCCATATATAGATAAAATTCTAATTTTGTTTTTATGTTTTGAGTATTATTTATTGCTTTTAATAAATTCTCTATCAATTTATAAAATCCTTGTTTTTTTTCTGATAAATGTTCTTCTTTTTTTATTGTATAACTATCTATTTTCCCTACATATTTTTCAATATTGTTTTTCGATATTTGTTTTTCATCAGCAAAATTTTTTGCTAAAGTTTCATCACTAATTCTTCTATTATAATCTCTACTAATAAATATCAAATCACCTTTTAGTCTTTGTTCTTCTACTTCAATGTTGTATTTTTTTAATTCATCTTTAAAATAAACAAATCCTTTATTTTTTGATTTCTGAATACATTCTTTTATTCTATCATAAATTGCTTTTTGCCAAGTAAGATTTAAATATTCTTTTTTCTCTAAACCATACTTTTTTGTCATGCTATAGATATTATCATTTTTTTCAAATTTATTTCTTTCTATAATAAATAGATTATATTCTTTGCAGAGTTCATCTGAAATATATTTTAATTCTTCTAATGTTTTATTTGCATGAATTTCTATAGTTTTTCCAGTTAGGGCATTTACTGAGTTTATAATAAAGTGATTATGAATATGTTCTTTGTCTAAATGTGTGCATATACAGATTTCAAAGCCTTTTTCACCAAAACATTTTTTTGCCCATTTTATACCTATTTCATGGGCAGTTTTCGGAGTTACTTCTTGTGGTTTAAATGCTTGTTGAATATGTTTATACATTTCACTATGTTTGTTGTCTGTGGCTTTACGGTATAGTTTTTTGGTGGCAATCATTGTTTCGTATATATTTTGTAAATCGCCCCAGCAATTTAAACTAGTTATTAATTTTTTCCCGTTTGGTTGAGTGATTTTTTCTTCGTTGGCAATATATAATAGGGCTGCTTTTAAGCTTGCTTTGGTTTTTCCTGCTTTAGTAATTTTAATAATTGCCAAAATTCGTCACATCCTTGTTGTATCTTTTCTAGTATTTGTTTTAATTCTGCTTTATTTTTTATTAATTCTGTTTGGGTTAGTTGCTCATTTTCTTCTATATTATTTAATTTATATAATAATTCATTAGTATTATTTCCTAGTTTTTTCATCGTTTTTATGGCTTGTTCTAGGTTAGGAAGTATATAAATGGGGGTATTGTTTATACAGTCTATGATGTATTCGGTTTTAGGCTTTTGGGTTTGTTGGAGACGTTGTTTTATTAATTCGTTTTGTTCTGGGGTTAGGCGTATATTTAATTGAAGGCGTGGTTGTTTTTTATTTTTTTGGTTTTTTTCTTCTTTTTTGGAGTTTGGTTTTTTCATTTTGATTTTCTTTTTCCTCTTTCTCGATTTTTATTTTTCGTTATTTGTTTTTATCATTTTTATTTTTGTCTAGACTTTTGCTAAGCTTGCTTCTTACTTAATCCTTCCCTGTATTGTTCTAGGATATCTTATTTTTTTCTTTTTTTCAATCTTTATTTGGTTTGCTTTATTTTATTTTTATGGACTTGTTGGTGATGTTATATTATAATTTAATTAATAGATAATGATTATTCGTTAAATTATATTTTCGTTTGAGGTGATTTTATGTTTGATACTGTAATTATTGGTAGTGGTCCTGCTGGTCTTTCGGCTGCTATTTATGCTTCTCGTGCTGCTTTAAATTATATTGTGTTGGAAAAAGCTGGTTATAGTGGTGGTCAAATTGTTACTACTAATGATTTGGATAATTATCCTGGTATGCCTAATATTGATGGGGCTTCTTTTTCAATGGCTCTTCAAGCTCATGCGGAAAAGTTGGGAGCTACTATCAAAGAAGCTGAGGTTTTAGCTATTCATAAAAATGAAGATAGTTCTTATTCTATTGAAATCAAAAACCAAGATACACTTTTAACTAAATCTGTCATTTTAGCTACTGGTGCTAGTCCTCGTACTTTAAATATTCCTGGTGAACAAGAATTTTTAAGTCGTGGTGTATATTATTGTGCTACTTGTGATGGTGCTTTTTATCGTAATAAAATTACAGCTGTTATTGGCGGTGGTAATACTGCACTTGAAGATGTTTTATTTTTGGCTAAAATTTGTCAAAAAGTTTATTTGATTCATCGTCGTGATGAGCTTCGTGGTGATAAACATACTCAAGAAAAAGTTTTAGCTTTGCCTAATGTAGAATTTATAAAATCCGCCATTCCCAAAATCATTAAAGGTGATAAAAAGGTCTCTTCTATAGAAATAGAATATAAAAATACTGGCGAAGTAGCCGATATCTCTGTTGATGGTATATTCGTTGCTGTTGGTATGATACCTAATAATTATTTAGTACCTGATTTTGTAAATACTGATTCTTCTGGATATGTCATTGCTGATGAAAGTGGTAAAACAAATACTCCAGGTTTTTTTGTGGCTGGTGATTTACGTACAAAAGATTTGCGTCAAGTAATTACAGCTGCTTCTGATGGAGCTAATGTTATTAAATCTGTTACAGATTATTTAAATGAAATTTAATTTTGTTTAATATGTGTTTTAGCCGTTATTATGTCTAGTTTTGCAGTGAATAAATAAAGTTAAAATACATATAAAAAAATAAATATAGATAAAAAACGGCACATAGAACGGCACATGTGCCATAAATGAAAAAGTCCCTATTACCTAGAGAAAAGTCTAGATAGTAGGGGCTTATTTTATTTCTGTTCATCAATCATTCTATGAAGTTCTTTTACTAATAATTTTCGTGCCCATGATACTGGATTGCTTTTACCTTGTTCCCAGTTTACCCAAGTTTTTAAAGGCACACCTAATTTTTTACTTAATTCTGCCTGTGTAATCCCTAATTTTAAACGAAGTTCTTTTATTTCATTTATGTCTTTTTCTTCCATATTCAAACCCTCATTTTTTATTTTTCATGAATAGTATAAACCAATACATAAGAATTACACCCATCGCTACACCATTCAGCCATGTGGTTAATTCTAAATCGTCTAATTTTAAAATAAAACTAATTAAAACCACTTGTTAAAGGGCGCCCTGCTCCCTCTCTTTTTCCACCCCATTTTGTTTTATCCGTCATACTAATCACCTTCTAATAAAAAATAATACTAACCAAATAATAGCAACAATAAGAATAAGCCAATCTAAAATACCATTAGACGTATTAACATCTTTTATTGCTACCACCACAAGAATAAACATTAAAATATCTAAAGTTTTCATAGTGTTTTTAATATGCTATAATTGTGGTAGAGGGAAAACCCTCTACCGTGTTAAAAATCGTTGGCTTAATCGAAAAGCTCTTTGAGCGTCTTAACAATTTCCAGGATTGCTAAGATTATGCCAATGATTTTTGCTATTTTAGCTAGCAGATTTTTCCTCCTTTTCTTAATTTATATATTTATTATATCATTCAATATTCTTTATATTTATTTATCTGTTTTTCTTCCATCTTAAAACATTTCTTTTATACATATTTTTTAAAACTAGTACAATATTAAGCACACATAATATAAACAAGGTATAAAATTTATAACCTGTATATGAAAAAGAACTTACTATTAGTACAATACTAACTAATATGCTCAAAATATAGTACGCATTATCTTGTATAAAAATTTTCAACATAATATTTTTCTCCTTATCAAATTATGTTATAATAATGGTGGCAAGAGTTGCACCTCTTACCACCATGCCCTTATCTTTTACGTCTTGACTTGTGCTGTCTGCGTTTAGGTCTGGGCTTTTTGCTTTGTCAGCTAAGATTACAGTCAACACTATTTGAATAACGGTAAGCACTGTATCTATCAGCCATTTAATGTCTTCCTTGTCCATCGGCATCACCTTCTTTAAATTATACTATATACCCTTAAAAGGTATACATCAATAGTAATTTAAAGAATTTTAATAATATTCGCAAAAAATAACTCCTAATACCTAGATTTCATTCTAAGTGTTAGGAGTTATTTTACTATACAAAATCAAAATAATAATTTATTTTTGCTCATTAATCATTTTTTCTAGTTTTTCAAACAGTAAATTTTCTACCCATTTAGCTGGGGATTGAATACCTTGTTCCCATTTTTCCCATGTACGTTTTGGGATTTCTAATGTTTCACATATTTTCATCTGTGTCATTCCTAACTTTTGACGATATTCTTTGTATTTATTTACCTGTTTTTCTTCCATCTTCAAACCCCTTTTTTATACATATTGAATACTGTAACAATAATACTTACAATACAAACACTGAACAATATATAAAATTTATATCCTGTATATGAAAATGAACTAATTAATAAAAATAAACTCACTAATATACTAAAAATGTAATATGCTTTACTTCTAATAAACTTTTTTCAACATTATTGTTACACCCTAATACCTATTATTCTTTATAAATTCTTCAGCTAGTTTTGGATTTTTTCTTACTATTTTCATGAACTCTTTTATAAGCATATATTCATCATCGTATGCTCTTATATTTCTTCCTGGTCGTGCTGTACTAATTTCTTTTGTTGTTCCTACTGGTCGTCCAGCACCTTTACGTTTACCGCCCCATGTGGTTTTTGTTTCATTATCTATCATATTTTATTTTTCCCCAAATAAATTTACCATATGCACCAGCAACTATTGTTCCTGTTATTAATACAATATAATCTAGCATAGTTAAAGTATTAAAATTCATATTGCCTATGCAATGCACTGTGGATAATAATGCTATTATAGGTAACCATTCAATAATTTTCATTCTTTATTAGATGTGATATACTATTAATGAAGGTAGGGGCTTTCGCCCCTAAAAGGTTGCTACTTTTTATGTGAATGTTTCCACAGTTGCCAAAGAGTAAAAACATTTACTAAATTGTAGTAACCTTTTCTATTATATCTAGTATATCCACATCTTTTTCACCTCTCTTTCCATGCTTTTATTATACCATATTTTTGATTTATTTGTAAATCTTTTTTATCAAGTGGAAATAAAAAAATCCCTATTACCTAGATTTTTCTAAGTAATAGGGGTTTTTAGCATTAAAATAATTTTTCTGCGTCAGTGATTCCACGAGCGATGGCATTTGCAAATTCTTCTATTCTATACATAAGTTTGTAAGCGTCCTCATCATTAGAGATGAATGCTGTTTCCACTAATATCGCAGGCATATAGGTATTTCTAATTATTAATCCCATCGAATTCGAGGGGTTTTACAAAAATAGCGCTTTTTATAAGATGGTATGCATACACTTTATAAAAAGTGCTTATTTTGTAATATCTTTATCTGTAGTTATTCCACCTAGCCAACCCAACAATCAAACTGCAATATTAGTGGATAAATCCTTTTGGTTAAAAAAGCACCAGCACCTTTATTACCAACATAAGTTTGCAGTTGTAAGAACAAGAGGGTTACTTGTTGTATTCATGTCTATAGCCATAACAAACCGTAAACTATTCACCGCAATAATTAATGGTATTGTAGAACTAGGAGTAGGCTTTTTTTCAACATATCCTCACTGTTACTGCACAAAAAAAGACGGTTCTTTGTCAAATGTTGGGGTAAAGGATAGACATATTTTTGTCTATCCTTTT